>DASZXJ010000077.1:0-27651 GCA_035545895.1 Tepidisphaeraceae bacterium | reverse complement strand
CTTCCTGGATTTGCTGACGATGCGCACAATCTGGAACGAGTCTGCCAGGCCATCGATGCGCTCGTGCAAACCGAGGGGTATGTGGATTCGAATGTGAACCTGTCTCTGGTCACGCAACAACTGGCGGGGGCGCTGGATCGGTTTGATATGACTGCAACTGTGTAGTTCAGGGGATACGGTTTGTTTACGAAGAATTATTTAGCCCCGCCGCTTGCGGCGGGTTTCGATCGCTCAAACCCGCCGCAAGCGGTGGGGTTAAATAGTCAAACCGATTCCTTGTCATTCAAGCGATGTCGAGGCACGAAGCGGGCCGGTCGGGGGTGCCAGCAAAGCCGCCGTCCCTTCTCTTCGTGCCTCGCCAGCGCCGGCTGCCTGGGACAAGGAGACAAGGGGATGGGGGACAAGGGGAAAATCGAATTTGCTCAATCCCCAGGTCTCCCTTGTCCCCTTGTCTTATTCTTCGGTCTCCATTTCCTCGATCTGTCGCATTTGCCGGGTGCTCATGAAGCGGGCGACGAAGCCAGTTATCGAGAAAATGGCAATGAGCACGACAAAGCCGATGAGAAATCGGATTGGTCTGGGATCGTGGTCCTTGGGCCAGGGACGCAGCACCTCAGCGGCGACCAGCGCGTTGGATAACGCGTAAGTTCCCAGGTAGCTCAGCACGGCCGCAGTGGTTGCCAGCAGGCCAATCACCGTGGCCGTGCGAGGTCGCTCGGGAGAAGGCGCGGTTTCAAATTCGATTTCGTTCATGGTTGCATCCGATCCAAACCGCGAATCGGTCTGTTGGGGATATACGATATGCACGTGACGCGGGCAAAACGGGCCTTTTATCACAACCGCGCAAGCAGATTGGCAATCTGCAATTGCGGGCGGGAAAGGGGGTAAGCGCTCAGTTCGTCCAGCCGCACCCAGCGCCGCGGCCTGCCTGGGGCGCGGTATTTCCCGACCGGCCCGCGAACGTCGCACAGATACACGTCAAATCGATACCGCCGATGGGTAAGTGAATGTTCTATGACGGCCAGATGCTTTGGAACATCGGCTTTAACACCCGTAGCGGCGAGGACGGTTTTGGCTGTTACGGGTGATTCCTCCGATTCGGCCGTTACGAATTGCCAGAGGTTTGCCCAGCGGCCGTTTGCAGGTCGCTGTTCGATCAACCATTTGCGGTTCGGTCGCCTGATGCAGAAAGTTCGCCGACGCACCAGTGGAACCGCGCGACTTTTACGTGGCAGGGGGATCTGCTCCTGAATCCCCTGTGCAAACGCCTCGCAGCCAGCTTGCATCGGACAGACCAGGCACTTGGGATTTTTTGGCGTGCAAATGGTCGCGCCCAGTTCCATCAGGGCTGAATTGAAGTCGCCGCAGTGTTTGGCGGGAAGGATTTCTTCAGCCCGCACCCATAGCCGTTTACGGGTTTCAGGGTCATGAACGGAAGATCGAATTCCGTCCAGCCGAATGAGAACCCGCGCGACGTTGCCATCAAGAATGGGCGCGATCACATTGTATGCGAGCGACGCGATGGCTCCCGCGGTGTATCGACCGATGCCCGGTAACCGAAGCAGCGATTCAACATCGCGAGGAATTTGCCCGTTGTGCTCGGCGACGATCTGCTTCGCGGCGGCTAACAGGTTGCGAGCCCTGGAGTAATAGCCCAAGCCCTGCCAAAGCTTAAGCACTTGCTGCTCGTCAGCGGCGGCCAGATCTTCCAGCGTAACGAACCGACATATAAACGCATCGAAATATGGGAGGACGGTGGCAACCTGTGTCTGTTGAAGCATCGCCTCGCTAACCAATACGTGGTAAGGGCTAACCTGATGGCCAGTCGAGGACCGCCACGGAAGCGGGCGTTTATTTTTTCTGTACCATGCAAGCAAATGCCGGTGGAGTTGTGAACGGGACAAGAGCATTTCGCGAAATTGTACGAAATGCTTGAAACAGTGCGAAACAGATGTATGCTGGGCTGCGGATTCTTCCGTGGGACCCGGCACCAATCGCGGCCGGGTGTTCTCGAAGATCCAGGATGGTCGAAGACAATGCATCATGGATGATGCATCGGGACAGCAGGCTTGCTCGAGTCGTAGGAGGACTCCAATGAGGCAGCCGCATGTTGATGATTACGTCCGCTTGAGAACCGACATACCCGAGTTGGCGCTGATTCGTGGGGAAATCGGCGTTGTTCGCAGTACCTGGTTTGCACCAAGCATCGCATACGAAGTCGAATTTCATCTCAAGGGTTTTGGACACGAAACCCGTGCATTGCTTATGGCTGAGCAGGTTGAGGTGGAAGAAGGTTCGCTGTTCAGCGAAGCCGCGTTCGCACTTTGAAGTTAATGCGCAGCTTGACCCGGATGAGCAACGGTGGTCGATTGCAAGCAATTGAAATAAGAAAGGCGCGGTCAAATTTCTGACCCGCGGGTGGGCAACCGAGAATCATTTTTCCAATCCAAACTATTTGATTGATTCTGCCGTGGTGGGCGGCAGTGGGTTGCACTTGAAGCTTTCAATGTAAGGCCACCAGTCGCTGTGCGGCACATCGTCAATTATCGTATTGACGTGTAGGGCAATTTCATACCATGCGCTGCCTCGCTGGAAAATCGCCTGCCAGACAAATTCCTGTTTGCCGATGCCGCTGAAGACCAAAGCCGGTTGACCTTGGAAAGTCGCATCGTACATGCCGTTGGCTTTGAATTTGGCGACGTCGGGCGCGTTGCGCATTCGCCCGGCGAAAAGTTTCAAACCCTTGCCGACTCTTTTTGCCGGCATGATTTCGATGTAAACCGGATAAGGAAACGGCGGCACGGCGTAGGCGACGCTGGAATCCCAATCGCGGGGCTTGATGATGGAAAATTCGCCGGTGAGCGGCCCGACCCGATCCTGTTCTCTCGGATCGGGCAGCCCGGCGTTGAGGTAGATGTAGAAGCCAATCGCCGCCACCGCCGCCAGCGCGACGAGCAGCTTGATCAAGGGCCCTCTAATCGCATCGCGATTCATGGCTACGTTTGGAACATTCTTACAACGACACGCCGCCTCGACGACGTTGTTTCAGGATCGGCTGGCTGCTGCCCGAGAAAAAGTCCGTGCCTGTCGTGGTATCTGAAAGCTTCAGGCGAAAACTATACGCGTTTTGGCGAGTGTCGCCGCTGGCCGTTGAAAGCCGGCTGACCGTGCCATACAGCACCAGATCCGGGAGGCGGGGCTGACGACCCTGAAGCATCTCTTGGGCCGCGGCAGTGTCGCTGGAGGTTTGGTCTTCGGACATGAAATCGACCTTCCCGCTGTTGGTGAAAACTTCACCAATGGGTTCAACAAAGTAGTCTACCATGTTGATCTTCAATGTAGTATCGTTACGAATCCGGCTGATCTTCACATACGGCCTTTTACCGCCGTTGGCCTGCATGATCGTGGCAAGCTGTTCCTGCACACGCGGGGCAGCCAACATCTGGTTGGTCAATTGAGTTGCGGCTGCCTGAAAATCCTGAATATCCAAGCCTGTCGAAACCAGCGAGCTTTCCTCGGACACCTGGCGGACCTGCGGTTCCGATTCACAGCCGGCGACTGCGCCGAAAAGCATCGCACCGGAAAGACACAGGCCGCACGCAAGAATCATGGAGTTTTGAAACATGTTTGAATTCCTTATTTTAAGTGTCGAATGTTAAGTCGATGCTACTTGTCGGTCCGCTTCATCTCAAGACGGCAATCCGCGACGCGCGTATCGGGCGCCACGCCGTCAATCGACACCGTCTGTTTGCCTTGGATGAATTTCCGTTGCCACGCCGACGTCGGCGACTGAAGCGTAAACCCGTTCCCGTCGATCCAGATATACCGATACTGGAACACCTGTGGTGAGCTGCCGGTATTCATCACCTCCACCTGCACGTGAAGCAGATCCTGCTCGCGAACCTTGTTTACTCGAACGACGCTGGCGATGTCCGACAGTGAAGAGTCGGTTTTGATCCAGTCGTAACTACCTTCATGGCTGATATTGACGCTGTTGACGGTCTTAGCACAGCCGCAAATCAGAGCCAATCCGACCAATGCAATTGCAAATTTCATCGATTACTCCGTATTAGTTCAAAAGGAACGCTCGAACCACGCAGGGAGCCGTGACGCTGGAATTACGCACCCAGATCATGTTGGCCTTGCCTGCAACAACTTTGACAGTCGCCACTGGTGCTCCGTTAGGCAGGCTGAGTCGAACCGCTCCGTCGGCCGGGGTTGGGAAGCTGGCAATCTGTATGTGTTTGGGAAGGGTTCGCCATGTGCGAACGTCCGCCTCGTTGGTGGCGGCGGCATATAGGACCGTTCCGCCGCGGGCGATCAATTGCACCCAGACGTCCTGATTTTTGGTTGCTTCAGCCACCCCGGCATTGATGCCCGCCTTGATCACCGCTCCGATAATCGCGCGGGTCAGAATGGCGGGGAAGTCGTTCTTAAATTCGCGGGCGACGATCTTATCCATGTCGGCCATCAACTGCGTCTGATAGTTGGTATTGCCTACGCCCACGTTAAGAAATGGTGTTTGATTATCGATCTTGTCGAGCTTGGGGAATGCCAGTCCGACGTAATCGACCCGAGTGTCGTGAATGGCCACGTTGTACAAAAAGACCGGGATATCGATGCGGATCTGGCTTCGCGACGGAGACACGCCGGTTTCAAAGACTATGTATGTTCGAGGTGAAGCGCCGGCCGAGTTCTCATCCGCCAGCCGTGCATCTTCCACCGCAAACTGGTTGTTTTGCATCATGCCGGCAGCGTTTCGCAGGGCGACGCGTCCGACTTCATGGTCGCCGCCCGAGCCGGAGTACAGATAGAACAACCCCTGCAGATATTCGGCAAACGGGTTGTCATACAAGCGCTTGTGTGACAAATTGTCCAGCGGGGTTTCGTTTTGAACATCAGCAAAATCCGCGAACACCTGCTTTTCGCCGGCCTGGTATTTTGGATCGCTTTGAGCGCGCTTCATATCAACATTGACGTTCTTTTCCTTCGAAAGCTTTTGTGCTTCCTCTTCATCGTGCTGAATTTTGTCCTTATACCGTTCCTCGCATGCGACCTGTGATTCGGCGATGCGGTGAATTTCGATGCGGGCATCATCGATCCGGCCGGCTTCCAGATTATTCACCGCCTTATACACGTTGGTCATGATTCGGTCATAGCCGTAGCCTTCGTAATCAAGGGCTGCCTGGTTGACCAATGCCGCGTAGGCCTCGCGACTGAGTCGAACCTTCGCTTTTTGGTCAAATTGCTCGAACATCCGGTCGGCATCGTCGAATGCCTGCGTGCTCTGGGCGAGTTGCGTATTGGTTCTTAGCGTTGTGCCTTCCTCAAGCAGCAAGGCCAGCCGGTCGTGATGGTTGTTCTTTTCCGTGTCCTGGGCTGCCTTGACCGCGTTGGCGGCAGCGATGGCATATGCGCCTTGCTGATACGGCTGGGCAATCTTGACGATCGACTGTTTATACGCCATCCCACAGCCGCTCAACCACGCCGCTCCGATCAGAAGAGTGATGCTTCTGATCGCACACCGAGAGAATCCGTTCATCTGTGTCTGCTCCTTACCCTGAAATGAAATGGTCCGCGATGCGAATTGCATTAGCGGGGCAATGATCCCGGCGGCGTCGGATCGCTCTTGAGGCGCACAATCGCCCCGGCTGCGATGCCCCGGTTGTCTCCTTGTACAACTGCTTTTGACATGGTTCCCATTACGTCGCTGATCCGAACTTCGCCGACTTCAACTTCCTCCTTGCCCAGCACCTTACCGGTGTCCGGGTCGCGAATCTCCGGGCCTGCCGCGAATACGGTCCAAATCTGATCTCGCAAAACGCCGCTTCCTTCGCCGCGATTGATATAGACCGTTCCGTTGGCGATCTGTGCGACCTTGGGCGGGTAGATTACATCCACGACCCGCAGGGCCGAGCGTTCCGCCAGTTCCTTGACCACGCCTTCAATCAGCGAATCATCGGGTGCGCCGTTGGTCATGCCCGACTGAACGTTGCGGACCGTTCCTTTTTCATCCTGCCGGACCGGCACATCGACAGCCGAGATCAATTCGCCGGTCGTCGTGTCGTAAATCTTGATGATCATGGTCGCCTGCACCTGCCGAAGGCTGGCGGTGATTCCGGTGCTCTGCACGTTGATGCTTTGTTTCAGGTCCTTGAAATCGGTGACGGCGCAAAGAACCAGATAATCCAGCCCTTTGATCTTGCCCGGCAGGCTTTTGCGATCGCTGGGGTCGCGAACGATTCCCGTCGGAATTCCCTGATCCTCCAGAACCTTGGCCAGGTCCTGCTTGACGATGATCTTGAACTTATTGGTTCCCTGAAACGAGACCAGCAAATGTTCGTTCAGCGAATCGACCAGATGATTGATGCTGTCGTTCTGCCCGGTGGCAGCCATGCGATCGTGCAGCGACTTGGTCGGAGTTACTTCGCCAATGCCGACCTGTTTGATCGTTGGCGCATCCTGCGCCATTGAAATCGAACCAAATACGGCCAGCATCAGGGCAACAACGCAGTTGCGTGGGAATGCGAATTTCATTTTCAATGCTCCTTCAGAACAGAACTGTTTCAAGGACGAGGCGTCGAGGGTTGAGGCGCAGCCGGCATGCCCGGCCCGCCCGGCCCGCTCGAGTGCATGTCCACATCGCCGCGAACGTCGTTATGCACGTATTGATTCACGTCCCAGCGAATGTGACTTTGCTCGAGCATCTTGGCGTAGCCGTTGATTGCGTTGATGTCCGCCTCGGTCAATGCCGAGCCTTGCTTCAAATGCTCGGTAAATGCGGTCAAATCCTTGAACCGCGAATAACCCTGGTCGTTGAACTTCATCGCAATATCCAGTGTCGTGCCGTTGGCGATGTTGACCGTGCCTTCCCAGTCGCTGAGCAGATCGCGACGCAGGCGAAGTTTGTGCATGCCTGGCTTGATCTTGAACGGCCCCGGCGAGGTGCCAACCACCATGCCATCGACTTCAACCGCGACGGCTTGGGCGTCCAGCCGATATCGGCCGGGCCCGAGAATTCGTTCGCCTCGGTCATTTTTGATCACATCAGGGATCGATAGATCAGCGATGTTGCAGTTGACTTGAAAATTGACATCTTCGCCCGGTGCGACCGGGGCGGTGATGCTGCCGGCGCGGGCGGCCCTGTCGAGCATTTTCGCCATATCCATTGCGGTTGCATCGATCAGGTCGTCGATCACATTTTGACGGGTAATGCTCGATCGCGAATCCACCCGGTCCTCGACCGAAGCTGTCGCCACGCCGGCCGTGACGGCGCCGCCGGTCGTGCCATCGAGCAATCGATAGGTTGCCCGCATCTGGCTTTTCGATAACGCCAGATCAACGCCGGTCCGATTATCACGAAAGTTCTGCCTGTCCGTTCCGAATGACGTGATCGTCACCATCAGCACGTAGTCGCAATTGAGATTTTGTGCCAACCTCAATGCCGAGCTGTTGTTGCTGAGCAGTTGATCCAGTTTTGCCCCCGCCAAGTTGCTGTTGCCCTGGTTGGGGCCGGCATCTGCGAGGTTGGCGACCGCGTTGAGGACATCTTCCCGCGCGACGATTGTGAAATGATTGTCGGTCGCGTAGCCAGTCAGAAGATCTTGCATGGCCAGCACTTTTGAATCATCGACCCGGTCCGCACGGTTGGCGACGAAGATCGCACATTTATAGTTGGCTTTGACGACGTGCGTCGTGGTTTGCGTTTCACGAGTGGTGGTTGTTCGTTCGACGACGACCTGCTCTTTGTAAGTATTGGTCGTCACATCCGGCGATTGAGCGAGCACCCAGCCTGCCAGCATCAGCACCAGCAGGCTTGATAGAATCGATCGACTTGTCATTCTCACTACTCCTTTTTCCAGCCGTTTTCCCCGCCTTCAGCGAACCAGAATCCCGAAGGTCCGCGAAAGAGGGGTAAGTTTGCCGAAAAAGGGTGTTGAAGTCCAGCGGGTTGAAAAACGATTAACTTCGGTCAATACTGACGTTGCGGAGAAAATCCGAAACGGGCGTGTTCCGGAGTGGCCAAACGGGCCAGACTGTAAATCTGGTGGCTCTGCCTTCGTAGGTTCGAATCCTACCGCGCCCAATTTTCCACACTCCTCATTTCGTGCGCTTGTATATGTGTATGTAGTTGGACAGCCGAGTTTAGACTTTTAGACATCGACTTTAGACCAGAGGTCGGCGCGAAAGGGGGCGGAAAAATCGGACGCTGTTGAATACTTTTCGAAGCAAGCCCATATACGAATGCTTGAACCCAGCGGGTCGCTCGCCTGGCTGGATAATTGGTTTAGTTCGCCGGACTTAGTCCGTTTACCGTCTCGACCAACTGTCCTTGAGTGAACGTCGCAGGGAGCATCGCGAGGGGTCGCCGGGCCAGCAGCCTTGAATCGAGCTTAACGTTTTCAAACGACGAAATGACCAACAAAGGCAGCGGCGCCACGCCGGCGTTTTTTTCCTTTTCCAGTACCGCGTTGGTTAGGCCATCTCGATCCTGGATGTTGGTCAGGTTCATAACCGATAAGTTGGGCGTTTTGTCAACAGTTGAATTTGACAGGCGTGCAAAGAGCATTTTGAACGAGTCCCCAGGGCGTTCGGGGCCGGTGTATAGGGTTCGGAGCGGCTGGCGAAATTGTTTGATTGCAATATTCTGATACTCCACTTGCTTTTCCTGCGGGGACATCTGATAGAAAGCACACTTCATTTCCATGGTCTGACCAGGGATTTCTCGCTCAATGAATTTGATCGTGTCGGCGTTCAGATCCAGTTTTTCCGCCAAGTGATCGACTGGCTGGAAGCAGTCGTTGCCGCTGGAACCCAGAAGCATCGCATGAGCGTAGGCGTTGGCGAGCGACAGCGTGTGGATTTCATCCGGATGATGAGGCGATGCGCCTTGGACTGCAGCAAACGGCAGATGGTGCATGGCTATTGGTTCAATTAGCGACGTTGGGAACTGCCAGAAATTGAGGATTTGCTGCATGAGTTCGGCATGATTGGATTGGAGCATGCGCGATTCCACTTGGTCCAGAGGAAGGTGAAGACGATTGGCCGTATCGAGAACGCGTTGATAGATCGGACCAAGCTGCTCGGCCAGAACCAAACGTCCCACGTCGTGAAGCAGTCCGGCGGTGAAGGCCCGGTCGATCTCTCGCTCGTCGCCGTTGCGGGTACGGGTTATGGCGGCAGCGATCAGCCCGGTTGCAATCGAATGCTCCCAAAACAATCCAACGTTAATAGGCTCTTTGGCCGCCGACGCATTGAAGTTGTCAATAACAGCTATGTTGGAGACAAGTTGTCGGATCTGCGCCGTGCCAATGCGAGACAGCGCCTTGTGAATCGTGTCTACCGGTTCGCCGCGGCTATAAACGACAGAGTTTGCGATTTTCAACACTTTAAGCGATATCACCTGGTCCTGCTTGATGATGCGGGCAAGCTGATCAAGCGAGCAATCGGGCCGCTCGGTCAAATGCAGGAGTTGTGTAACCGTTGGTGAAAGTGCCTTTAGCTCGGCAAAGCGTTGGATCTGCTCTTGCATCCGCTCCCGGGTAATCAGCGGTGTGAGTAAGTCCGCAGGCTGATTGGTCGGAACCGCGGCTTCAGCGGTTCGCTGTGGCGCTTCCGATCCCGTGGCAAGAACATGTTTACGGCCCAAATTCCGATTGATTCGAGACAGCAGGTCATCGAAATGAAAGTGCGATTTGAGCACATATTCCTGTACGCCAAGTTGTGCCAAGGTCATCACTGTACGCCGATCAGCATGGCCCGTGAGAAGCAGAATCGGGAGTTCACTCCCATCCGGACGTGTACGGACCTCCTTAAGGAGATCGATACCGCTTTCGTCTCCCAGCCCAATATCCAGCAGAATCAAGTCGATTTTATGGTCCGCCAGGCAGGCGCATGCCTCACGGCGATTGGTAACGGGAAAAGCGTTGAAGCCGGCATGTTGCAGGACCAAAACAAGCAATTCCCGCAGGGCACTTTCGTCTTCCGCGACCATGATTCCCGGATGCACATCAGGTTCGATTGCAAGCATAGCCTATCCTGCCTTGCCCCCTGAAACTTTGGATCTTGTTTGTGCTCCACAAACAAGGTCCGTAACCGCGCTAGTAATTCTGTTTCGGTAATCGCCAGTCGATCGACATTCTGCTGCAAAGGGGTTTATGCCGGCCTTGTGGAACATCATGCAAAATCGATCTGGAGCAGACTAAAGTCATCCTTGAATTCGCCATCGTTCGCCAATTGCTTGGCGCGTTGTTCGATGCGTTCGACGATGTCATTTTCCATTGCTTCGCGGTTCAAGAAGTCCTTAAAATCCGACTGGCACTCTTTCATGGCCGAAGGCGAGCCCACCTCAACGACGCCGTCGCTGTACAGAATGATTCGCGACTGAGATGGAAGAGTCAGCCTTTCATTTTCAAACTGGGCCAGTTCGAAAACGCCAATCGGCATACCTTGAGTTTCGAGTGAGACGATCGGCCGCGATTCACCAGTGCACAGCATGGGAGGCGGATGGCCGCCGCCGCTGAAGACAAGTTCGCGCGACCAGACGTTGTAAACGCCGTACCAGATTGTAAAAAAATGCCGATTATGCTTTTCCATGTCGAACGCAGTATTCAGGGCGCGCATGACGGCGGCGGGGTCATGAGAATCCGTATCCGCCAGCGCACGGCAGGAAAGAATATTCAGCACGCTGACGGCAAGCAGCGCGGATTCAACACCATGTCCGCTGACGTCCAGCAGATAGAAGGCGAAATGTGCGTCATCCAGCCATTGAAATCCGAACGCATCGCCGCCTAGACGCATCGACGGCAAGAAACGCCACCTCGTCTGGACCGGCCCATGCTCGATTGGCGTTGGCAGTAACGACTCGACATAACGTCCCGCTTCGACGATCTCATGATGAAGTCGCCGCTCGTTTTCCGCGCGCCGGGTCTCGTCACGCTCGCGCGCCTGTTGTCGCCAAAAGCTGCGCGAATGACGGCGAATGCGCGCAATCAATTCAACGCGGTCGGGCAACTTCACGAGATAGTCGTCAGCGCCGAGCGCGAAGGCCTGCGCTTTGGCTTGCGGGTCGGACTCGTTGGACAAAAGAATTGCCGGAATTCCTTGCGTGCGATGATCGGTCCTCAGGCGATTGAGCAGTTCAAACCCGCTCATGTTAGGCATGGACAGGTCCTGTAGAATTACAGTTGGGGAAATACGAATTGCCAGTTCCAATGCCCGGTACGGGTCGCTGCAAAAATGGAACTGAATGTCCGGCTCGGGCCGCAGCATCTCCTGCACAGCGCGCCCGACGAGCGGCTGATCGTCTACCAGCAGGACCACTGCCGGATCTGAGTTTGTCGCTAGTGCCGGAGCGAGGGGGAATATTGTCGAGTTAATCGTCAAAATATATTCTCCGCGGTTATTTGCTTGCATGTCGTGGCCCATGGCGTGCCTGACGCGCGCACGCCATTAGTTGTTCCATTCCAAACGGCTTGTCCAGGAAATGGACGTTCTCATACGTATCGACCACGTGTGCATAGGCATTGATCTGCCCACTGATGACGATAATGGGCACGTCGTTCTGCTCGCGGATCATGCCGATGATGCCGATGCCGTCGATGCCGCGCATATTGATATCGGTGATAACCAGGTCGAAATCGCCGCCGCTGTATTGCTGCATCGCTTCGCTGGCGTTGTCGCAGGCAACGCAGCGATAACCCGCCAGATCGAACCGCGTTTGTATGGCCGCAAGCAGGCGGCGATCGTCCTCAACAAGCAGGACGCGCGGCGACGAACGGGTAATATGTTGTTGAAACATCTTAAACTCCAATAGTTGTTGCGACTTGAGCCGGTGGCACGTTGGCATCGGCGGACTCGCCGACAGAAGGCAGCGATATCCAGAAAGCGGCGCCGCTTCCGGGCCGTGATTCGACCCAGACCCGGCCGCCGTGCATTTCGATGATTCTCGCAACGATTGCCAAGCCCATTCCACTGCCTTCCTTCTCGCTGGATAAACGCCGAAATGGTTCGAATATCGTTTGGTGATGCGCTGAATCGATGCCGCTGCCATTGTCACGTACGAAAAAAAGGACCTGTCCATCCTGCAAGTCCGATCCGACAACGATCGAAGGCTGCGGTGCGTCGCAACCGTACTTGATCGCATTGGTCAGCAAATTTTCGAAAACCTCGCGCAGCCAACGGGCATCGCCCTGAACAACGGGTAAACCATCCTGAACGGTCAATTCGATCCCCGCCGAGGTGAGGCGAGGTTGCAATTCCTCCTTCAAGGCGTTCACCATGGATGACATGTCCACATCAGACATTTCAAATTGAATCCTTCCAAGTCTGCTTAGTTCCAGCAGGTCTTCGATCGAGTTGCGCATGCGAGTCATCGAACGATCGATGCGGTCCAGAACGTCGGCGGTTTCCTGTAATCGTCCCTCGTGGATCTCTTCACGGAGCATGGAGGTAAGCCCGATGCAGGTGACGAGCGGACTTTTCAGGTCATGCGAAACCGTGTTCAGAAACTGCTCCATTTCACGGTTTTTGGATGCGAGTTGGGCGGTTCGGTGTTCAATGACGCCTTCTAACTGGGCATGCACTTGGCGCAATTCCATCTCGGTGCGATGGCGCTGGACGATCTCTCTTTGCAATTCCACCGAGCTTCGCAGGGAGACCAGTCTTGGAATCATCGGGATCATGGACAGGAAGGCGATCAATGCCAGGACCGCGGTTGCGGTGGTAATCAGCGCAGTCAGCCGATAAGCGGGCCACCAGAACATTGACGCATTGAGCAAACAGGTGATTCCGTTGAAGAGGATGAAAAACGCAAATAAATAGATAGGCGAGCAATGGGCATGTCCGGAACGACGGCGCGCCAGGTGTAGCAATGCCAATCCCATCGCAAGGCATGCAATTCCAATCACGAAGGCGGATCCCACTTCGAGCCACCCATGTTCGTGGCTCCAATTGGAACTGTCCCATTGCGGAGTGAACCCGGACGTGTCAATCGCCCGGCGAAGGAATTCGATCAGTGGATCACTTGCGCCGCTTGGCGATCCGCCTGGTGCTGCTGATTCCGCGCGGGCCGGGTTCGACAACAGCGGACAAATCAACGACAGGGTGATTACCCTTGCGGCAATGTGAGCTTGGCGCGTGCGTCGAAGTTGGTCGGTGGTGCCAAAGTTCATCATTTCAATAGGCCTACCCCACTTGCGTCGATGGCGGCGCGAATTTCAGCCGTCAAATGGCTGGCGAGATACGGCTTAGCGAGGAACTTATCAGCCCCGGCAGCCAGCGCGGCTTGTCGTGCGGTATCGTGATCGATCGCCGACAACACAATCAGCGGCGTGTGGTGTAAGTGCGGGTCCGATCGCACATGTCGGCAGACTTCATAGCCATTCATATGCGGCATATTGATGTCCAATACAATCAACTGCGGGCGAAATTCTCTCGCAATGTGTAAGCCGTCCCGGCCACAACATGCCGTGCGGACCTCGTATCCCAGCGCGCAAAGCCGCAACGAAAGCGCCTCCACCAGGCGCGGATCGTCGTCAATAATCAATATGCGATCAGACATGGCTCAATTCCGGTTTTACCAGCTCCATCAGCCTGGAAAGAAGTTTTGAATCGTCGGCGTCCCAAGGCCACGAGGCGGCGAGCTTGATCTCCAAGTTGATGGGCGGCGCCCCGGCATCACGGCGGAAGTTCGAGATTTCCGATCGCAGCTTGGCAATCCAGGATTCAACGTCGCGTGACGCGCCAATTACGTGCACCGTTGCTTGCTCGGGGTTCGCCAACACGATGTCCATCGGATAGCAAAACGTCGAAATGAGTCGGCGCAATTCCTCTGCCGGCACATTCGGTGTCAATGACGTGGCTCGCAGCACGCGGATATCATCCTGCTTATCGAGGGTGCTGATCGTTCGCAGGTAAGAAGTCACGATATTTCTCAACTTGTCCGCGGGAAAAGTCACGGCAAATGTACTGCCGTTATCCGGGGCGCTTTTTACCTCCACTCGTCCCAAATTGATCTGCGTCAGTTGTTTAACGATGCTCAGCCCCAGTCCAAATCCCTTGGCACCGGGCGTTTGCGCGCTCTCCAACTGCTTGAACCGTTGAAAGATCAGGTTCAGGCTCTCGGCACTGAGGCCCGGTCCTTCATCTGTCACACCGATCTGGACATCGCCTGATTCGGTGGACTTGGCCCAGAGATGCAGCGGGGTGCCGGGTGGCGTAACCTTGATGGCGTTGATGCCGAGATTCAGCACGATGCGGCAGATTTTCGAGAGATCACCAAAGAACGGCGGAATCGGATCATCAATCGCGCAGTCGATTTTGATCTGCTTGGCATCGGCGCGGGCAGCGAGCATCGGCTCTACCGATTCGAATAGTTCCCGCACGGTATGGCTCTTGCGGTCCATGAATAGCGCCCCGGCCCGAAGTTTGCTTGAGTCGAGAAAATCATCGACCATCTCCGCAAGTTCGTGGGCGGCGTCGGTGATTAATTCCAAGTGACCGCGCTGAGCGTCGTTCACCGGGCCGCTGATGCCATCAACCACGATTGATGCATATTGATGAATGACGGTAAGAGGGGTTCGAAGGTCATGCGCCACGTCATCCACGAATTGATGGGCGGTATCGGTCAACTCTTTAAGTCGCTTGTTCTTGATTTCCAGTTCGGCGTTGAGCAGCTTGAGTTGCCGGGTCAGGACCAGGTTGCTTGCTTCCAGCCGGAAGCGATGGACCGCGCCGCGGATGGCCTGCCCCAGAAGCTTTTCATCGTCCATGATGTCCGATTTGGCCACGTAATCGCTGGCGCCGGCGCGGAAGGCTTCCGCCGCGATGCTTGCCTCGCTGCGGTTGGTTACAACCAGGACCGGCCCGATGCCCGCTTGCACCAGCTTGGGAATCCAGTCCAGTGCCGTGCCGTCCGGCATGGTGAAGTCAATGATGATGACACAAATTCCTTGGCCCGGAAGCTTGACCAGCGCTTCCACCGGGTCGGTATAGGTGGCGATATCGACCGGCCCGGCGGGTGCGTAATCTGCGCGGAGCTTTTGCAGCCGCCGCTTCATGACATGGAGAAAATCCTCGTCATCGTCGATGAGGACCACCGAACGGATCGTGCTGATGGAATCGTTTGAGGCCATAACATACCTCCACGTTTTCCCCCTTCATTCGCCAAGCCGTAGGATTTCCGCTTCTTCTGTGCCAGCGATCTGGGCCTGCTTTCGAAATGCCGCCGCGTTAAGCATCTTGAACAAAACGGAAATGCTGATGGGCTTGTGGATCAGGCCGACAGCGCCCAGTTCCTCGGCGCGCAGGTCCAACTGAAACGATTGGTCGCCCGTGATGAAGATGACGGGAATATCGCGGATTTCAGGTATGTTCTTCATCCGCTCCAAGACGCTGAAGCCGTCCCCGGCCGGCATGCGAATGTCCAGGACCATCACATCTGGCCGCAATTTCTGGGCACGCGCCAACGCCATATATGAATCGCTGCACGTTTCGATCTCGAATCCCCGCGCCTCCAACTGGATTCGCAGGGCCGTTAGCAGCTTGTCGCTATCGTCCGCGAGAAGCACTCGTATCTTTTTCATTTGGAATCCTCAATGTCGGGCAATGCGCCATTCAGGAACCCCCAACAACCAAGATACCTTTAAAGCATCGAAGCTGGAGGGTAAGCAGTTTAGACATTGCACAATTTTTTTTACTTCATTTGCAGTCCGACTTACCTAAACAGGGCAGCACAATTGCCTCATTAAAAAACTATTCTTCAAATCAGAGGATTTGCTGGTCCATTGTCGTCTCGGGGTGGCAGAGGCTCGCGAGTTGCTCTGCGCGGCGAGCCAACTCATTGATACGCGTCTGATCATCGTCCTTGAGGCGCGATTGCACCTGCTGCTGGATGTCGCGGATCTCCCTGCTGAAAATTGCAATGAAATCCGCCAACTCTTGATTTTCTGATTTGGCGACAGTTTCATCGTTCAGCGTAACCACCACGCCGTGATGCAATCCATTTTCCCCGACAATTGGCGACGCATTGACATACAATGAGCGACTGTGTCGCGCGGCGATACTTAGCCGAAGAGGTACAGCCCGTTGCGGCAACTGGCTCTGATAAACCGCAGCCCAGGGAGTGGATTCCGGCGCCTCTTCACTTTGCGCCTCAAGCCAGGGCAGGGACGACAGCGATCGCCCGATCAGTTGGTCGACCGATTGAAATGCGATCTTCGCAAAGGACTCATTGGCCATCACAATCCGGCCTTGGGTATCCAGGATCACCATTCCTTCGACGAGCGTATCGATCAAGGTCTGCATGCGCTGCGGCACCGCTGCGGACGGATCCAATGCATGCAGCATCTTTGATAGATATAGCCAGAACAAAAGAAATGACAGGCACGAGACAAACACCATCAGTTGCACTGGAGACGACGACCAATATCCGACCCACGTCGTGCGATCTGGCAGCGGTTTGAAATCCAGTTCGACGTCGCCCCAGTAGCGTTGCCGGTCAAATAGCGGCACATGAATGGCGGAGGGGCTGTGCGCCGGGTCGTTCTGCCGATCATCTGGGCTGGACTGCGGTGTTTCGATGACCACAAGACCATCGCGGCTACGCAGGCCGACCGCCAGCAGGTCGTCCTCGTCAATCATGGAATTGAACATGTCACGGACAACACCGTAATCTTCGTGCGATGCGCCAATCGCCGCCTGTAAACCTGCCAACCGCGCGACCAAGCCGCGACGCCGGAGAGTTTCGTGGTCTTCGTTGGGCATCATCTCCAAGGCTGCGGCAATGAGAAGGGCGCAGAACGTCAAGAGAACCAGGCCGAGCACGATCTGCACATGCGGACGAATTCCAATTCGCTCGAGCCAGCGCTGCGGAGACAGCCATCTCTTGTAAAAGATGTTCAACGTCATTGGAGTAATCTCCCCAAATATGGTTCAGAAGCGTTCCCATCCATCTGGCGAGTACGGAATCGAACTCCCTTCTTTTCCCACGAATCAAGAATCGGAACCGGGTCGAACCAGCGCCACATCGGCAACGAAGCGAAGAGACCCGCCAGAAGCGAAGCGGGCACAAGCAACTGCGAGACCAGGCCAGCAGTCAAGGCAAAAGTTACAGCCATTCCGCCGGTCGATACGGTGGATCTCATTACCGATACCGACAGCGACAGAATCGATCGTGGTTGTAACGTATGATCGATTCGGGGAACTGTGGCGCTCGCAATATGTCCCTGCAGCACGAGCGTCGCTGGAATAGCACGGGCCGGGATAGGCTGTGGCGCGGGCGGCACAGGCGGAAGCGGTGGAACAGGTGGAGTCGGTGGTACAGGTGGTACTGGAGGCGTCGGCGGCACAGGCGGAGGAGGCGGTGGTGGTGGAGGCGGTGGAGGCGGAGGAGGCGGTGGTGGTGGAGGCGGTGGAGGCGGTGGAGGCGGCGGAGGCGGCGGAGGCAGTTGGATCAGATTGATCGTTATCGTCCCCGCCGCGCTCAAGCCACCAATGTCTGTCGCCCGCACACGCAATGTAAAGGTCGGATGCGTCTTGTAATCCAGCGATGCCGAATTCGAAACGCTGATCTGCCCCGTCACCGCATCAATCGTGAATGCTCCATCGTCATTGCCCGAATCCAGGCTATAAGTGAGATGATCGCCCGCGTCCGGGTCGGTCGCGGTGACCAGCCCGGCCACGGTCCCGTTTTGGCTATTCTCCTCCAGCATCAAGACCGCGTCGTTTACAAACGGCGATTCATTCACGTCGCTGAGGTTGATGGTGATGGTCCCCTGCGCCTCCAAACTGCCGCCATCAACTGCGCGAACCGTCAAGATCATCTGGGACAAGCTTTCAAAATCGAGTGTAGCGCCGTTGCTTACCGTGATCTGCCCAGTTGCCGGATCGATCGTAAATGTTCCGCCGGCGTTTCCCTGTACGATGCTATAAGCCAGTATCGACGCAGCATCCGGATCCGTGGCCGTGACGGTTCCAATCAATGTTCCGCCTGGACCATTCTCGGGTGTGGTAAAATTGGAATTGGCTAAAAAAGGAGCTTCGTTCACATCGGTGAGATCGATGGTGACGACTGCATCAGCGATTAGTCCTCCGCCGTCGATGGCGCGGACAGTGAGCATAAATTGAGGAGAAGATTCAAAATCAAGGGCTGCGCTTTGAGAAACAGTAATCCTGCCTGTAGCCGGATCGATGACAAACGCCCCGCTGGCGTTACCACCAAGAATGCTATATGCCAGGCTGTCGCCCGCGTCGGGATCGGTGCCGGTGGCGGTGGCGACCAACGTTGCGAATGGCGCGTTCTCGGACATAGAAATTGTTTGATTTGTTAGTTGAGGCGATTCGTTAACGTTCGTGAGGGCAATAATGATCGTACCAGTGCCCATGAGCCCGCCCAAATCAACTCCCTGAACAGTCAGAGTAAAAGTCGGGTGCGATTCAAAGTCGAGTAGTGCGGGATTGGAAACCGTGATCTGGCCAGTGGCGGGGTTGATGCTAAAAGGAGCGCCGGCGTTGCCGTTGATGATTGAAAAAAGTCCGCTGTCGCCGAGATCGGGGTCGAGCGATGAAATCGTCCCTACGACGGTGTTCGCGAGGCTGTTCTCTGGAATTGTAAAACCAGCGTTTGATATTCCCGGCGGTTCATTGACGTCGGAAATATTGATGGTGACTGTCGAGTTGCCCGCAAGTCCGCCGGCATCGGTGGCGCGTACGGTCAAAGTGAAAGTTGGGTTTGTCTCAAAGTTCAGAGCCGCACCATTGGCGACAGTGATTTGTCCGGTTGTGACATTGATTGCAAACGCGCCGTTGGTGTTGCCACCGAGTATGGCGTAGGTTACTGAATCACCGGCGTCTGGGTCTGTCGCAGTAATTGTTCCGACGAGCGTTCCATTGGACGTGTTTTCCGCGATGCTAAATATCGCTGGTGACAATGCAGGCGGTTCGTTGACATCGGAAATATTGATGGTGACTGTCGAGTTGCCGGCAAGTCCGCCGGCATCGGTGGCGCGTACGGTCAAAGTGAAAGTTGGGTTTGTCTCAAAGTTCAGAGCCGCACCATTGGCGACAGTGATTTGTCCGGTTGTGACATTGATTGCAAACGCGCCGTTGGTGTTGCCTCCGAGTATGGCGTAGGTTACTGAATCACCGGCGTCTGGGTCTGTCGCAGTAATTGTTCCGACGAGCGTTCCATTGGACGTATTTTCCGCGATGCTAAATGTCGCTGGTGACAATGCAGGCGATTCATTGACATCGGTAAGATTGACGGTAACCACATCGCTGGTCGTAAGGCCGCCGGCATCGGCCACACGAATGGTCAATGCAAAGCTGGGGGTCGATTCAAAGTTCAAAGCAGAAGAATTGGCGATCGACAGCGCGCCCGTAGCTGAATCGATGGAGAACGCGCCATTGGCGTTTCCGCCCAGGATTGAGTAAACGAGCGAATCTCCGGCATCGACATCACTGCCCGAGACAGTTCCCACCACTGTTCCATTGGAGGTATTTTCGGCCGCCGTGAACGTTGTGGGAGACAATGATGGCGATTCGTTGACGTTGGTTAAGTTGACTGTGACCGCTGCATCGCCAAACAGTCCGCCTGCGTCAGTGATGCGAACGGTGAGTGTAAACGTGGGAATAATTTCGAAGTTCAGGGCCGAGCTATTGGCGACGGTGATCTGGCCCGTCGCTGGATTGATGGCAAAAGCGCCGCCGGTGTTTCCGTTGATGATGCTATAAACTAGACTATCACCCGTATCTGGATCACTTGCGGACATCGTTCCAACGACTGTTCCGTTTGCACTGTTTTCGGCCAGGCTGAATGTCGCAGGGTTCAGTGCCGGCGATTCGTTGACATTGGTCAGGTTGATGGTGATCGTGGCATCGCCAAACAAGCCCCCCGCATCCGTGGCACGAACAGTGAGCGTAAAGGTCGGATTGGTTTCAAAATCGAGCCCCGCCGAATTGGCCACGCGAATCTGCCCGGTATTGGCATCGATTTCGAAGGATGTGCCGATGTTGCCGCCGACAATCGAGAACGTTCTTGTGTCGCCGGGATCCGGATCATCCGAAACGATCGTTCCCACTATCGAGCCATTGGAACTGTTTTCCGGCAGAGAAAACGTATCGTTGTTTACGGTCGGCGGATCGTTGGATCCCGTCAAACTAATCGTGGTCGTGGCCACGAGGCTGTCATCCACACCGTCGCTTGCGACTACATTGATCACACGGTCTGAGATAGTTGGTCCCTGAGAGAAGTTTTGGTATTTGATCGATCGGAGGACTTGCTGGTAATGGGCAACAGTATCATCGCCGCTGAGGGTGAGAATTCCGGTGGCTGGGTTGTATGAACCGGTGATCAGCGTGCCGCTGGTGTCGGCTGATAGGATTTCATTCGTGCCATCGATCGGATTGGTGAGCGTGGCGATGAGCGATTGCAGCGTGGAATGATCGGAGTCGGTCAGAATCGCGGTGGCGTCGGTCGCTGCGACGGCCGACCCGTCTTCGCTGAAGGTCGTCGAATAACCTGTGCCCGCACCAGCGCCGTTTAAGTCGAGCAGAGGCGGATCGTTGGCAAACAATTGCCCGAAAACGCCCGCGCCATCACCCGAGCCGTTACCCGACCAGACGACAGTGATGCCATTGGATTGATCGCGTGCGATGGAGGGAAACGATTGTGTTCCCGCGGTTGTCGTGTTCACCAGCGTTTCGCCAACCCAAGTGTTTCCATTTGCGTCAAATTGCTTTAGAAATATACCCGCTGTATCACCGGTGCCCTGGCCCGACCACGCAATAGAGAAGGCACCGCGATTGTCGATCGCGATTGTTGGCGACCCTTGGGTGCCCGCCGTCGTCGTGTTGACCAGCGTTTCCACCCCCTGAACCACGCCGGCCGATGTGTATCGCTGGAAGTAGACTCCCGTGGTATCCGCCGCCCCTTGCCCAGACCATGCGACAACGAATGCGCCATTATTCTGCACGGCAACAGTAGAGTCTGTCTGCGTACCCGCCGTCGTTGAGTTGATTCGAAACTCGCCCCCCATGGCAACGCCGGAGTTATTGTATCGTTTCCCAAAGACCCCGGTCGTATCGCCAGCGCCCTGTCCATCCCAGGTGATGATGAACGATCCATCGCCTGCCATGCCGATGTCCGGATTTTGCTGATCTCCAGCTGTAGTTGTGTTGACTTGGAACGACGATCCGATGGTCGCACCGGTGTTGTCAAATCGCTGTGCAAAGATACCCTCCGTCAACAAGGCATCTTGGCTTGAGCTTTGCCATACGACCGTGAAGTCGCCGCTCGAATTCATTGCGACTGACGAATTGGAGAGGGTAAATAGCAGAGAAGTCGAAACGGCGAATTCGCTGTCGATTGCGGTGCCGTTTGCATCAAACACGCGCGCCATGATTTGCGGTAAAGCCGGGTTGGCATTGGTCCATGTGATGACAAACGCGCCGGAGGCATTCATCGTAACGGCTGGGCTATTTTGGGTTAGGAGAGTGGTTTGATTAACAAGAAATTCTCCTCCGATCGTATTGCCCGAAGAATCAAACCGCTGGGCGAAAATGCCGCTGCTATCACCAGGACCATTGCCGGCCCAGACAACGACGTAGTTTCCGTCGGCGTCGAACGCGATTGAGCGGCTGGCGGCCGTGGACTGTGTACCAGTGGTTGTCGTGTTAAGAATCTGCTCGGTGCCCACCGACAGACTAAAAAAAACGCGAGCTTCCACCGGTTCCATCCGGATGGTTCGGACACATTGCCAGCCAAACCGAGCCACGAATCGAACGGGTGATGAAGAACCAAAATGATAAAGCCATCTTACGAGGGCAGACCACATCGTGTCCTCCCAAAAACTTTTGGTTGAACGGTTGCTGTCGTAATCCGCGAATCGATCGATGATCTGATTTGTTTAGTCCGCGGATGTAATCTTAATCGGTTGCTACATGTCGGTGGATTAGGTTAAATGGCCGGCGAACACATATGCAGTTTGCGATATGTTTTATCATATTTACTATCAAAGGATCGATCGGAATAGATTTGTTTAATTGCTGATATATTTCCGGCAATTTGCCCGGTTGATCTGGTCATTTGCATACATTTGAAGCAATGCCCTAAGGGCTTGCCCTTAAGGGGGCGGCATATGACGCATCAAACTCATTAACTCCAATAGGAGTATCGAACCGTATGTTCTCAGGACGCTTTTGTCTTCTTGGTTTATGAATGCGGCTTGACTACGTCGTTGGACCTCCGCATCGTTCGCCCAGCGAAGGCGGGCGGGGGTTGGCGGGGAAACTGGGATTAAATGGTCAATGACCAAGTCTCAATGACCAACAAAATCCCAATGACGAATGACCAAAACCTGAATGACGAATGACGAAATCAGAATGACGAAGATCCAGTGACCAGCGGCTCCTTTGTTGCGCCATGCGGACTCATTTCGCGCAACTCCAATTCCCAAATCCACAATCCGAAATCCGCAATCCGAAATTCCCATGTGTCATCTGGCTCTCAAAACCTGCACAAAAGTGCGCGCTGTGTGACGGGTCGGACAAACAGATTGGTCGACAAAATGCGCTGAATCTTCGCGCATCTGCGTGTTTCCCGCGGTCAACGGTTTAATTTCCTGCGCCGAGCAGTTATGGGATGTGTTTCCAAAGCGTATACATCGGCCCGCTTATCACTGGATCCTCTGTAATTGAAAATCCCTGGTCTGTCATGTTGAGTCGCGCATCCAATTCATCCCATGAACCGTGCACACGAATGACCCAGTTGGCGCGTTGTATCTCATCGACCAAACCCTTTGGAACGTAGGCTTTGCCCACTGCATCAAGTTCGACATGAAGGTTTCGGCCCATATATCCGCTGGCGAGCAGTGGAATCGTGGGATCGTCAAAGCAAACCACCGTTCCAGGCAGTTCCGATGCGCGTTTGATTGCACGTCTGTAGCTTACGTCGCCTTGTACAAGCGTTTTGGTTGAAGCAAGAACCCAGACCCTTGGAATACTTTGCAAATCGGTCAGGAATAATGCCCCAATTCCACATGCGACCAGTGCGCCAACCCACGGTGAGATATTCGTATGGTGCAACCATTTCTTGACCTGCAAAAGCACGATCGCCGCAAATGCAGCCATGGCCAGGAAAACCGGCAGAAAAGAATTGATTGCTCCGCCATGTTTAATAAAGCCAAGCCAGGCGGCTGCCCCCAACACGATGACGGCTATGAACGTCCATGCAAGTTTGTCGTGAGCATGGATGAACGATTTGTGCTCTTTGCGAAGAAAGTAAAACAGCTAAAAAGCCGCGGCAGCAATGAAAAGCTTGTTGCACAACAGGAGATAGAAAAGCACCTGCATCGACAGACCTTGTTGCAATGAAAAGTTTCGTGGCACTTCGATGAGGTAGTAATAGCCTGGATACCACAAGAAGCGCATCAAAAAAATCGCAAGGGCAAGCGTTGCTCCCGGAACCAGGGACAAGAGCAATTGGGTTCTAAACGGCGTTGGACGCAAAGAGATGGCGGCGACGAGCGGAACCAGTGCGGCTGCCGCCGACGTCTGTTTGAAGAAAAACCCAATTAACACTGCAACTGTTCCCATCGACAACCAAAGAATGCTTCGCTGTTTCTGCGCCAGGAATAACATTGCAATTGCGGCAAGCGCAAAGAAAGCCGCCGCCGCGTCCGGCCGAGCTTCCGCATAAAGAGCACGGCAGCGGAAGAACTGCGCAAAAGCCATCGCTGCGATAAATATCCTCAAGCAGGAATTGCCGAATGGCCAATTAACACCACGGAGAAGAACCAGTGGAAATGCAATAACGGTTAGCGATGCAAATGTGAAAGCAACGGCTCGAGGCACATAGATGGACGGCCCGGTCAATCGAAAAACTGCTCCACTGACGTAGGTAATGAGAGGCCCATACATATGTGTTGCAGGGCCGCGATCCGGCAAAACGTAGATCGATTCCCCGTTTGAAACACGCCAGCCATCCCGGACGATCGTCGATTCCCAGGGGGACAACGGAAACGGAGCCGTCAAGCGCTGAAATACGAGCTTATACGCGAGAATCGCTAAAATGATCGCTGAAATGAGAAGAGGCCATGCGAAGTGATCTCGCAAGTTCTCCTCTTTCAAAATCATATTGTTTTTGTACGCCATTCTTAACTCGAAATCGCTCGCGCTCGTCTATGGCGCAGTGGATGGTCGAAATGTTTTCCGCACGTGTTTCCGTTTTAGAAGGGAATGCCTGTGAGCCGAAAACAGATGGAATGGCGCTCTTCTATCTGGTTCCGACCTTTACCACAACGCGCGCTTTTGCGATGTTTCCCCCGAGTTGTTCTTTTCTCCGCAAGCCATCAACGGGTTGGCGGAAGCTAGTTAGCCGGTTTTTCCATTTCGGGTATTTTTGCGAGTTCCGCAAGATCGGCGAAATAACGGCGATGGGTCTTACGGATGGCTTTTTCATCTGCTGCTTCCAACAAAACGACTTCGCGCTCAATTCCCTGTCGGCGTAGATCAAGCTCGAGTTCCAATCGCGCATCCATCGCCGTTCGCCGCTGGGATTCATCGAACGTGCGCAGGGCGACAATCTTTCCAGCACCACGATCATAATCAATGAGGAAGAGCACGTCAGGTCACCTTTCCCAGTTCCATTAAAGCATGTTTGAGAACCGTCTCCAGTTCCTTTCTAAAATCTACTGGATTATACAACATTTTTTGTGATTCGGTATCATCATTGACGGCTCCATCCAATTGATGTTCATTCGATTCATTAACGCGGATCATCGTGGAAATCTCCATTAGGAGTGCCTGAGCGTTGCTTGAACTCGCTCCGTATTTTATCGATGGATCAAAGGAATCGGACAATTTTTCGGACAACTCTGCCCACAAATGTTGGAGTGTTGTGCGAATTTGAACTTCTATCAGTTTCCCGTTCAGTCTTAGGATGACGTGGACGGCGCGATACCCATGGCTTGGTCGCAACCGACGATCCTCCACCTTTCCTTCGGCGAACGTTCGTGTTAACTCCAGAATGGTTCGGTTCTGCGCGGCAATGTCTGCAACAACGACTCGACAGCCTGCAATATCCTGCATTCGGCTAAGATTGGTTCTTTCTCGTTTCAGTTTGGCGACAATCGACTCGGTCGTTTTTGCTTGTCTTCCCGTTGGTGCTAATCCGCGTCTATCGCGAATTACATGAATGACTTGCTCGTAAGCCTCGGTAAATGAGGAGCGATATTCGTTCAGCAGACGAAGATCGGTATCCGTCGCGTTTCCAGCCCTAAGCCGGTCGCCCAGTTTTCTTACTTGAGTATTCGTCATTCGGTTTCTTGCGATACGGGTTATATCGTAGTCTCGTTGATAAGCCACTCTGTGCAAATCCGATCAAGGCTTCCTATCATTTCTCCATGATCCGTTACCGTCTGGGCACGATTGGCTATGCGTATCCTGATTGGCGGGGGCCGTTTTATCCTGAAGGACTGGGGCAGGGAAAGTGGCTGGGGTTTTATGGTGGGCAGTTTGATTCCCTCGAACTCAATACGACGTTTCACGCCGTGCCGATTCCTGAGCGGGTTCGGAAATGGGCATCGAAGGTGGGGCCGGATTTTCGATTTGCGGTGAAGACCAGCCGGGCGATTACGCATGACCACCCGCTTGAAGCCGCGCAAGCCCCGATGCTGCAATTCATCGAGATCGTTCGAAGTTTTGGACAGACGCTTGGCCCGGTGCTGATTCAGTTGCCGCCTCATGTGGGTATCGATTCATTTGGCGTGCTGGATCGGTTGCTCGACTCCTTACCGATCGACGTGCGATATGCGGTTGAGTTTCGTCATCC
This sequence comes from Tepidisphaeraceae bacterium, assembly GCA_035545895.1. GTDB lineage: Bacteria > Planctomycetota > Phycisphaerae > Tepidisphaerales > Tepidisphaeraceae > DASZXJ01. Next base: position 1,823 of record DASZXJ010000077.1, on the reverse strand, counting down.
ATCATGGGTGCAGGACCGCACGACGGACATGTTGCGACAACACAATGCGGCCTGGGTGGGATTGGATCATCTGGACCATCCGCAATTGAGGCGGCTTCGCGCAACGGCAGATTTTTTGTATGTCCGGCTGGTCGGTAAACACCAGCGATTCAAGGAGACCAACCACGAACAAGTGGACGTCATGGATGATCTGCGGAAATGGCATGCAGCCATCTGTCGCGAAGTCCGGCAATCGCCTCGAACAATCGACGAAGTGTGGGTCATGTCGAGCAATGATTATGCAGGCCATTCGCCTGCGACATTGCGTCGATTCGCAGGAATCGCGGGCATTAAACTTTTGGCAGCACCGGTGCAATCGGAATTATTCTGACGACAAGACCATTTTCCTTTACCGCGTTGCGGGATTTCTTCGCGTCATAGGGGAGCCGTCACGACGCAGGATGAATTGACTTCATTACCGAATGGTCGCAGGCGGCTCCAAATTTGGAAGGAAGGCGGGATCCATTGATCGTGGTGAAGCGCTTGGCGATTGTCGAAAGTGTCCGGGAATTGAATCCAGAACGCGTTTTTTTATTTAGCGGCGGTGCTTGCACCGCGTTTCTTAGTGGAGAAACGCGTCGCAAGCGACGCCGCTAAATGGCGCTACGCCGCGAGCGGTCGCAGGTATGCGTTGTCTCTGCGACCGGCCAGCGAAGCTTTGATCGACGCGGGAGAGGGAAGCCTGGAAAGATATTCCTGGGCAACGGCATCAGTAAAATCGGTGTTTCGGGTGTAGCGAATTTCATTGCCACGATTCTGCGAGGTAGGAGAAATCCTGCCCAGCGTGCCTTGGCGGATGTGTTCGATCAGTGCGCGATGGGCGGACTGAACGGCCACCATTCCGAGTTCAAACGGTTCATATTCGGCCACCGGGGGCAGAGCATGAAACAGCATGGGGCCGCTATCCAAGCCGCTGCTCAGCAGGTGAATGGTCGCGCCGACCAGGTGCGGGCGTTTGTCATACATCGCCCAGAAGTTGGTGCTGCTGCCGCGATATTGCGGACTGATGCCCATATGAATGTTGATCGCCCGGCGATGAACGAGTCGATCGCACAACGGGCCTCGAATATAGCTGGCGCCGAAGACGATGATCAGGTCGCAGGCGAGAGCGGATTCGAGGAGTTTCGGATCGAGCAGACTCAGATCGCCCATGCGCATATCCAGCGTGTGGACGTGGGCGGGCGTAAAACGGGGTTGGCCGAAGACTTTTTGCTCGGCGGCGATCACGCGCGAGAAATAATCCTGCATGATCGGCGACTTATTGAAAAAATCCTGCACCTGCCCGGGCAAAATCGTTGTGCATTCTCGGATGGCGAAGACTTCGTCGGCGACGGTTGCGAGGGATTCGATCAGGGCGGTGTGCCGGGGTTGATTGCTCGTAAAAACAGCGATTTTCATGCGGCCATCCGTTGTACCAAGTTGGCATGATCCTCGCGCGGCCATTCCAGATTGCGCAGGTCGGGCCGAGCCATGTTGGCACGAAAACCGAGAGTGATTCCCAGTTCGCGAAGAATCGTCAGCGTGTCTTCGTTGTATGAATTGCACGGGTGCGACATCGCCTGCGGATCGGAACCAGTGATGGCGCGAATATGTTCGAAGTTGGTGCGGTATTCGCGCACCTGATCGTCAAAGTCAAGGCGCTCGATTCGCGTCGGGTGGCTGTGGGAATGCAGGCCGATGACGTGGCCGGCGTCGTGCAGTTCGCGAACCATGGCTGGTGTCATCCAAAGTGATTTGGCGCAGTTCTGCACGTCAAATTCGTAAAGTTCGAGCATGCGATTCAT
>DASZXJ010000076.1:0-7232 GCA_035545895.1 Tepidisphaeraceae bacterium | reverse complement strand
AAATCCGCAATCCGAAATGCCCACAGCCCCGGGGCTAAAGCCCCGGGCTTTGCCCGGGGACCGGATCAACTGGAGATGAATTTCACTCCACAATTCAAGTCCCACGATCTTTCAACCGATCCTCTTTTTCCCCCTTCATTTTCCTAATCTGTGTCATCTGTGAAATCTGTGGATCAAATTCTTGTCTGTAGGCTCCATGAAACTGCACGGAATTGCGCGCTATGTGACGAGTCGGACAAGCGGATTGGTCGATGAAATGCGCCAAATCTTCGCGCATCCGCGCGTTTCCGCAGTGACAATCCACCGTGTAAAGCCGCCGACGGTGTCGGCGGGGATTGGGGCGGTTTCCCGCAAACTTGAATTCCTTTTTCCCAAAGAACCTCATGGGCGATCGGTCGCTGTTGTCTTCTGCGTTTCCAGCACTTTCTTTAGTTCTTTGGCGAGATTCGCCGTCGAACCAATTTTCCAGTAACGGATGGAAACGATTCCTGGTTCTTCGCCCATCGTTTGGTTGTGGATGGAGACAATCTGGAACCCATCGTTGAGAAGGGCTTTGAGCATCTTTTGAACATCCTTTTCATGCAGCGCAAAATCGCCGTCGATCGCCGCCTGTTCATCGCTGCCCACAAATTCCGCCCAGGTGCTGCTGCGCATCGACATGCCCGATGCATCGGTCATCTTCGACTGGATATTTCCGAGTGTGATTTTGTAAACCCCCTGGGCCAGTTTGCCTTTGCCATCGAGAATCGAATCGATGATCGTTGGATTAAGCGTGGTCTTGGCCGGGTCAATGTCGGCTTTCGGCATCTCATCCTTGCCGCCGGAAGTTTCTCCGATCTTCGTGAAGACTTTTGCGACCGCGGGTGTCAGTTGATTCAAAGGCCCCGTGCCGCCGATGCGCATCACCATCACCCTAGGCGAGTCGCCGGCGAACTCGTTATGCAGCGCGGTCACTTCCAAACCATTATCCAGCGCCACGCTCATGACCGGATTGACCTGGTCCTCGGTGAGAATCTGATCGCCGATGACCACATACTGGTCTTTATACAGGACCTTAAAAGTCGCCCAGCAGGTCAGTCCGTTGGCCGGGGTCAGCCGCACGCCGTTGGCGATCACTTTCAGATCGTTACGCGGCAGAGTTACGTTCATCGCGCTTTCCTTTGTGTCCAACACGGCTTTCACGCCCGCCAATCGCTCAAGCCGGTCGATATCAAATGTGGCCGATTGCGCGAGAAGCGTTGGCTGTACGGCAGAACAAAGAATCACAAACGCGAAGGCGCCGATGAAGTTTCGCATAGATAGGTCCTTTTAAGGCACGATACACATGCGAGGCAGGATTGCATAGGAGGCTACCGAATTCGCCATGCCAGGTACTGGTGCAATTTGAACGTGACATGGGCTTTCAGCCCATGCGCACGGGCTGAAAGCCCGGGTCACATTTGAAAATGCACCAGTGCTCCATACCTTAACATCCGTCAGTTTCTTGCATCCGGGCGGGTGCGGAGCAGCGCATATCTGGCAAATGGCGCATCATTGGCAAAAAAAAATAAAAAACCCGGCGCCGCATGACGGCGCCGGGTCTGGATTTTCAATTGCTTTATTCGTGATTACCGCAGTTGCTGCCAGTATTCGGCGGGCATATCCATCGCAAGCTGGAGCGCGCCGATGGCGCCGGCGTAGAGCGGTTCTTCGACGACCACCACTTTGCCGCCGCCGATGCTGGCCATGCCGTCTTCGATGGCCTTGTTCAGGCCGTCCATCTGACCCCCGCCGCCGGAGAGAACGATATTGTGGCGAAGCTTTTCCTGGAACTCAGGATTAAAGCTGGCAACCAGCTTGTGGATTCCTTCGAGGATCGGCGGGACCAAAATCATGCAGGCTTCGCGAATTTCGCTGGTCACATCGTGCAAAACCGGCTTGCCGTTGACCGGCAGCACGGCTTCGATCTTGTCCTTGATCTCGGACACAAAGCCATATTTTTCCTTCAACTGCTTGCACATGTTGACGGTGATCTGAGCCTGCGGGTATCGCTTTTGGATCAGCTCAAACAGCTTTTGGTCGATCGCGTCGCCGGCAATGGTGTAGCTGATTTCATCTTCATCCGATGGAACCGTGCCGTGCATGCGGCAGAGGTCGGTCGTGCCCGCGCCGATGTCAACGACCAGCACATCGCTCATGCGTTCAAGGCCATAAGCCACTGAGAACGGTTCGGAGACAAGCATCACCGAGTCGAGCACTTCGCGGGCGATGGAGATGATCGCCTGCTTGTTCTTGACTGTAGCGCGGGAAGGCACGCCGACTACGCCGTAGAGCACTTCATCACGACCGGGCTCGATGTTATCGACCAGGTGTTTCAGGAGCAGTTTGGCGGCTTCGAGGTTTTTTTGTTCGTCATCGCAATTGGTTTCGCCGGAGCCTTTGATCACGCCTTTTTCGAGCGGGCGATAGAGGTTGAGCGCCAATCGGTTATCCAGGGCCGCGCGACCGTAAATAATGTCCGTTTTGAGATGCTTGCGGCTGACGGCGTCCTTGGGCCAGCCGACATAGCTATCGACCGTCTTTCGCGCGCCGTGCATGGAGACGATGGAACTGCGGGACGTGCCCAGGTCGATGCCCATGAGCAGCGCCTTGGCCATGGACCCCGTGTCTTCGCCTTGATTGGAGGCAATGATGGACTTTCCTTTGATCGGACCGGCAGAATCGAGAGTAGCGTGCATAGAAAAACTCCTGAAAAAATCCTCTTTCCCCGTGGTTAAACCGTTTCGTTAAGCAGCCTGTACCGGCGCTTGTAACTCGGCACTGGCCATTGAATTTCGCAAGTCGAGGTTTGACTTGAAGATTTCGAGCAAGACCTCGTTTTGTTTGCCGTTGTTGGCGGGCGTGGCGACCGCGCGGCGTCGCGCTTCGCTGCCCGATCCCATGTTTCGCAGCGCCGTCGCCATCGCCGCGACCAGTCCTTCAGCTTGACGCACGACACCCGTTAGCCGGGCAATCTGCTGTTCAAGCGATTCATTGGTGATGGTTGCCTGTGCATTGCCGGGTCCGTTGCCGATGGCGCGCATTCCCGCGATGCTCGCTTCACTGTGCTGTGAGGCGATATTGCGTGTGTCGTTAAACAGCCCGCTGATGGCGGTGGCGACGCGCTGGCGGGCGGTGCTGGCTCCTTCCGCATTGGCTTCGCTGGTCGCCAGCGCCTGATCGACGACCTGCGCCACCCGGCTGCGAATCTTGTTGCGATCGATCACCCAGACGTTCTTGCCTCGATAGCGCTCGGCCAGATCGTCAAACGCCACCTGTGAACTGCTGGAATCCAGCGCGCTTTCCAATGCATCAGCAATTTCAGGAAAGGGCATTGGATTGGGGGACATGTTGAGCGGCTTGGGGTCTTCGCGCAGCGATTCGGTCACGATGCCGTTGTCGCCGAGAATTTCGTAGGCCTCTTCCGCATGGGGGGCCTCGACGTGTCCTTCGACGGACTTTCCGGTCTCTCTCACGATTCCGCGGAATAAAAATCGCACGCTTGTCTCCATGTGCGCATGGCACGTCGAAGGCTAAGAACAGGCTGGCAGGGTAATCGACTGAGTTTCAGCTTCAGGATCAAAAAAATATGCAACCGAGATTTTCAGACAGGCACGGATGATTTTCTCGGACGAAGAATGAGTGAAATCACCCAACCACCCAGGATGCGCCAGGGTGCCAGCCGGGTCGGTGAAATACGGGCGGGGCAAACGGAAGTGGCTGTCGAACTATACACGAATCAGGGACAGATATCGCGGTGGGTCAACGAAGTGGCGGCATGGATCGAAGCGGGTAATGTTCTTCCTGGTCTTGATGGATTGGCGTCCAAGCCAGTAAGCATCGACCCTGATGTTATCGAGATGGGCCAGCGTCAAGACCGCCGCACTGGGCGACAACGGGGTAAGTCGGACGATGATGAGCAAACGTAAGCATTTAGTCGTCGATCATCTTCGCCACGGCGCGTGCGGCCTGAATCGGCAGGAACAAGTGCATCGGCGAATCGAGCATCTCAACGAAGCCGTATTTCAAATAGAACTGTTTGGCCCGCTCCGTGAGAGCAATGAGATCGACCGCATAAATCCCAACGCTCTTGGAAGCCTTGGCTGCCTTGCGGAGTGATTCGACCAGGAGCGCTTCGCCAAGACCCTTGCCCTGATATCGCACGGCAACCGCCAGTCGGCCTATGTGTACGGTGGGAATCGGATATTTCGGCAGTCGCTTTTTGGCATGGTCTGGGACGTTGCTGAAAGTGACCGATCCGGTTGAGACGGTGAAATATCCGGCCACAAGTTTCTGACCTGGTTCGACGGCAACGAATGTTCGGCCCAAGCCCGCCTTGTCATTGTTCAGGGCATGGCGCTGGAGGAAGGAATTGAGGCTTGGTTCGCCGCAATCGAATGCGTCAATGTCATGCGATGAATCAAGGCGTTCGATTTCCCAGGGCACGCGGATGCTCCCAAATCAAGCGACGCGCCTACCGTGACGCTTGGCGGCTGCACGCAAAGCCGCGTTGGGCGCATGATCGGCATCGAGCATGGCGAGGAATCTATCCCGATCCCGATTGGAGAGCTGGACGTGCTCGTGGCGTTCCTGTTCGGCCAGCACCTTGCGCGCCGTCTCCGCCAGGACGGACGTGGCGAACTCGGTCAGGGAGCGGTTTTGAACCGTCGCAGCGCGCTCGATTTCCTGCTTGAGCTTGGTGGGCAACCGAAACTCGATCCGGGCATTGCCATGAGGGATTGAGGCCATATTCACTCCTCGTCGTGCATCCTACCTAATTGTACGGCAAAATGCCACACAAAGTTTAATCATATGCGCTGGATTTTTCACAAATGGTGGGGTATGCGCGCATATGCGCCAGGACGAAAGGGGGCGCGATTCGCTTGACTGGGCAACGCCCCCCATTTGACCCGGAGAGCATATGGCGACTGACTACCTCACTGCAACCGAGCTTGGCGAACGACTCAAGCTATCGGCGGCGACCGTGCGAACACTGACCAAGCGCGGACGAATACCATGCGTCCGACTATCGGGGAAAGTGATTCGGTTCGATCCACAAGCCGTGGCTGATGCCGATGCTGCGCAGCGGCGATCGCACGCCCGCGACTCTGCTGGAGGCGATCCGAGCAACTGGGTTGATTTGCGGAGTTGATTTGCGAAAAATCAATCGATGAAAATGGCTGCATCGACGCGGAATCGCTCGCTCAATTTTTTGATCTGCGCTTTCGACAGACCGCGATCTCCCGCCAAAAACATCGATATGGCGGATTCACTGCCGACCAGGCGACCAATGTCCGCCTGACTGAGCCCGTTGAACTCCATGATCGCCCGCAGCGCCTGCTGTGGAGTCATCGCTTCGCTGATCGCGTGGTGCGCATCTTCGTACTGATTCACCAGGACGATGAGCGTGTCCAGATAGTCGCCCGCGCCTGTATCCAGGTCGCGCCCGATCAACTCCGAAACGATCTGGCTCGCCCGCGCGTGCTCGTCGTCGGATCGAATGGGTTTGAGCGGGAACCGCCGGATGAGATCCATGTACGAATCCACACTATTTCGCGAATCTTTTTGTTTGGTTTTCATGATGAGCTCCAATCTCAAAAAAGTTTCAGCCATAACTTGCGGTCGTATTCACGGTGGTCCATGACGGCCTCGATTTTGACGGTCTGCCTCAGATAATCGACGTGCGCCACGATGCGGTATTTGTTGCCGCCGATGTCGAATATGGTGGCAGTCCTGCCTTGGATGCCCGTGGCCACGTCCGTTTGCCCGAACGTCGCTTTGACGTCCTCGTAATTGCGCCAGTAGGCCTTTCGCGCCACCCGGAACCATGAATCGAAGATTGCCGCATGCCGCTTGCGCTCGGGCCGGGCCAGGTAAAAGTCGCGGATCAATCGTCGGCTAATCACATTCATGGCTTCACATTATGCGAAGTCATGGGCGAAAAGTCAAGTAAAATTCTTCGCATTTTGAGAAGATTTTTTGGCGGGCTAAAAGCCGTAATGCGCAAAAGAAAACTGCCATGATCATATTGCCGGCTCGGGTGAAAGCATTATTTCCGCTGCAAGGTCATCAGCCGTGAAACCACCATGCCAATATTCGCGCGATGGTGAACCATGCCAGTCCGCCGAAAAGTGCAAGCGCCCCCAGAGCGGCCAGTGGTTTCACGTCCATGTTCGCGCCGGCCACGCACATCATCACGCCAGCTATAGCCATTAGCGCAGCCAGCAGCTGCTGGATTTTGAAGATCTTGGAAGTCTTTTCAATCAGTTGCGCACTAGCGATGCTCCCGGCCCGATCTTCGTTCCCCCGCGCAACAAGCCCTGGGCGATCGATGGCGCAACTCGGGCGGATGTCTACCGGCTGTGCATCGCCACAGGTGCGCGTGCCAACGATCTCCGGACCTTGACCGTCCGGCGTGCTGAACTGGTGGGAATGCAGACTGGTATAAAGATCGAGGCCCGCTATGCCAAAAACAGGACAGAGGCGTTTCAATCGATTCCTCCTGAACTTGCCAGCCGGCTTCTCAGATATGCGCATGGCAAATCGCCAGATGATTTGCTGTTTCGAATCCCACCGCGTACGGCGGAAATGCTTCGGTTTGACTTGGCCAAAGCGGGCATACCCTATCTCGATGCGCGGGGCAAGGTCTTTGACTTTCACGCGCTCAGGGGTGAATCGGGTAGTTTGCTGCTGGCCAATGGCGCTAATGTCAAAGAGGTCCAGGAGCACATGCGTCACAGCGACATCAAGCTGACGATGCACGCCTACGCGAGGATTTTGAAGCAGGGGCGCGATCGAATGAAGACGATCGCAGCGGGCATCGCTACATCGCTCATGAACGGTGGGGATGGCCATCGGCCAGCGGTCAACGAGCAGGCGCCGCCGGATTCCCCCGGCCCGAATGAGAGTGAAGTTTTGGCCCAGAAGAGCTTGCGTGACCCGTGCGTGACGGGCACCTTCCAAAACCAGCATGTTTTGACGCCATAAAACACGCGCAATTTCTTCCAACGGCGGGCACTTACGCTCGTACTAGCAGCGACAGGACTCGAACCTGTGACCCGGGGCTTATGAATCCCCTGCTCTACCAACTGAGCTACGCTGCCGTGAGGAGCAAAGAATACCGATCTTAGGCGTTCAGACAAGCGGCAAGGATTTTGGGCAATGGGTCAGTTTGAGATGGGTTCATTTTAGCCCCGCCGCTTGCGGCGGGTTTG
>DASZXJ010000075.1:0-12748 GCA_035545895.1 Tepidisphaeraceae bacterium | reverse complement strand
CTGCTCGTCGTAATTTTCGTCGAACTTTCGATATAGCCGAGTGATTTCCACGCCCATCGGGCTATCGACGTAAATCGGGATCGACGGAATTTGACCGGAGTGAATGAACTGCTGCATGTAATACAAAACCGTTTGCGTCCGCCCCACAGCAAACGACGGCACGATCAGGCGGCTCTTGCGGGCGATGCACGATTTCACCGCTTCCAGAAACTGCGGCTCGACCATGCTCATCGGGCCATGCTTCACCATGCCGTACGTGCTTTCCGTGATGACGCAATCGACTTCGTCCGGCAGGGCATGCGGATCGCGAATGATCGGCGTGTCATATCGCCCGACGTCGGCAGTGAATAGCAGTTTGCGAGATTGATTATTTTCCGTGTATTCGATCAGCACATATGCCGATCCGAGAATGTGTCCCGCGTCGAAAAAGGTGAATGACAGTCCCGCGCCCCTGGGCGATTTGATTTCAGTTCTTTGACCATAAGGCGTGAGTCGAAACAGCCGACCCACCGCGCCGACGTTGGCTTGCGGAATCGTCGGCTGGACTGGCGGATCGCCCGGCTTGCGAGCGCGGTGGTTCAGGAACGCCGCGTCTTCCGCTTGAATCTTCGCGGAATCCTCCAGAATCACCCGCGTCACGTCCGCAGTCGCAGGCGTACAGTAGATCGGACCCTTGTATCCCGCCCCCACCAGCAGCGGCAGCTTGCCGCAATGATCGAGATGGCCATGAGATAGGATCACCGCATCCGCGGTCGTCGCGCCATCAGGCAGCCAATGATTAAATTGATTGGCCTGCTCACGAGGACCCTGAAACATCCCAAAATCCAACAGCACCCTTACGCCGTTGACCTCGATCATGTGACACGTGCCCGTGACGGTCCGGTCGGCTCCGCAGAAATGGATTCGCATGTCCATGAGCCTACAGGAATTACGCCTTTGCGTCATCCCAGCGGATGTTCTGGATTCTTGCCCGCAAGGTTCTTACAGTGTTAGTTCGGCGCAGCCGTAGCTCAGCTGGATAGAGCATCGGATTTCTAATCCGACGGTCGGAGGTTCGAATCCTCCCGGCTGCAATTCAATCGAAAAACCCAAACCCGCGGCTGCGCTGCCAGCCGCAATGCAGGCGAATGCAGCGATCTTCCACGTAGGAGGGTACGGTGGAACCCCGCCCCATTCGCCCAGCGAAGGCGGGCGGGGGGTGGCATTGAAACTGGGATTAAACGACCAATGGCCAAGTCCCAATGACCAACAAAATCCCAATGACAAATGACCATAACCTGAATGACGAATGACCAAATCAGAATGACGAATCAATGACGAAAATCCAGTGACCCGCAGCTCCTTTGTTGCGCCATGCGGACTCATGTCGCGCAACTCCAAATCCACAATCCGCAATCCGAAATCCCCATGTGTCATCTGGCTCTCAAAACCTGCAAAGAATTGCGCGCCATGTGACAAGTCGGACAAGCTAATTTGTCGATGAAATTCGCTAAATCTTCGCGCATCTGCGCGTTTCCGCAGTGACAATCCACCGTGTAAAGCCGCCGACGGTGTCGGCGGAAGGATTTTCCTCAAACAACCCAAAGCGCTCCGCTTCGCGTCGCGGCTGATCGGAGGGAAGACGCTGTCTCCATTATTATTTCGAGCCAACCGATACGAGGGTGACCGGTCCGATGAGACCGGACTCCGGCGGTGTTGCGCCAAAGCCTCGCCCAAATCCACCGCCACCGCCCGCTCGGCCACGCGCCTGGGCCAGAATCCGCTTCTCCGGAGGTGCCCCGCGATCACCCGCGATACGGTTGCTCCATTCGTTGGTGATCTTGATCTGAAGCTGATTATCACCCGGCTTGAGCGAATCGGTCACATCGATCCGATACGGCGGCTTCCAGAGCGTGCCGACCATTTTCCCATTGATGCTGACTTCCGCGATGTCTCCCACCTTGCCCAGGTCCAGCCAGAGCTTATTGCCCTGACCAAACCAGTTTGGCTGGGATGGAAGATGTTGGGTGTAAGTGGCAGTACCCGAGAAATACTTCACTCCTTCATCCGAATTGGAATTCCATGACGCCAGCTTGTCGAGTTGAACCGACGGCGGCGCTCCCCAATTGGGTGGGAAGGTGACAGCCCAGGGTCCCACCAACGTGGCCACAGTGTTCTCCGCCGGAATAGGTAGATTTCGAACCAGCGTCGTCGTCGGATGACGGAAGACGACGAACACCGATTCTCGTTCGTCCAGGTGAAGCGGCACGGTAGTCCGTCCATTTTCGATGGAATACCCGGCCGGCTCGATGATTCCGGTGTCGGGATGGAAAATTTCCGCTTCCTTGCCGTCCACGCGGAATCGGGCCTGGATGTCCTGAGTTTTATCGCGTCGATTGGCGACGAAATAGAGGTCGGCTTCGGGCGTTCGACGGTGAATCCATACGACGTTCGCATCCAACGGGCCGGCAAACTCAGCGTCCTTCGGCAAGTTGACCAGCGATACCACCTGATCGAGCGGCAAGCCCCAGGTGACCAAACCCTTGCCCAGGAAGTGCTTGTTGCGCTGGATGCCGTCGAGGTCACCCCAGATTTCGTTGGCCAGTTTCTGCACCGCCAGGTCGGCAGCGGGGAAGCCGCCCTGCAGGCTGGGCGACAACGTCGGCTTGGGACCGACCAGCGTCACGCCGCCCATGACCAGTTCCCTGATCTTCGCGAGCAGTTCGGGCCGCATGCGGTCGATCTGCGGGAGGACCAAAATCCGATAGCTCATCCCATCGGGCAGAACCATTCGGCCGTCGTCACTCACCTTCACGCGATTCAGCAGCGCATCGGCATTGAGCGTGTCATAGTCATAACCTTCCAACGGAGTGGGCTGAATACCCGCGCCCCAGAATGGCTGGCTCGACGGTGGGCTTTCGTTCAATAAATATGAGAAGTCGGCAACGAACAGGCCCTGCTGGAGCATGTACTGCGTGCGCGACATGTAATCCAGCAGCGGCTTGGCCTGCTCGGCCCAGGTGATGTTGCGGTTGAAATGCGTCCCCACCATTGTATTGCCGGGCTTGGTGTCCAGCGGCTGCTGCGCGGACGAGTGGAAAATGATTCGATTTACACCCTGTGCATACCAATAGTCGGCAAGATTTTTGTAGGTGGCGGGCGAGTCGTATCCGCCGCCGGTAAACGACTCGGTCGCGACGATCTTCTTGCCGTATACATGCGCCGAAGCGGCGGCCATGCGGACGTCAACGTAATACTCGGGCGGCGGGTGCATTCTGCCCAGCCAGAATTCGCCCATGGGAATATCAACTTTGCTCTTGGTCAGCAGCGTGTCTTCGATGATTTCCATCGAGACGCCCGGCGCTTCGCTGTACAGGCCCATGCCGTATTTGTGCAGTTCATCGGCCATCGTGCCGTAATGCGCGTCGGCGATAAGGTCGGCAATCGTGCGGCGGAAATCCCAGAGGAAACGGTCGCTCAGATCGGCGCTGCCCACCACGCGGCCGGAAAGCACCGGCAGATAGGGTGTTGGATCGTATCCCCGGCGGGTCTTGAACTGCTGGATCATGTCATCCGTCCAGTTCTGCATGCCCGCTTCCCAACTGTCCATGACCATGTACTTCAGGCTCTTGCCCATCAGATCGCCGACGTCGGCTTTGATGGGGTCCATGTAGCCGTGAAAATAGTCTGTGACGTGTTTTGCGTTGAGCTTATCGACTTCCAGTCCCGCTCCTCCGGCCGTGCCGGCGCGAACCATCGAGCCGACCAGCGAATAACCCATGCGAAGAATCGTCCACTTGCCTTGGGGCACATCCCAATTCAGGTTGCCGTCGCGATCCATCTTCGAAGTCAAATCGACGACTTCCGCGGGCTGAATCAACGATGAATTCGGCACGGCTGGGGTTGGGGCAACTTCATATTGATAGAAGAAATTAAAGCCGGCTTTTTCCTCCCAGCGATCGACGCGTGCGCCGGTGTGAACGATGAATTCGCTGAAGCCATAGCTGTTGGCGGGTTGCGGAGCGGTCTGGTAAATCACCGGGTCAGGTCCGGGCCCGCCGCCGGTCATGCGTACGCGCACAAACTTCGCCGTGGTTTCGGGAAACGCATAGGTCTTGAGCGAGCCGGAGCGATATTGGATTGCGCCGGGGAGTTCCACGATGGTGCGGAAGTTCTGACCGTCATCGCTTACCTGAATCTGACCGTACGGAATCCCGCGTGATGCGCCGCCTGATGCGGCGATGAGCGTGACGGCGCGGACATTGACCGGCTGAGCGAATTGATACTGCAACCAGGCGGTTCCATCCTGTCCGGCGGGGACAACGACAGACGTGGCCAGGTTGTCGTCCATCATGGGGGCCGGATCGACTACCGCATCGCTGCTGCTGGAGGCGGTGGGCCGGAGGTCCTCCATCAGTGTTTCATCGCTGGGCGTGCGGAAGGCGACAACGGCACTGTCGCCATAGTAGCTTCGCGCGGGCGCTGCCCCGCCGCGTCCCGGTCCCGCGCCCCGGCCGCGACGTCCAGCGCCATCGGGTTGTGTCGAGGGCGCTGCTTCACCGCGAGCACCAAGGGCCGGCGCTGGAGAAACGGCTCCTCCGCGGCTGTTCAATCCACGGAGCCCTCCAAAGTTACCGTTGTTTGAAGGAGGCTGCGGCAGCTTGCCGCTGAACTTCATCGGGCCTTGTACATCGGTTTGGCTCCAGACGAGTTTTTTCATCGCCTGTTCGGGCTTGACCCAGGGGCCACCGGTCAGGCTCCAGCCGGAGGAACTGAAAATGGTCATCTCCAGTCCGAGCCGGTCCGATTCGGAAGCCGCGTGCTTGATCGCTTCAAACCATGCCGGCGAGAAGAATGTGATCGGGTTATCGATGACCTGCCCGCCGCCCTGGCCGATGTCGGCGGCCTGTGCCCCGCCAATGCCCACGCGCTTCATCCATTCCAGGTCTTTGGTGATCCCCTCGAGGGTGACGTTGCCGCCCGTCCAATGCCACCAGACGCGCGGCCTGGCGGAATCGGGCGGATTTACAAATTCCCGGGTCAGCGAATCGGTCGGTTGCTGGGCATTTGCGGAAATGTTCAAATTCAAGAAACAAAATACCGCCGCTGCCGACGCCATGAGCGCCTTCGATGGGTGGTTCATATTTTGATTTTACCGATACGCATAAAATTTGTTGCTGAATTGTCCAGCCTGCTCGTTCTTTACTGGACGAGGTAACGCACGACGTCGGCTGCGGAATAGGATTTCCGGCCGGCGGGAATAAAACGGCTGACATTGGCGACATCGTCGCCGGCGGTGACCAGCGCCAATTCATGGCCGCCCGACGCGAGTGCCTGCCCCATTCCCAATGTGCCGAACAGCGCGTTGCAGATGCATTTGCGACCGTCGGTATCGGCGGGGTTGCCTCCCTTTGCAACATATTGATCGACCGGCTCTGCCGGACAACGATAGCCGATCGTCCCGTCGGGCCGCTGATAGGCACGCCGCAGATATCCCAGATCGCACACCCGGGTTCGATCTTCGTAAACGATTTGATCCGACAGTGTTCCGTGGATTTTCAAAACCTTAAAAGGAAAGCCGGTGGGCGAGGCTGCCGGGTCCGTGAAGACGTCCGCCTGGTGGGCAAGGCTCAGTTCGATCGCCTGCCGCTTGATGTCGGGCGCGATGGACGATTCATCGCAGAAGGCAAATGCGGTTCCAACCTGAATGCCGGACGCTCCCGCGGCCAACGCTTCGGCCAGCTTTTGTGGCTCGGCGTATCCCCCTGCCATGTAAAAAGGGAGACGAAGCTCGCGGAACTTGTCCATGTCGGGCAGGTCGCGCGGGCCATAGATCGGTTCGCCTCGTTCGTTCAATTGCAAAGGACCTCGAGGCGGCGCGTTGTGACCGCCCGCCGTTGCCCCTTCAATAATAAAGCCATCGACCCTGCCGTTGGATTTGCGAGCCAATGTCATCGCCAGCGTCGCCGACGAAACGATCGCCAGAAATTGAGGACGTTTTAATGAAGGGACATTTCCACGGCAAAATGCAACAGGATCAAATTGGCTGAGCAACGGTTCGCTGCTGGTTGATCCTTCAAGATCGATTCGAAGCTCAGCGGCCTTGCCGGCGGCAAACGCGTCAAGCACTCCAGGGATGAACCGGGGGATACCGGCGCCCATCAAGATGTAATCAACCCCTGCCAGCATCGCGCCAAAAATCGACGCAAGCGTCGGGATTTGCACTTTCTCAAGATAGTTGATTCCGACGACGCCGGCATGCCCTTCCCTGGCAAGAAATATTTCGACAAAATTGGCGAGCACGGTCAATTCGGTCAAAGATGCGCCGAGTTCGACCTGGGGCAAGGGTGTCAGGGCGTAGCGTGCGGCTTCTTGTTTGCCGCCTTCGATGAAATAGCGATTGACGACCCGCGACGCCATGTCAGCAAACGGAAAATTCGATGCCGCCCGCCGGACATGCCCGCCGGGGTCGCCCAATTGCAATCTTCGCGTGATCAGCGGCCCAAGTCCGGTTCCGGAAACCACGCCAAGCTGTCCAAGCCGAGCGACCGCATTGGCCAGCGGCCAACCTGAAACGCCGACACCCATTCCCCCTTGAATAATCCTGATTTGCGACATTTACCGCATCACTCTCTGCCCGATGGACGAACGACCTCTGGGATCCGGCCAATTGGATGACCACTGTCAAGCCGATTCATCATAACCGTTCGTCTTTGCTATGTATAATTTCAGAGGACTAAATCATCTTTTGCCAATTCGCCTGCTCCTCGGCAACGAATCGCCTTATAACTTGTCCTCAAGACATCGACGTTTAATTAAAATCGCCTTCGCGAAGTTCGAGGAAATTGGAGTTTTCGAAAGAAACTCATCAATCAGGGATTTGAATCATGTCCTTATCGGTGAACGATCTGAAAACCATCTCAAGCAATGTTCGCCCGTTTATCGAAAGCGTGCTCGAGCAAAACGGCGGCTTGCTGCGCCTGGCCCCCTGCTGGGTGCCGCGATCGTTTCTTCAGCCAGGCAGACGCCTCAAGCTCGATCCAAAAGACCTTTACGCATTTGGCCTGAATCGTGGAGGCATTGATGAGCGCTGGTTCAGCTCGACCACACCCGCCGCCAACGACAATCGGACACAAGACGAGGGATTGAGTTACGTCGTATCCGGCAACCAGCGGGCGCAATTGAAAGATGCCGTTGCCGAACTGGGTGCAACATTGATTGGCAGCGCCATCTGGGACAAGTACCGCAGGTGGCCGGTCTATTCCAAGTTCTTCGACAACATGGGCCCGATCCCCCATCACATGCACCAATCGCGCGAGCAGGCAGCACTGGTCAAACAGGAAGGCAAGCCCGAAAGTTACTATTTTCCGCCGCAGCACAATAATGTCGGAAACAACTTCCCGTATACGTTCATGGGGCTGAATCCCGGCGTGACCAAGTCGCAGGTCAAGAAATGTCTTGAAGATTGGAACAAGGGAGACAACGGCATCCTGGATTTGTCGCAGGCCTATCGCCTGAAACCGGGCAGCGGCTGGTTGATCGGTCCGAGCATCCTTCACGCGCCAGGCTCATTGTGCACCTATGAGCCGCAATGGGGAAGCGATGTATTCGGCATGTATCAGTCGCTGGTCGAGGGTCGCGAAGTTCCATGGTCGCTGCTGGTCAAGGATATGCCCAAGGAGAAGCATCGCGACCTGGACTGGATCGTCGATCAGCTTGATTGGGAAGCCAACGTCGATCCCAACTTCAAGGCCAACCATTATCTTGAACCCATCGCGACTGAAGATACAAGCAAAGACGGCTGGATCGATAAATGGATCGTCTACGGCAAGGTGCGCGGAGAGCAGGCGTTCAGCGCCAAAGAGCTGACGGTTAAACCCGGAGCCAAGTGCACGATCAAGGACAAAGGCGCCAGCGGCATCATCGTCGTGCAGGGGGAAGGCCGACTGAACAAGCTGCGACTCAGCAGCCCGAAGATGATCGGGTTTTACGAACTGACTGAGGATGAAGTATTCATCACCGAACCCGCCGCCAAAGCGGGTTTGACGTTTGAAAATACATCGTCCACCGAGCCGCTGGTCGTGCTTCGGTACTTTGGGCCGGAAGTGAACCCCGATGCGCCGGATCTTAAATATGTTGGAAATGTGAAATTATGACTCACCGCAGAGGCGCGGAGATCGCAGAGAAGAAAGAATAGTGAGCCACAGATAGACACAGATTTGCTTAACTCAATTTCAATTTATCCGTGTTTATCGGCGTTCATCTGTGGTTCCAATCTCTGCCAACTTTGCGTCGCCGCGGTGAATAATCCGAGTAAACGAAGGAGCTTTCATGGCAAACAATTTTCCGAAACTTCACAACGCCGCGTGGCCCGGTCTGGTGGGCAAGGGACCTAATTCCGAGCCGCCGATTGGTCTGGATACGATGCTCGATCTCACCGCTGCTGCCAGCGTCAATGGCGTGAAGTTTGACGGCATCGACCTGTTTCTGTTCGATCCGCACGTAAGCATCGATTCGTCTGATGATGATTTGAAGAAGCTTGCCGACAAGGTTCGTCAGCGGCACCTCGCCATCGGCTCGCTGGTCGCGCCAGTTTGGCCACCCACGGGCGGAGGATCGGCGATGGGTTCAGAAGCCGACCGCAAACAGTTTGTCACACAAGTCCGCAAGTCCTGTGAGATCGGACAAAAACTTCGCAAACTTGGCGTGCGCCAATATGGCGTTGTGCGCATCGACTCGGCATCCAGCCCGGCTGACTGGTCCAAAGACCCCGAGGGGAATCAAAAGAAGATCGCCGAGACTTTCCGGCAGGCGTGTGACGTCGCAGCCGGGTACGGCGAAAAGCTCGCAGCCGAAGGCGAGATCTGCTGGGGCGGCATGCATTCCTGGCGACGGATGGTTCAACTCCTCGAAATGACCGACCGCCCCAGCGTCATCGGCTTCCAGGCCGACATGGCGCACACCTTGCTCTACACCATGGGCTACAACGCGCCGGAAGATGCCATTCTCCCCGCCAACTATGATTGGAAAGACCAATCAAAGCTGGACGACTCGCTCAAGAAACTCACCGCCGCCTTGCGACCCTGGACAATCGACTTCCACGTCGCCCAGAATGATGCGACCGTGAAAGGCTCCGGATCGCACGACAAGACCGGCCGGCATTGCCTGGCGACCGATCCCAATGGCAAGCTCAACATCCCCAAACACGCCGGCTATTGGCTGCGCGATGAAAAAGGACAACTGACCAAGAAGTTCCGCCACATCTGCTGGGACGGCTGCATGTTCCCGAACGATGTCATGATGAAACCCAAAACGTGGAACGATATCCTTGCCGCAATGATCGCAGTTCGTGATCAGCATGGCTGGAGCGAAGGAAACTAAATCGGCGAAAAGCCCCAATCGCGAGGCTACGCGGGGCGCGGAGGACAACATGGTCAGCATAAAGCCGCAACGGTTTTTGATCTCGGCGATGTTTGTTACTTTATTTTGTTGGACATTTACGGCGCCTGTTTTGTTGGCACAGGTCGCACCGCCGCGCGCACCTGCCACCGCAGCTAGTCCGCCGGAAGAACTCACGATCTTTTCCGAAGGAACCTATCCCCAGCCAGATGTGAAGCGCACGACGATCTATTACAGCCGCCCCAGCGTTAAAAATCCGACCAGCGGCGAAGTTCGTAAGATCTGGGGCGATCTGGTTCCGTGGGACAAACCCTGGCGGCTCGGCGCCAACCAGGCGACGCTCCTGATCTCGCAATCAACCCTTCAGTTTGGCGACATCATCATCCCCGCCAACATGCCGGTCACGCTTTACATGCTGCCCGTCGAGAACGGCCCGTCCAAGCTGATTATCAACAAACAGATCGGCCAGTCGGGCGTGGACTACGACGAAAAGCAGGACCTGGGCCGTGTCGATTTGAAAAAGGACGACCTGACCCAAACGGTGGACCGCCTGATCCTCGCGATGCAAATGAACCCCAACGGCGACGGTGGAACGCTGAAGATCGCGTGGGAGAAAACACAGTATTCGATCCCGTTTGTGGTGGTGAAAAAGTGAGGTAATGCCCAACCGCAAGAATCCATTTCGGACTCGCGTTCCCGTGATATAATGCTCACATGGACATTTCCCGAATCACCCACGATCCGGCCGTCATGGGCGGTAAGCCCTGCATTCGCGGGCTGCGCGTTACCGTGGGAACGATTCTTGGCTTGCTTGCTTTCCGGCCACTCGCGCGAGAAGATTCTCCAGGCCTATCCGTATCTGGAATCTCCTGATATCGATGCTGTTTTGGCTTATGCCGCATGGCGAATGGAAGAGCGCGATTAAGTCGAGGCTCACCTGACCGAAATGGGCCCAACCAATGCCGCCCCCTAACCCGCATATTGCATTGATATTTACACTTGGGGCTATGGCGCGACGGCCCTGCCTCTTGTAGATTCGGGACTTATCACAGTTCCAGATCAAACAAGGAGGCCGGGCCGTGCGAACAGACTGTAAATCACCGCCGATCGTTTTTACACCCCTTGGACGACGACAACTGCAAGCGAAGTTCGATGGCGGGAAGATCACTTCCGACGCCGGTGCGTTGTTGCTCCGTGAGGTGGCCGGCAAGTCAAAGTTGTTTCAGCGGATGGAAGCTGATGCGTTGGTGCGATCGCCATGGAGTGGTCTATTGTGTCGGGCTGGCGCGGAACAAGCGGCTGGAGACGATGGCCGAGCCGTTCATGCGGACGGCATGGCAACAATACGAACAGACCCGGGAAAATCAGCGGATCTTTACTGAGTTCAACTACGCCGCAGGAAGCTGGGACAGGGAGCGTCGGGTGATCCACAAGGCCGAGCACAACAGCCTGATCGAAACGCTGCGCCGCACGGCGCTGTGCAATAACATCTGAGCTCAACCGGTCGTCAACCGACACAAAAGCCGAAGGGCCAACACCAATGCAACATGCGGGTTAGGTGCCCCCTTCTTGTCGGCTGGTGCCGTGGTTTGTCCCTTTCCCCTTTTTCCCGGCTTAATCGTAGAACTGTTGCCACCGTGATGATCAGCGCCGTTTGTCATAATGTCACTACCTTTCTTCGCGACCTAACCAAGAATGTGACTGAGCTTTAGTCGATACTTTGCAAGGGCGTCGCGGGCTCCTGCGAGCAACACGGCACACAGGATGAAGACCCCCAAGTCGGTGCCAGGACCCAAAAGGGCAATGTTCGCATGAACCGGTTGAGCGAATAGCTGAATCGTGCAAGGAGTTGAACTAACCTACAAGGCCACGATGTTTAGAATTTCGGCAGCCCCTGGCAAATCACACTCAACGGGATGATGCTCCGCGGCTTCACCTTGAACTCTTTGGGCTCAGCCGCGATCCGTTTCTGCAGTTTCTCAACGTCGCTGAGATTTCGCACCAGAACGCCGTAGGGTGCCGTCGGCACGGCGTACTCACCGCGGCAGCGCCACTCGCGCTCGTGAATCCAGATAATCCACCCGGATGCCGACGCCTTGAAACGCACGACGCGCCATAACTCGTCGCGCGGGATGCGCAGTCGCGTCATCTCCGCATCAGACAGGTACAGCACGGGCCGACAACCGCTTTTGTACGCCGTCTTCTTGGTAATGAAGATTCCGTAGGGTTCGTACCGCGGCTTCGCCGGGTCGCTGTTCGACTTATTCAATATGTATTTGAGCGCGATAAACGGTACGTCCATGAAGCACGTCGCCTTGTGCGGACCCTTGATGAAGCCCTTGGACGAACTACTGCCCCAAATCTTCCCGGTCTGTAGGATATTGATGAGGTTGTCGAGCGCCGAGAACTTGTCAGTGGCCTTGGTGTTCTTAGTCAGATGCACCAAGTACGGCGTGAGGTCCGGCCGCTCCTCAAACGGCAAATCTTCGAATTCAGGCAACAACATAGCATCTTCAGTTCGAGCAATTGGGGAATATATCCACGTAGGGCTCTGCGCACAAAAATACCGGTCTATGCGAATCTGATTATAACCACATGTGGATAGCCAAGAGCGCTGCAATCGATCCGGTGACGAAGCAACTTGATCCAATAGTTACGTCTACTACAGGTCAGATTCGGAATTCCAAATCGAATGAGGCATTAGGAATATTTAGTTGAGTCTGCAATTTGTTCGCAATTCAGATGGCTTTATTGAGACGGTATTTCAACGCAAAGCAGAACCATCTTATATTGCCCCCGCCATTTTGTTTCCGGGTAATTCGATCTGATTGATTGACGATCTTTTTTTGCAATGAGTGTGAGTGACTTAACACATCCTAAATATTGTCTTCCCATAGTTAGCGTTCATCGTGCGGGGGAAAACGGGCCTCGCCGAGTATCGTTGATTTTCTGTCTTACATAATTGTCTTTGATTACATGGTCGCAATTTGTCATGCGACCACGATTGACTCACGCCCAACGGGACGGAAGAGAATATATGCAGACTCGTCGATCGCCGCGTCGCGATGCGCTGAAGGGATTCTATTACGCGGCAATAGAAGCCTTGGAAAATCGTCGATATCTCTCGGGCCTGCAGGTCAATGGCATTCAGCAGGTCAACGAGGCGTTATATGCCGGCAATGCTCCGGTTACCAACGATTTGCACCTGATCTACGACGTCACCGATGACGATGGCACATTGACCAACGTCAGCGTCGTCTGGAACACCGGCGACGATCCCGAGGACTGGATGCCCGGCGTGGATTTCGATCCGCAAACCGGCATCCCGCACGGCGCTTTCCCCTCGACCAACACCGACCAGGTCTATCAT
>DASZXJ010000074.1:0-47657 GCA_035545895.1 Tepidisphaeraceae bacterium | reverse complement strand
ATTGGTCGATGAAATGCGCTGAATCTTCGCGCATCTGTGCGTTTCCCGCGACGATTTTGCAAACTGGGCTTCTTTTTAACCGTTTGCGCCGGTTCTATCTGAAACCGCCAAGTCAAAGCGGTCCAGGTTCATCACTTTGGTCCATGCCGACACGAAGTCGTGGACGAACTTCTTCTTCGCATCCAAACATCCATACACCTCGGCCAGGGCGCGGAGCTGCGAATTGGAACCGAAGACCAGATCAACGCGGGTGGCTCTCCACTTGATCGCGCCGGTGGCGCGGTCGCGGCCTTCGAAGAGGTCGGCATCGCTGCTGGTCGGTTTCCATTCGGTGGCCATGTCCAGCAGATTCACGAAGAAGTCATTGGTGAGCGTGCCGGGGCGCTTGGTGAAGACGCCGTTTTTGGATTGACCTTCATTGGCGTTCAACGCGCGCAGGCCGCCGACCAGTACCGTCATTTCCGGGGCGGTCAGGGTCAGCAACTGGGCTTTGTCGATCAGCAGATGCTCGGCGGGAATCGCGAACCGGGTCTTCAGATAATTGCGGAACCCGTCGGCCTGCGGTTCGAGAAAGGCGATCGACGCCGCTTCGGTCTGTTCCTGCGTGGCGTCGGCGCGGCCGGGCTGGAAGGGGACGGACACTTCCACGCCTGCATCCTTCGCGGATTTTTCGACAGCAGCGCAACCCGCCAGCACAATCAGATCGGCGATGGAGACTTTTTTCCCGGCGCTGGCTGCGGAATTAAACTCGCCGCGAATCTCCTCGAGCTTTTTCAGCACCCTGGCCAGTTGCGCGGGCTGATTGACCTGCCAGTCTTTCATCGGCGAGAGACGAATGCGCGCGCCGTTGGCGCCGCCGCGCTTGTCAGAGCCGCGGAATGTGGATGCTGACGCCCATGCGGTCGATACCAGTTCGGATACCGTCAGGCCCGACGCCAGAATCTTTTTCTTCAGGGCAGCGATCTCGCCATCGTCGATCAGCTTGTGGTTGATCGCGGGAATCGGGTCCTGCCAGATCAGTTCTTCCTTTGGCACTTCCGGGCCGAGGTAACGGGCGCGCGGCCCCATGTCGCGATGCGTCAGCTTGAACCAGGCGCGGGCGAACGCATCGGCGAACTGTTCGGGATGCGCCAGGAACCGGCGGGAAATCTTTTCATAAATGGGGTCCATGCGCAGCGACAGATCGGTCGTCAGCATGGTGGGAAGCCAGCGTTTGGTCCGGTCATGGGCATCGGGAATGGTCGCGTCGGCGTCGGTCGCCACCCACTGCTGGGCGCCGGCCGGGCTTTTTGTCAGTTCCCATTCGTACTTGAACAGATTTTCGAGGAAGTTGATGCTCCATTTGGTGGGCGTGGTTGTCCAGGTGACTTCCAGGCCGCTGGTGATGGTGTGCGGACCTTTGCCCGTGCCGTAACTGTTTTTCCATCCGAAGCCCTGCTCTTCAAGTCCTGCGGCTTCGGGTTCGGCGGCGACGTGAGTTGTCGCGGCGGCGCCGTGCGTCTTGCCGAACGAGTGGCCGCCGGCAATGAGCGCGACGGTTTCTTCGTCGTTCATCGCCATGCGTCCGAAGGTCTCGCGGATATCGATCGCCGCCTTCAACGGATCGGGATTGCCATCCGGGCCTTCGGGATTGACGTAAATCAGGCCCATCTGCACGGCAGCGAGCGGCTTTTCCAGTTTGCGCGTGTGGTCGATTTGCGTGTTGTCATCGGAGACGGTCACGCCGCCCGACTTTTCCACGCCGGGCGAACCCTGGGCGTAGCGGATATCACCGCCCAGCCAGGTTTTTTCCGCGCCGAAATAGACATCCTGATCCGGCTCCCACGTATCTTCGCGCCCGCCGGCAAAGCCGAAGGTCTTGAAACCCATCGTTTCGAGTGCGACATTGCCGGCGAGGATCATCAGGTCGGCCCAGGAAATCTTGCGGCCGTACTTTTGTTTGATTGGCCAGAGCAATCGACGCGCTTTGTCGAGGCTGACATTATCCGGCCAACTGTTCAGCGGCGCGAAGCGCTGCTGTCCGCGCCCGCCGCCGCCGCGGCCATCGCCGGTGCGGTAAGTCCCCGCGCTGTGCCACGCCATGCGAATAAAAAGCGGGCCATAGTGCCCGAAGTCCGCCGGCCACCAGTCTTGTGAGTCGGTCATCAGCGCAGCGAGATCTTTTTTGAGTCCAGCGTAGTCGAGGCTCTTAAATTCCCTGGCATAATCGAAATCCTCTTCCATGGGGTTGGACTTGGAGGAATGCTGATGCAGCAGTTCGAGCCTGAGCTGTTTCGGCCACCAGTCGCGGTTGGTGGTTCCACTGGCACTGGCGGCGTGGTTGAATGGGCATTTCGTTTCAGTTGATGACATGGTGTTCTCCTATGGGGTGAACAAAGCTGGGTCGGCATTTTCTGTTAGTTGGTTTTCCCGACAAATCTCGCGACAGTTTACCGCGTTTTGCCTGTGATGAAAACCGAGGGCAGGTCGTTGTGCCGCGTTGTGTGCCAAGTCGCTACCATGCTGACCGCTCATCCATCTACTACAGCATGTCATTCCGAGGTACTCCGAGGAATCTGGCCAGATCCTTCAGCGATTACGCTTCAGGATGACAGAATCCAAAATCCCGCAACGGCGCATTTCCAAATGTGACACGGGCTTTTAGCCCGTGCTCATGGGCTGAAAGCCCATGTCACGTTCAACTGGCACCCGTCCAGCATCTCGTTACTGTGACAGTGCGACTTAGACGCAATCGCGACAACGGAGAAGCTCTCATCGGTCCTGCAAACAATCCTGATGAGAACATTCGCGCGATTCTCAAGCGGCGCTCAGCCAATTCCGGATACAGCAAATTTTTATCGAGGCATAGGGTGAGGTAGTGATTCGCTGGACGAAATGGTTTATAAGCCAGCCAGAGGCTTTAAGCAGGAGGCTTATATGAGCAGCCGATTGACGGATCTTCTGATGTTTGCATTGGCCCTTGGATTGCTCGCCGCCGGATATCAATCCGCCAAGCCAGTGGTGAACCAGATCACTCAAACACTGCAACAATTCAGCCAGGCGGATTGGTAATTGCCTGCGAGCGCTCCGCTATCGCGTCGCGGCTGATCGGTAGCGCGGTCAGCCGCGACGCGATAGCGGAGCGCGAATTCCATTCATTTGTCCTGATCGACACGGCAACGTTGGCGGGGGCGGTCCAAATCAATTGGGCATTATTTCATCAATTTTCAAAGGCGTTTCATATTGCGGCATATGGTTTTAGGGGTTATCAAGATTTGCTGGCTAAGGGAATCATGAACCGGGCATAGGCGGAGGCCAGGTATGAGCGATCGAAAACCACTCGTGGTGTGCGGCGGGTCGCCGAGCAGCGGGTCGACTTTGGTGGCGTGGTGTTTTCTTCAGCGCAGCGATATGGACGGCGTGCTGGATGCACGCAACGACTATCTGCCGGACATGCCCGTGGTGACGACGCCGAAAATCTTTTTCAAGATGACCATTTCCGTCTTTCGTCTGAGCGAAATGTTGGATCATTACTCTGACGAGGGGTATGTCGTGCAGCCGCTTTTGGTGGTGCGCGATATGCGATCGATTTTCAATTCGATACTGAGCAAGCCCTATACAAGTAATGCAACGACTGCCGAGGACCCGCCGCTGCGCATGCGTCTGCGACGGTTCAAGGAAGACTGGCTGCTTTGTCGTGACAGGAATTGGCCGATCATTCGGTATGAATCGCTCGTGCCCGCCGAAGGGGAAAAGACTTTGCGGCAAGCATGCAGCGACATGGGTTTGGAATGGGACCAAGCCATGCTGGATTGGCCCAAGGCAAAGGCGGAGATGGCCGATCCGGCGCATGGCAGCCCGACGCTGCGTCGTAGCATGGGCCGTAATTTCGCGGAGACGGCTGACCCGAAATTCACGAAGGTAAAGGTGGATCGCATTCCGCCATTGGATTTGGAATGGCTGGAAGGGGAGTTCGCGGAATTCAATCGCGTGCACAATTACGCTGAGCATATCGAACCCGCCGGCAGGCCTGCCGATGCGCCGCAACGCGCGGTGCCATTGTGGGAAAATTCGCGGCGATCGCGCAAGGAACGACCAATGGCACGATTGTCGGCGGCATATACGCGGCTGAAAAATAAAATGCTCAATCGTCAGGCGGGAAGCAGCATCTGATCGGCGCTGGCTCCATTATCGCGGTTCCAAACCCAGCTCATTCTGTTTGAGATCGATCACGATCCAGCGAAAGGGTCCATCCACGATCTTGCCGACATCGGGCAGCAGGCCGCCGGTGATCTCGGCGGAGGCGACCAGATTGTTCATGCCAAACACGCCATCGAGTGTGAATGTCTTTCCTTCCTGATCAACCACGGTAATATCGGAAACGAGCAGGGGGATTTTTGTGTAGATTACGCGCTCCTTTTCACGCGTCGGCAGTTCGAGTCGATCAAAAAACAAACCGTGTGCCTGCTTGGCGCCGCCGAGCCCGCCGATGGCGAGTTCAAATTGTTTTCCCCTTGGGATGTCTGGCAGCGTGCCGTCGGCGGCGACGCGGACGCCGAGCTTTTGCGCGAGATCTTTCGAGATCATCGAAGCGGCTGCGCCGGTGTCGAGCAGAAAAGAACCGGAAACGGTTTTGCCCTGATGAGTGATCGTGATGGGCTTGTGAGTGTCGGCGGGCTTGAAGGGATCGGGCCCGATGAGCGGATTGGCGATCAGTTGGGGACCGGGCGCGCCGGCGGGCTGGATGCGGGTGAAACGGGAAAAGTCAACCAGGCTTGGCGGCACATGCCGGCTGACTTTGGGAATTCGCGAATCGCCCGGCGGAAGGAGGGCCGTGCGCATCTTGTCGAACTTGGCGAGCGGAGTCGGATCCATCGCGACGACCTGCCCGATGATGACGGGCATGCCGGCGACATCCATGCCGGGTGAGATGAGTTCGAGCAAACCGCCTGCAGCGCGAATCTGCGCGCGAAAGGGACCGGCAGGTTTGCCATAATCATCGGGGTTTTCTGGATTGGCATTGGGATATCGCGCGGTCGCTGCAAACAGGGGTTCGGTCACGCCGAACCGATCCGACCCCGCCACGCCGGTGTCTTCGAATTTGATTTCCTGCCCGGCCGATGTTTTTTCGACCTTTACACCGAGTTTTTTGACAGTGTCGGCCGACAGCATGATGCCGCTGGCGCCGGTATCGAGGAATGCTTCAACGCCGCTGGCGGATTCCTTGTCGGCGGTATGAAGAACAGGCCCGGAAACCGCGCGGCGAAGATTGAGATAAATCCGGGGTTGATCGATTGATGCGGGTTGCACGCCTTCGATGGAGTCGGCGGCGCGGAGGATCGCGGCGAGAAGAACAATTGCCGCGCAAGCTATCAAAAAAGACTTGTGAGTTTTGCGGGGAGACATATCTGAATCCCGCCAAATTGTGAAACCCTAGGCGAAAAGAAGTCTGCCACGAGGTTCGGGTATAGGGCGACCGAGTTCTCGGGCAGTTTCGATCCACTCTTTTGCGACCCGTTCAACTGCGCGAAGCGCAGCCGATTTTGATTTTCCGTCTGCCATGCAACCAGGCAGTTCGGGTACTTCGGCAATGAAGGCCTTGTCCGCTTTGCTCCAATAGATGATGACTTCGTATCGCATATATATCTGACTACGCTATATCAAAACCGTACCGTACGAGAATCTCTCGAACCTGCTTAACTTGATAAGCCTTCGCTTTTCCACCTGACAGTGGTTGTATGTTAACAATCTCAATGACGCCCGACTTCGAAAAAATATGGTGCCCGCCTTTGATCCGTTCTACAAATCCAGCAGCGCGCAAGATTCTCACAAGATCAGTAAAACGAAGGTTTTGATCTGATCGACCGGAAAGAACGATTTCAAAGATCTTTCGAAGCGAAGCCACCGTTTACATCACTCCCGCCATGCCGGTTTCGATGGGGTGGGTGACATATTCGCGCGGGTCGGTTACGAAACCGCGCAGCGCGCTAGCGGCCACCGTCAATGGCGAGGCCAAGTACACCGCGCTCTGCTTGCTGCCCATGCGGCCGGGGAAATTGCGATTGGTCGTGCTGATGCAAACCTCGGTGCTGTTCAATCGACCGAATGTATCAGCCGGGCCACCTAAACATGCAGCACATCCGCTGGGGCCGAGCAGGCAACCCGCATCCTGAAGCACTTCTTCGATGCTCTTTTCGTTCGAATCTTTCGGCACGCCGCGCAAGTTCAGTTTTTTCATGTCGGCGTGTACTTCCGTACTGCCGGGCACGACGAAGGTGGGGATTTTGACCTTGTTTCCCTTGAGGATATTGGCTGCGAAGATCATGTCGGTGATCTTGCCGCCGGTGCAACTTCCGATGTATGCGCGATCGAGCTTTACGCTGCTGCAATTGCGGGCGGTGTCCTTGTTGTCGGGTGAATGAGGCTTGGCAACCATTGGTTCCATCGTGGCCAGGTCCCACTCGTGCTCGTAAACGTATTTCGCATTCGCGTCATCCTTCACGACTTCCCAGTTGGGGATATTTGAACGCGCGCGAACATATTTCAGGGTTTTTTCATCGACATCGCAGACGCCGTTCTTGCCGCCGGCTTCGATGGCCATGTTGGTCAGCGTCATGCGGTCTTCGAGGGTCAGGCTGTTGATTCCTTCGCCGGCAAAATACATCGAGCGATAGGTTGCGCCATCGACGCCGATCTCGCCGATCACCGCGAGGATCAAATCCTTGGCTGTCAGATAGGGCGGGATTTGTCCGTGAAACAGGAATTTCATCGTCGGCGGGACTTTCAGCCAGGTCTTGCCCGTGCCCAGCGTGAAGGCCGCATCGGTGTTGCCGACACCGGTGGCAAACTGTCCCAGCGCGCCGGCTGTACAGGTGTGCGAATCCGTTCCGAGCAAAATCTCACCCGGACGAACATGCCCTTCCTCGGGCAGGGCTTTGTGGCAGACGCCTTTGTAATTGGTCTTGGTCGGATCGCGATACGGATTGGGCATTGTCGGTTCGTTCTTGACGAACTCAGGGTCGTAATAATATTTGAGTCCTTGCTCTTTCACGAAATCGCGAAGGATTTGCACGTTGCGATGACATTTTTCGTCGGCTGTAAAGATGTAGTGATCGGGGATGATGACGACGCGGTCTTTGTCCCAGACCTTGGCGTTGCGACCGAATTTTTCATGGAAAATGCCGATCGTGCCCGGCCCGCAGACATCGTGGGTCATGAGGATATCGACATTGACCCAGACATTGTCGCCGGGCGAAACGCTGGCTCGGCCGCTGTGCTTGGCAAGAATCTTCTCGGTGATAGTCATATTTTGCATATTACGCTGAGATTGATGATCTATCTATGCGATTGAGCGGGTCGTTATTCGAGCAATGGCTTTGGAAATACTTGGCTCCATCAGAAAAATCATGATTTAATGTCTAATTTATGCTGTTTTATTATTTAATATCAGAAGTAAAATATATCCATATAAATCCACGATGCGTTTCTGTTTAATTCAATTTGCATGGAAAATATAAATTATGTGATTTCAATGTAATTTTAATCCATATTATTATATGATATTCAATATGCCCTCTAATAGCACCACCTCGCGAATTGTCTTTCAGGGGAGTCCAAATTCCATCGCTCAGCTCGAAAAAATGGCGGAGACGTTGGATTTGTCCAAGGTGAAGGTTCTCCAGCTTGCAGTATCCGTGCTGGCCAAGATCTCAGACAAGATCAGCCAAGGCGCGACCGTCATTGTTCGCGAGGAAAACGGCAAGGAAACTGAAGTCTGGCTGCCGCAGGTTGGGCCTGGGCAAGTACGTCCATCGTCGTCTCCTCGCAGCAGCGTCGCTGATTAACCGCACGCCATGTATTTAATTCGCTGCCTATCCACGGGCGGTCAGTCTGTCGCTGTTGTTGTTTCGGGAGCGAGCGATGTGTTTTATTTGATCTTTTTGATCTCGATCGCCTGCAGGAATTGATTGACGTCTTCGCGTGCAAGATGTCCCGAGTGGGGGCTCATTGCATTGGCAGCGCCGCACGCGGCTGCGAGCGCGCAAGCGTGTGGAAGGTCGTTTCCGTCGGCAAGGCCAGCCGCCAGTCCGGCTGCGAAGGAATCACCACTGCCAATTGCGCTGACCACCTTCACGGTGGGCGTTGAAATTTCCCAAAACGATTGCCCGTCCGTCAACAGCGTATGATCTTTGCCCTGAGTGACGACAACCCATTGCGCTCCGCGTGAAATCAATTCTTTCATCCCGCCACGCAAGGATGAATCCAAACGAACATCGATTCCAAGCGTGCGGCCGACTTCGGATCGATTCGGCTTAACGACCAGCGGCTTAAACGGCAGGGCAGCCAGGAGCGGTTGGTTCACAGCGTCGAGAATGACGGGAACTTTGCCGGCAACTTGAATGCAGCGAGCATAAAAATCGTCATTTGCCTGTGGAGGCAATGTGCCGGACAGGACGAGGAGTTTGGCGCGATTCAGATGCTGCGCGAGTTTTGTCAAAAGTGATTCATCATCCGACGGTGAAATGGCCGCGGATTCTTCAATCAATTCCGTCGCCGTGCCGGCTTTCTGATCGATCAGAGTGATACACAATCGCGTGGGCGAGCCGACATTCACAAAATTATGCGGCATTCCGCTGGCGGTCATGTCTTGTTCGAGTAACTCGCCGAATTGGCCGCCCGAAAACCCCAACGCCATCACTTCCCTGTTCAATGTACGCAGCACGCGAGCGGCGTTGATCGATTTGCCGGCAGCGTACTGGCGCACCGATGCGGCGCGATTGACGCCGTCGATTTCGAGCGATTTGAATGTCATCGTGCGCTGCAGCGTCGGAGTTGGACCCAGGCAAATAATCATGGATTGACCTGCGGCAACTCGACCAGCATTTCAATTGCACAAGCGCGAAAGCCGCAGGACTCAAACAGCTTGCGAGCGGCTTCGTTGGCCATGGCGGTTTCGAGACGGATTTGTTTGACGCCAAGCTCGCGGAACTTTTCGACTGCAAGCATCGCCATCTGCCGGCCTGCTCCTTCGTGACGATATTGCTCATCCACCCAAAGGTCGTGCAAATAGCCGGTTTCTTCCAGGCGATAGATGGGGATGGTGTGCTCGATCGTGCCGATGATGAACCCGATCAGCCGCTGATCTCGTTCGGCCACCAGGAACACGCTTCGCCCATCAGTCGCGCGAGCGCGAAGCCAGCGGTCGTACATCGATTCCACGTTTTGGCGGTAATCGTATCGCTGGGGGTCCCACGCTTCGTGCAAGGCAGCCAGCTTGCCGACCATGGGCAGAACCGATGGGACATCGTCAGGCGTGGCGGGGCGGATGGTCATGCTGGGGCAGTGGCGCCACCGACCAGTTTTTCCGCCGTCGCGATCAGCTTGTCCATCTTGACCGGCTTGGTGAAGTATTCGCTGACACCGAGGCTTTCAGCGAACATCTTGTGGCGGGCGCCGGTGTTGCCGGTAATCATGATGACAAACGGCTTGGTGTTGCGCGGTTTGCGGGCCTTGAGCTTTTCCAGGACGAGGAATCCGCTGCGTCCGGGGAGCATCATGTCGAGCACGATGACGTCGGGCTGATTTTTCTCCGCCAGCTCGACCGCCTGGTTTCCGTTGGCAGCGGTTTCGATGACCGCGCCGGTCGGTTCCAGCGCTGCCTGCATGCTGGTCAGAATGTCATGATCATCATCAACCAAAAGCACGCGTTTGCCGTCCAGAGTAGAACTCATCGCCATACCTCGTAGGGGGTTATCTCACTGTTGGATAGTTGGCCTTAAATGTCAAGAAGGAAGTTCGGATGGTCCGATAATGATTGGAATTGTCTCCAAACTCGCCCATTGTCGTTCTGGACAGCGGACTGGGGGGCCTGACGGTGGTCAAGGCCCTTCAGGAAGCGCTGCCTCATGATGATCTATTATACTTCGGAGACACCGCCCGGCTGCCCTATGGGTCAAAATCACCAGCCACGGTAACGGAATTTGTTCGCCAGATTATCAGTTACCTGCGTCCGCACGACCCCAAGCACGTGGTCATTGCCTGCAATACGGCGACCGCACTGGCGCTTCCCGGATTAAGAGGCGAATTTCCAGGCCTGTCGATCAGCGGCGTCATTGAACCGGGTGCCCGCACGGCGGTAGAAGCTGCAGGTTCCAAGCAAAAGCCATGCATTGGCGTGCTCGCGACGGAAGCAACCGTCCGCTCGAAGGCGTACGAGCGCGCCATCCACCGGCGACGCACGCACGCGCGCGTCCTGCTGAGACCGACCCCGCTGCTCGTGCCGATTATTGAAGAGGGTCGGGATGCCCGTGATCCGCTGGTCCAAATCGCTCTGGAGCAATATCTTCAGCCGATGATTGAGCGCGGCATTGATGTGCTGCTGCTGGGTTGCACCCACTATCCACTGCTGAAGGGGTTGATGGCGCGCATCGTCGGTCTGGAGGTTCCGGTTATTGACTCGGCACAGGCGTGCGCTGAAGATGTGCACCGCCGGCTGAGTTCAGCGGGGCTGCTCCGGCCGGGCACGCGGGATTCGGGCTGGCTCAAGTGTTTTGTCACCGATGATTCGCCGCGATTTGCCGAGTTGGCATCGCGGTTTCTGGGTGTGACGATCGAGACGCCGCAATGGGTTCCGCCCGCCGAGCTTTATGGAATGACACTTCCCGCGCCGTTGCGTGAAGCCAGTTGAGAGAAGGAGAAATCGCCGATGAGCGCAGGCCATTGCAGAGCAACCATCTTGAACAGGAAGTTTCAAATTTGCCTGGCCGCGGTGGTTTTATGCGCTGGCTGCCAGCAGGTTGAGCGCGCGGGAACGTTTGGGAAGAACGTGTTGGATTTCATGCGCGGGAAAACCCCGATCAACGCCGCCAAGCGCATGGAAGATCAATATTTTGCTGATGAGCGCCGAATCGGCATTGCCGAACTTGCCAACCGCGACTTTGGCCGTCGCGACCCGTATGTCACGCGTTACGAACAGATCGCCCAACTCGATGCCGACTGGATGGTTCGCGCCACCGCCATTCGAGCTTTGAACCGATCTCGTGACAGCAAGGCGACCGGCATTTTCATCCATGCGTTGTCGGATGATAACCCGATTGTCCGCGTCGAAGCCTGCAAAGCACTGGCGAATATTCCCGATCCCGCCGCCACGCCGATTCTCGTCCGGCTGGTTTCCAATACCGAGGAAAATCACGATGTTCGAATCTGGGCGGCCGACGCGCTGCGACATTACCGTCAGCTTGAAGTGGCCCGCACGTTGGCGAATCAATTGAATACGCGCGACTTCGGAGTGGCGTGGCAGGCGCGAAAAAGCCTGGTTTCGCTGACGGGTCGTGATTTGAAATATGACGAAAGCGCCTGGTTGCAATATCTGACCGGCAACAACGCGCCATTCGGTTGATTGTTCACGCCTCTATATTGTCATGCGTGCTCTGGTCTTCGATCAATCGCTGAGTATCGACCCGCGCCGGCCCGACCCGGTAGCTGCTGACGGCGATACACTGCTCCGCGTGCGTCAAGCGGGCATCTGCTCGACCGATCTGGAAATCACCAGCGGGTACATGGGATTCAAAGGCGTGCTGGGTCACGAATTTGTGGCCGATGTGGTCAGCTCGCCGGACAAGGACCTTATCGGCCAGCGCGTATGCGGCGAGATCAACGTCGTTTGCGGACGCTGCGATCTGTGCCTTTCCGGGCTGAGCGACCATTGCCGGGCGCGGACGGTACTTGGAATCCTCAAGCATGATGGGGCGTTCGCGGATTACGTTCGCTTGCCCGCTGCCAACCTCCATGTCATTCCGCAAAATGTGGATGATGACCAGGCGGTCTTCGTCGAGCCGCTGGCGGCGGCATTTCAGGTGCTCAAGCAAATCAAACTGGATGGCCGCAAGTGGGTGACGGTGCTTGGAGACGGTCGATTGGGCCTGCTCGTGGCACAGGTGCTTCGCAACGCAGGTTGTCCGGTGCGCATGATCGGCAAACATCCGCAGAAGCTGGCGATGTGCGAGAAATGGCAGATTCGTTCGCGACCCCTGGCGGACATTGCGCCGCGTCACGATCAGGATGTGGTCGTCGATTGCACCGGCAGCGCCAGCGGATTTGAACTGGCCATGCAAATGGTCCGCCCGCGCGGAACGATTGTCCTGAAAAGCACGGTGGCCGCGGGAAAGGCGTTGAACCTCGCGCCGCTGGTCATCGATGAAATTACGGTTATTGGCAGCCGCTGCGGTCCGTTCCGAGAAGCCATTCGAGCACTCGCGGAAAAGCAGGTCGATGTCATCAGCCTGATCAATCGCAGGATGAAACTGGAGCAGGGAATCGAAGCCATGACGCTTGCAGGCCGGCCGGGCGTGCTTAAAGTGATTTTGGCAGTAGCCAGTAGCCAGTAGCCAGTATTCAGCGACAAAGATAGATGGCTCTTTATGGTTGCATCCAGCACGTTTAGAGATTTGATAGTCTGGCAAAAAGCTCATGCATTTACGCTGATGACATATGAGTTTACGAGCCGGTTTCCGCGTGAAGAAATGTTCGGATTAATATCTCAATTTCGAAGAGCTGCGATTTCGATAGCGGCAAACATAACGGAAGGTTTTAAAAGAGTTGGCAAAGCGGACAAACTTCGTTTTTACAATACGGCGCAAAGTTCGCTGGAGGAGTGCCGCTACTATTTGATTCTTGCAAAGGATTTGAAGTACGGCGACACTAATCGATGTGACAATTTACTGGAAGAGGTCAGTCGCCTTCTCGTCGGATATATGAACGGAATTAAGCGGCGCTCGGAAAGCGACTGACTCCTGACTACTGACTCTCACTCAAATGGCCAAGGATCTGGCGATCATCCTCAACAACGGTAGTGTGAACAGCGCCGTGACGACTGCGATGGCGGTGCAGCGGTTTCGGCCGGTGCTGCTTTGCGTTGAAGCCACCCAGCAAGCGGGCTCGCGATTGCGCGCGGCCTACGACATGCAGGTCGCGCATTTCAAGCCATATCGCGAACATACCCTGCCGATGCCATATCTCTCGGCGCTTCGGCCTGCGGGAATATCCACCGGCTCGTTGAACGATCCTCGCGCCCCGGCTGCGCTGGGCGGGCAAATGATTGAATTGCTGCCCATGCTCGCGGCCGCGGTTCAGTTTGCCGTGCATTACGAAGCACAGGCGATTTACGTCGGCTGGCGCATCGGCCCGCAGCCCGATGACCTGGCCAAGGCAACCGAATACATTCAAATCCAAAATGAACTCATCCAGGGTCCCTGCGAGCAAAAGGAACTGGAAATCATCACGCCACTGCTCGAACTGGAAATTTGGCAGGTGATCGACACCGGCTTTCAGGTGGCTGCCCCGTTTGAGCGAACCTGGAGTTGCATGGAAGATACCGGCGAACCCTGCTGGGCTTGCCGAGGTTGCCGCGCGCGAGAAGCAGCTTTCACCCAAGCCGGAAAATCAGATCCGCTGCGTGTCATCCGAAAAGTGTAGTTTTTCAGGATTCACTGCGGCGTCGGACGAGTTTGCCGTGATGTGCCGATTCGGGGCATGATGGTGAAATGGATGATTCGCGGCCCAGGCGTTTGCGGGAACTCGCCAGGCTTTTCGGCTGGCTGGGATTGACCGCCTTTGGTGGTCCGGCAGCGCATGTCGCGTTGATCGAGCGGCAAGTCGTTGAAAGGCGTGGCTGGCTCGACCGGCAGCATTTCCTGGATCTGATTGCGGCGATCAACTTTATTCCCGGGCCCAATTCGACCCAGCTCGTGATTTGTCTGGGCCAGATGCGCGCGGGATTTGCCGGGTTGATTGTGGCTGGCGTTTCGTTCATCGCACCTGCCATGCTTTTGATCCTGCCGCTGGCATGGATGTACGTTCGCGCGGGCGAGCTTCCACAGGTGCAATCTCCATTGCGGGCGATCAGCGCCGCGGTGGCCGCCATTGTTGCGGTCGCGACCTTGCGATTTGCCAGGACCGCGCTGCGAAGCACGTTGGCAGCCGTCGTCGCGATTCTCGCGATCATCATCGCGCCATTGCTTCAACAAAGAACTGCCGTCAAACCCGAAATTCCAATTTTGTTTGTTTCAGCCATTGTTGGGATTGTTCATCAGCGGACCAGGTCATGGAATAACAAGGTTTTGTCCATCGGATTGCCGCTGGGGTTTTGGCCGCAAATCGTTCAGATGTTCTGGGAACTGATCAAAATCGGTGCAACTCTTTTTGGAAGCGGCTACGTGCTGGTCAGCTATTTGCAAAGCTCCATGATTTACCAGCACGGCTGGCTGACACCCAGACAACTCGACGTGGCGATTGCGGTGGGGCAGTTTACACCCGGACCCTTGCTGACGACTGCGACATTCGTCGGCTATCTGCTCGGCGCCGGCATGTTTGGCGGCGGAACCATGGGAGGCGTTATCGGGGGAATCGTGGCCACGATCGCCATCTTTCTGCCTTCGTTCATTCTGGTCGCGATATTCGGACCGGTGATTCAGAGAATTCGGAATAATTCCAGCGCACGCGGCGCGCTCGACGCAATGAACGCAGCCGTCGTCGCGCTGATGGCCGTGGCGACAGTCCGATTGATGACGTCGGCAATCTGTTCAAACGATACACGGCAAATCAGCATAACCGGCATCTTCATTTTTATTTTGACGATGATTGGTTTATGGAAGCGGATCAATGCGACATGGTTAATTCTGCTGGCCGGTGCAATCGGGGCGTTCATTTCTTAACGATTGTTTAGTAATGGCCGAGCATGGCGCTCGCGCAACCTTCACAAGCGCCCGTAACACTCGTCGACTTGAGCATGAGCGCACACAGGGACGGTTCGCGCCGACCTCGACGGGGATTCACCCTCGTCGAGTTGCTGGTCGTGATTGGAATCATCGGCGTCTTGATCGCGATCCTCCTGCCCGCGCTCAACAAAGCGCGCGAACAGGCCATGCTGACGCAATGCCAAAGCAACATGCGCCAATGGGGCATGGCGTATCAGATTTATGCCGACGCGAACAAGGGCGCGCTACCGGATGATGGAGGTGATGGCACATCATCGACCCCGACCAATCCCAACAACCTAGGACAATGGGATGGGCGCAAACCAACGAATGGACGAAAGGGAACGCTCTGGTTTGAGGTGCTGCCTCCGCTGGTCAGCTCCCAGCCATATCACATACTGCAGGAAAACTGGCTTGCAGGGGGCGCCCGACTGCCGCATGATACAGACAATAGCATTTTCGTGTGTCCCGCTGCAGGACCGGCCACCAAAGCGAAGGGCGAAGTCACCAGCGGAGTTCCAGTCAGCTCGATCGCCAATCGAAGCGCAGATGGTGCTGAAGGATATTTCTGTATTCAAGGTGCTGTTGGTAACACAGGGGAACAGCGGGCTACATATTTCTGCTACGTCCCGAATTCCAAGCTGAACACAGCAGTGGTGAATACCTCGCGCTCCAAAATCGATCCGGTGACAGGCGGAACCTATATGTTATTCAAAATGGCGGACCTGCGACCGACATCACTTGTTGTTTTGATGGTCGAAAAACGCATGATGCCGGGCGAAATCCCCAACGCTAAGGGACCGGACGGCCAGAACTATTTCGATACCAAGCTGGATCGCGCCAAGGCGGATTGGCAACGCTTCGCCGGGCGGCATCGCAACGGCGGGAATCTGCTTTTCGCAGATGGGCACGTTGGCTGGTTCACCAACTACGAAATCGCCAACCCGCCGGGTGCATTCAACGTGAATTACAACCAGCCGGGCAAAGTGGTGTGGAGCCCCTTTGGTCCGGCCAAATGAGAGACTGAAAAAGGAGTTGGAGACAACCATGCAAGCACGATGTGCCTCAATTCTATTCGCAGCTACCGCTTTGATCGCGTCTAACGCAATGGCGCAGGTTTCGCCTCAAGCGGGCGGGCTGGTAATCAATGAATACAACGCCACCAGTTCCGCCAAGACCCTGACGACCGACCCAGCCAAGCCTTGGAAAGGCGGCGACACCTTCTTTGGCTACCAAGTGCCCGGCAACGGTGGCAATTGGGTCGAGTTGGTGGTCACCAAGGATCATTTAAATGTGCAGGGCTGGCAGTTGGCCTGGTCCAACGCTGATCTGCCCGGCACGAATGCGGGCAGTTTCAGTTTCACTGATAATCCCATCTGGGGAGATCTGCGGGCTGGCACGATCATCACCGTGCGGGAAGATGATACGGGTTCGCCCGGCGCGTATGGCGCATTGCCCACGAATACCAGTTTTAAGCCCGATACCGGCGACTGGTGGATTCACATCAACGTGGATGACACCAACTATGTCAGCCAGACCGGGTTCAAGACCGACAACGACGACTGGACCGGCACCATCAAGGACGCGAAAAATAGAATTGTCTTCGGCCCGGCAGGTGAAGCAGCGCCCAACTTCGGAGGAGGCGGCGTGAGCAGCACCGAAGCGGTCGCCAATTCCGCAGATCCCGCTTACACCAACACCAATAACGATCTGGAAGATATTGACTACACGACCTTTGGTTCTCCAAATGTCACGAACAGTCACACGGTCACCCAGGATTTCTCCGCCTTGCGGAACTGGTGGAGCCGGACCGATCGAATCGCCGGCGATGCGAATCTTGATCGTATGGTCGATCTCAGCGACATGATCATTTTCGCGGCCAACTGGCAGACCAGCGGCGACACCTGGATGGATGGCGACTTCAACGGCGATGGCAAGGTGGATGTCCACGACCTGACCCTGCTGGCGCATAACTGGCAGGTCGGTGTCGGCGGTGTGCCGCTGGCGCAGGCGCTACAGGAAGTGGGTCTGGTCCCCGAGCCGGCGATGGCAAGTTTTGTTTTAATGCCACTCGTTCTTATTCGACGTCGAAAAGCGTGAGACGGCTTTTTCTCATTATTGCATTGCTGATTCCCACCGCAGGCAAGCTGCTGGCGGCAGATGCGCCGTATGATGTCATCCAACGATCGTATGCCCCTTACATGTCCAGCGACGATCCGCTTGACTTTGCCATGAAGGTTCGTTCGCTGGCGGATGATCCGTACAAATTCTGGCGCGGTTCAAAAGACCTGTTTTTTATCTGGTGCAAGTCCAACACGACCGATTGGCTTGCGGACCAGGGCGCATATCTTCCCAATCACGGCGATTTGCACCTCGGAAACATCGGCACGTACGCAGCCGAAGGCGGCTGGGGAAAGCTGGCGTTTGGAATGGTGGATTTCGACGATAGCGCAGTCCTGCCATTTCAGATCGAGCTCTTGCAGGGTTTGATCACGCTTGAATTGACCGCACGACAAAATCATCTGGCTTTGGATGAAGCAGCCGACCAGCAGTTGCTCAAGAACCTGGTCGATTCTTATCGAACGGCCGTCAATTCGCGGCGAAATGCGAACAACCTACTGCTTGATGAGCAAGACAAAACGCTTGCAAAGATGCTGAAACGCGCAAGCGTCAGCTATGAGCGGGAACTGGACGATTGGGTCGTTGAGGATAAGTTCCGGTCAATCGTCGCCAGCGAAAAGGGGAAATTGAAAGACATCCTGCGCCCGGCGATGCAGCGGGCCGACGAATTTGCAGACGGCGTTGCCCAGGCGATTAGCAACGAACCTGATTTCAAGAAGCTGATGAAATTCAGCAGCGCATCGCAGGTTCGTGCTGCAATGAAGGATGCGGTTCAGCGCACGCGGCTGGCGTCTTCGGGATCGCAAGGCCTGAAGAAATATCTGATTCTTCTGCAAAAACCGCTCCATGGCTGGGATCATGACGCGATT
Organism: Tepidisphaeraceae bacterium; assembly: GCA_035545895.1. Classification (GTDB taxonomy): domain Bacteria; phylum Planctomycetota; class Phycisphaerae; order Tepidisphaerales; family Tepidisphaeraceae; genus DASZXJ01. Next base: position 29,935 of record DASZXJ010000074.1, on the reverse strand, counting down.
ATTTACTTGAAGCAGGAGATTCCATCGGCGGCCGAGCGATCAGGGGTTGCCCGGTCGTCATTGACCCCCGGCCAGCGATTAAAACAGGATATGGATCGAATGACCGACCCGCTGCCCTTTATCAATAGCTGGTGCGAGATCGGCAGCGAATCATATTGGGTCAGCTTCAAGGAACCATGGAGCGATGAACTCACTCCTGATGATGTGAAAACGTTCGACGACCTTGTTCACATGGCACACATCTGGGGAACGGTGGCCGGTGCGACTCATCGCGAGCAGGGACGTTTCGCAATCATCTTGCCCAAATTGACCGCGACTCTGACAAGCGAGATTCAACTTCGCAGCAAACAGTTCGTCACCAAGCTGGATGCGGATTTTGACGCATTCAAAGCGGATGCACGAGTCGCCGAGCAGGTTTCCCGCGCTCAATCCGCCATTGAATCGCTCAGTCATCGATAGCACTTCACGAAACGCAAACCAAACTTTCATTCAACCCTGTGCTGCGGCTCATTTTGTTAAGCGGGTCGTGCCCTAACTTACGTTTTCACGGAGAGGAGTCCGCGCGGGCGGGGTCCACTTTTCTTACAGCTCGACCAGGAGTTTGGAGTGAAATCCAAAAATGCAATTCTAACGGCGGCGCTGGCAGCGTCGATTTCTTTGACCTCAGCGGCTTTCGGAGCGGTATTCACGCCGGGAGATATTGTTTTGTATCGTGTGGATAATGGCGCTTCGGCGCTGGGCGCGACCGCCACTGCCGTGTTTCTAGATGAATACAAACCCGATGGAACTTTTGTTCAGACCATCAACATGCCGACGGCGGTCAGTGGCAGCAACAAGATTCTTACGGCTACGGGCACTTCCAGCTCAGAAGGCATGCTCAACCGCTCGGCGGATGGGCGATTTTTGCTGGTTTCGGGGTATAACGCGGCGATTGGAGCGTCCGATCCGAGTGCGTCAAGCGCATCGACGGTGAATCGCGTCGTTGGCCGGGTCGATGTCGCCGGCAACGTCGATACCACCACGGCGCTGACTAATATGTTCGGCGCCAACAACTTCCGCAGCGTGGCCTCGGATGATGGAAACAATCTCTGGGTTTCCGGCGCGGCCAACTCGCCAAGCGGAAGCAATCTGCAGGGCGTCGCCTATACCACGCTGGGCGGCACGACGGGCACTGCGGTGGCCAGCTATGCCAGCCGTGCAGTCTCCATCTACAACGGACAACTCTACACAGGTTCTACCAGCAGTAGCGCCTTGGGAGACGTGAACCAAGTCGGCACCGGCCTGCCGCAGTCCACGGCTACCTCCACGAAAGTGGTGGGAGACCCCAACAATGGCAGCACCAACCAATTCGTGATGCTTGACCTCGATGCCGGGGTTGCTGGATTGGACACCATGTACGTTGCCGACGATACCAGCGATGCGCTGGCGAAATATTCGTTAGTCAGCGGCGCGTGGGTTAAAAACGGATCGTCCATCGGCGCTGGCTCCGATGACTATTTCGGATTAACTGCTTCCATTAGCGGCAATACCGTCACGCTCTTCGGAACCAGGCAAAAAGGAGGCAGTAATGCCGATGAATTATTTACTCTGACCGATACTGCCGGTTACAACGCAAACTTCAGCAGCACGACGCCGACCGTGATTGTCACCGCCAGCAGCGCAACCAACGTCGCATTCAAAGGTGTTGCGCTGGCACCGGTCCCCGAACCCGGTTGCCTCGGTTTGATCGGTATGTCGCTCCTGGCGCTTCGAAGACGCCGGGCCTGATGGGTATAATGCCCGCATGGGCAATCCCGAAAAACTCGCTCCGCCGGTGATGGCGGAAAAACTGGGTGTCGGCTTGCTTCGGCGACACCTGTTTCTTTGCGCTGGGCCCGATTGCGTGGATTCGGACGCAGGCGAGCAGACCTGGGAATATTTCAAGCAGCGATTGAAGCAGCTCAACCTGGTTGGCCCGGCGGGCACGGTCTTTCGCACGAAATGTCATTGCCTGCGCATCTGTATAGACGGCCCCATTGCGGTCGTTTATCCGGAAGGGACATGGTACAGGCAGGTGACGCCGGACAATGCAGAGCGAATCATTCGGGAACACCTGATTGGCGGGAAGATCGTGCGCGATCTCTGCTTCGCGCAGGATGCGCTGGAGCGAGATTGAATCAGTCGCGGCTATTTGGCAGGCCGCGAAATTCCGATGAGTTCGACATCAAATACAAGTGTTGACTTGGGCGGAATTTCACCGCCGGGTGTACCCGCATCTCCGTAGGCCAGTTTAGGCGGGATGATCAATTGCCTTTTTTCGCCAACCTTCATTCCCGCGATTCCTTCATCCCAGCCTTGAATGACCTTTCCTTGTCCGAGCACAAAATCGATGGGAACGCCACGAGAAAGTGATGAATCGAAGACCTGCCCGCTTGACTGAAGCTTTCCCGTGTAGTGCACCCAGACGCGGTCGCCCGCCTGCGAAACCAGCGGCTCGGTCAGTTGTTTCACCTCGATGATTTGCAGGCCTGAGGCAGTCGTGCGCGACTGTCCCGCCGGTTGGGTTTCAGGACCCGCGGCGATCAGGGCAAGCATTGAAATCGTCAATAATATTTTGATCCGGGCTATGGTGATTCGCATTGGCGGGATGATATCGAACTTTTATGGAGTCATGCAACCGGACCGGCTGATATAAGCCCCGATAAAACGCGACAAATCGAATGCTCCCCGTATATAGTTCTGAGCAACCGGAGACAAGCAATATGAGCAGATCGTTCCGCGACTGGCTGTCCGAAGGCGAAGCAATCTATGCCGAAGCGATCAAGGAATATCAGTCGCTGGAGGCCCAGATTCAGCAACTGGAAGCGCGGCTGGTCGAGAAAAAGTCCGAGGTGAATCAGATCGCGCAACTGATCGGCAAGCCATCGGTTGAAGGTCCGCGGCGGGTTTCGGCGCAGATCATCGAAGAGGATGAAGCTCCGCCGGGCGTTGCGGTGGGCGCAGTCACTCGGGCGCTGACCGGTCGAAACGTGAGATGAATGAAGAATGATTAACGCTCGGCCCCGGCAGTGGGCCGGAGCGCTTTTCGGACTGCCGCAAGAAGCTGTTCGACGCGGAACGGTTTATACAACACCGCCTGAAGCCCTTCTTGAGTGGCCCGCAGGATGCAATGTTCGCGGTCGTATCCAAACGCAGTCATCAGAATGACAGGCAACGACTGGGATCGTTTTCGAACGGCGGCAAATACGTCATAACCTGATTTGTCGGGCATTCGAATATCGCTGACCACCAGGTCGAAATTCGACTGGTTGATCTTGTCGATGGCTTCCATGCCCCCGCCGGCCGTCGTTACTTCCGCATGATATTTTCTCAGCACATCGCTGATGGTCGTGCGAATGCTCAGATCATCATCGGCCACCAGCACGCGGGCACCGCTGATCAGCGGATCTTCATGGCCCACCACTTCGGAAGCGCCAAGAACGGTATGCGGCCCTTCGGCGGCTTGTCGCAAAGATTGCCGGACAGACGACACGTTGTTCATGATCGATTGCAATCGCGAGCGAAGATCGCCTTCCGAGCCGCTTTCTTCCATCAGCGTCGCCAGGTCCAGCGCGATATCGTTTAATGGTCCGGCAACTTCGGCATTCACATCATCGGCCACTTTGTGGCGTGTGTCGGATCGTTCGACGATCATCAAATCAAGAATGTTCAGCGCGATCGCAACGTATCGACCGAAAATCTCGGCAAACTGGCGGTCGTCTTCGTTGAACGCGGCCCGTTGCCGCGATTCGACATTGAAAATCCCGATCACCTTGTCATGCAATCGCAGCGGCACGGTCAGCGTGCTGCGGGCCTGGTCCAGACCCATGACATAACGTGGATCGCGCTCGACGTCCGGGCAGATATAGCTTCGGCCGGTGGCGGCGACGTATCCGCTGATGCCATTACCTTCAGGCGAGGCAAACAGCTCGATGTTGACCGCATCCTGAGGCAGGCCGACGCTGATTACCATTTCGAGCTTATTGGTCCGGCGATCGAGCAGGCGAATGGCGAAGTGATCGAAGTGAAGCAGTTCTTTCGTGAAGCTGACGATTTTGTCTTCAAGAAGCTTGAGCCGCTGTTGAACATTCAACTGGCTCATCGCGTCGGCGTCGAGACGGACCAGTTCACGTCCCGCCATGTCGATCGCATCGATCTTCTGCTGCATGCGGCGAGTGCCGGTGGCATCCCACACCACTGCAACGATCTGCACGACCGCGCCCGATGAAGACATTACCGGCGAAGCAATCATTTCCATGAATTGCTGGTCTTCGATGTTCAGTGCGTATCGTTTTGAACGGCCAAGTGGTACGGGGGTGTCGGCGGATGGGTTTGCGGGAGAAACCTGTTTGCTGAACAGTTCAAATGCTTCCTGGCACTTGCGGCGAATTTTTTCGTGCACGCGAGGCGGCCAGGCCTGCATCTTCTTGTTCATCCAGTTACAGCGGCCTTCGCCATCGACGATACACACGCCTTCGCCCAACGTATTGAGAATCAAGCTGGCCTGTTGTGATACGAGCGCTCGTTCCAGCGGAAGAAAATCACCCGAGTCCGAGAAAACAGCGTCGAAATGCTGATTTCGCAATGCTTCGATGGCTTGTTCGATGTTGGGGATTTCGACCAGGTCGCAATGCTGACGGATTGACTCGACAATTGCAGCGTGGCCGGCTGACTGCCCGGCGAGGACCAGGACTTTTGACCGCATGTGCTGCATGCCCACTGTCCGCTCCCGCCAAAACGATGGATTTTACTCCATCACGGCATAAAAGGCCAATGAAAAGATCGAGCGCGCCATATGGGCACTGGCGCATTTTCAAATGTGACACAGGTTTTTCAGCCCGTGTCGCGTTCAAATTGAACCAATACCGCCATATGCGTCATTCTGGCGTAAATTTCTGCCCTGTGGGTGTTTTTTGGTCAAAGGCGGATGTATTTGAAACAATAATATAGTGACGGGATTTTAGGCCACATAAGGCTACGCATAACGGGATTTTTCGACGGTCGTTTCTGCATGAAAACAATAGAATCAAGTAATCGGTGTTGAGCTGACGCGAATCGACCGATTGTTCTTTGATTTGGTGCCGCAACTGTTCTAATTTACTCAAATCGAATTTTGATGGTTTGGAAGGAGCAGCCGAGCATGCGAGTCTTGGTCACAGGCGCCAGCGGATTTGTGGGGACTGCGGTTGTCGAGGAATTAATCCGCAGAAATCACTCCGTTCGAGCGCTGGTCAACCGCCGGGCGACCGGCATTGCTGTGGAAATGGTGCGAGGCTCGTTATTTGATCGGGAAACACTCGTGCAGGCGGCGCGCGGCTGCGACGCGATCATCCATCTGGTCGGCATCATCATGGAACAGCCGATGAAGGCGATCACCTTTGAACGAGTCCACGTTCAGGGCACGCAGCATGTTATCGATGCCGCCAGGCGGGCTGGAGTGAAACGATATGTGCATATGTCGGCCCTGGGCACGCGGCCGGACGCGGTCAGCACCTATCACAAAACGAAATTTGAGGCTGAAGAATACGTGCGATCGTCGGGACTTGATTGGACGATCTTTCGTCCATCGCTGATTCACGGCGCTCGCGGCGAATTCATGCAGATGGAAGCGCGTTGGGCGAGGATGAAGGCGCCGCCTTTCCTGTTCATGCCTTATTTCGGTGCCGGGTTCTTTGGCTGCCGGGGTGCTGGGTTGCTTCAGCCTGTGTATGTCGCGGATGTTGCCCGCGCCTTTGCCGATGCATTGGAGAAACGCGGCACGATCGGAGAGGTCTATCCAATGGCAGGGCCTGATCGAGTGACCTGGCCGCAGATGCATCATATTGTCAGCCGGGCGGTGGTGGGGCGGCAGCGATCAGCTTTTCCAATGCCTGTCTGGAAAGCCAAGATTCTCGCCAATATTGGTATTGGCCCATTTCTGGGGTTTAATCTCGATCAGGTGATCATGAGCCAGGAAGACAATACCTGCGAACTGGACAAATTTGTGAAGGACTTTGGATGGACGCCCGCCCAATTTGAAGAGTCTCTTAAATCGTATGTTGGGCAGCTATAAGGCTATTATTTGGCAGGTTTTGCGGCCCCAGCGGCGACCGTGGCGGGACGCTTGGATTCGGGGACGCGAAACATGGTCTGGCAGTGCTGGCATTTAACAAGCTTGCCTCGGACCTCATCTGGAACCGAAAGGATCTTGCGGCAACGAAGATTCGGGCAAATGATCTGACAGGCCATGTAAAGTCTCCCATGACTTATCGGCCATCGCACTTCGCAGCTTGAATGTTGTTACTCAAGCAACGCCCTTTGAAATGGGGGCAAATCCTCGGTTTTGAACGCCGGCTTGGCAGCAAAGGGGTTGTACAGCGGATCGCCTATAAACGTCTGCATCCAACTGGCCAGGGGCGTGGTTGACCAATAAACCTCCGCGATGGTCATTTTCCCGGTCATCAGCAGAGGGAAAAATTCCCCAGGATTTGGAAATGAGTGTAGATAGGGTTCGGCCACGGGTCCGAGCGTCGCAACCACTCCGCTGGAAAGCAGCCCATGCACCCAGCCGCCTTCGTCTTGCCCATGCAATCCAACCAGTTCAAAGCTCGCGATGTGATACCCCACCGCCCCTCGGTTGAACTTCATTCCGGGAATGTAATGCTTCAAGCTGTACCAGCCTGCATACAGGGCAACATCATCCACCGAGCCGGTGCCAATCACGTCGGGCCGATCGTCCAGATGAATCGGCATACTGCTTTTCTGTTTCACCAGCGATGCCAGATCGCGAAGTTTTTGATCGAACACTCCGAAATTATCCGGCTGACCTTTGGAGTCGCGCGGCGCGATCCCACGTGCATCGACCACGAGCTGTCCGGCGAGCCCCTCCCGCTCGGTGGTGATGCTGTTGGCAATGATATCCTTCACAAGCTGCGGCGTGGGCGCATCCAGCCGGGCAACCATCAGCACCGGAGGAGTCTGTACTCCATGCAGGTGCGCATTGAGCGCATTGACCACCCATTGCGTGCGCGGATAATTCGGCCACCAGAGCAAAGCCAGTTCGCTATCGACCGCCGAGCCGGTGGCTTCGGTCGTCAGGTAATCAATCTGTGTTTGAAGAACCCTTGCGAATCTGAATAGCCCGGTCGATCTGACTTGTTCCCGGAGCATCTGTCTTGAAGCAGGATCGTACATGCGCTCGGCCAGCTCATTGATCGGCATCGTCGCCGGCGCGCTGGCTGGAGGAACATTGTCGAGTTGGACGGGCGCAGCCATCTTCAAACTCATGGCGTTGATAAATTCAACGATCTTCTTCCGGTCGTCTGGGCTGGTTGCTCGCTGGCTCGCGTTGATGAGCGACTGAATTGACGCTCCGATTCGTTGGCCCAGGGCTTCGATCGATCGGTCATTGGAAGGCGGCTTGAAGGTTGGATCCCACGTCGTCGATTGCGTTTCAAGTTCTTGGACGAACGGAACCAGGCGCGATATGACGCGCTTGAGCATGTCGCGATTGCGGGCGAGTTCGACCGTATCGGAAGGGCTGTTGATTCGATCGGAAATGCGCAGCGGAACGCCATAAAATGTGACCAGACACCGGATCGACTTTTCCACGCCATGATCACGAAGAAACTGGCGAACGACCGGCGCAACCGCCCGTTCATAGCGGTCAAAGGGCATTTCCTCGATGGTGGGAAGATCAAGCGCGACAATTCGGTCAGGCGGGATTTTGCGTGACGATGCGTAGAACTCGGCCAGTTGCCGGCTTTGCGGGACGGCGCGATTGATCACCAGTACGATCTGATCGGATGTCAAAGGCGCAGCGGACAAATTCGCGCAGCAAAAGAAGATAATCAAAAAGCTGACGCGCAGCAGGATCGATTTCACAAATAACTTCCGCGGCTGATTGCTCAGGCGGGGGTGTCGCCGCCTTCGGGCGCGGGCGGTTCCGCCGATATCACCGACGCCGACGATTGTTCTGGCGGATTCTGCGCCTGCGACTGTTCAATCATGTTCACCAGCGCCTTGATCTCGCGCACGGATTCGGAGCTTCCCCACATCAGCACCCAATCCACGTGCCAGTTGCACCGCAGGAACGAGCAGCGGTCCAGGTGGTAAATGGTCTCGCGCAATACCAATGTGCAGGCGACAAACTGGCAATTGATAAACGCTTGACCGCTTATATAAACGGTTTGGTTCACGAACGATTCGTTCTCGTGTTTGGTCAGCAGCATAGAGCCGAATCGTGGCAGAGAACGCGCTGTCTGTCAACCGGCCAATGCGATTGCTTTCTCGTGACATGGGCATCCTGCCCATGTATCCCGGTAAGCCGGGATGTCGATCGGTACGCCGATCGAAACAGCAAGAGCGAAGCGATCTGTTGCGCTCCCACAGTCGCTTCGCTCTTGCTTTTATCGGCTGCGCCGATGCTCGTGGGTACACGAGTCCACGGGCGAGACGCCCGTGCCACAAAATAGCGGGTTACAATTCCGCGCCCGCGAGCTCCAGTTTCAACAGCAGGACGGCTGCCGATAACTGCGGGTCGGCGGCAAGCAGGTCCTTTTTCACTGCAGGACCGGTCGTCGGTGCCGCAGCAATTTGCGGCTTGACCTCGCCGTCGCGCAGCACTTCCATTTCAATGCGCGCTTCCTGTGCGGCACGCATCTGCTCGCTGCTCATTTCGACTTTTACGTCCGGATCGACGCCCCATGTGGTGGCGTTATCTTCCTTATGAATGCAGCGGCCGCTGGGCAGATAGTAATGGCTGGTCGTGAGCTTGAGCGCTGCGGTACGGCTGGCCAGCGGAAAGAGCATCTGCACCGATCCTTTGCCGAAGCTGCGCTCGCCGACGATCAACGCCCGCTTGTAATCCTGCAAAGCGCCGGAAACGATCTCACTGGCGCTGGCGGAGAATTGGTTGACGAGCACGACCAGAGGAAGTTTCACATCGTCCGGGCTGGCCTTGGCTTCGATCGGGGGCTGGCCGGGCAACTCACGTTCGCCCCGCGTGCTGACGATCACGCCCTTGGACAAAAACTTGTCGCAAACCTCGGTTGCAGCCGCCAGCAGTCCGCCCGGATTGTTGCGAAGGTCCATGATGATGGCCTTGGTGCCATGCTGCTTCATGTCATCCAGCGCCTTGCCGAGTTCCTCTTCGGTGCTCTTGGTGAAATTGGTCATCCGCAGATAGGCGATCTTCTGGTCGGAATCGATGAAATAATCCCAGCTTCCGCCCGGTTGGCGGCGATAACCCTTGATGCTCGAAACCCGAATGACCTCGCGGCGAATGGTGTAATCTTTGACCACGCCATCAGGTGTTTTGATCGTCAAAACAACGCTGGTTCCCTGTGGCCCGGTGATGTTCTTCACCGCCTGGTTGATGCTGATGTTGCGGGCGTTCTTGCCATTGATTCGCGTGATCAAATCGCCTGCATGGATACCCATGCGGTATGCGGGTGAATCTTCGAGCGGGCTGACCACTTTCAGATTGCCTTCATCATCGCTTTTGATCTCGATGCCAACCCCGCTGAATTCGCCTTGGGTGGATTTGTTGAACTCGTCCCAATCGCTCGGCCAGATGATGCTGCTGAAAGGATCAAGTTCGCTAAAAGCCCCATCCGCAAATTCGTTGACGATCACCTCTTCTGGAAATTGGATCGTGTTCTGATTTGATGCAAGAAGGTTATCAAGGATGCGGCGCATCACTCGCCCTTCCTCATTGGGCGAAGCCTTTCCCATCTGCTCGACCGATTGATTGATGGTTGCAAGAAACGCATCGCGCCGGGCAGTATCTCCAATGCTCGGAAACGCCTTTTCCAACCCGCGAGTGGTGACCAGCGCCGAAAGGCCCTTCAAGCCGCCATTGGTGAGCGTCTTATAGGTGACATCCCGCCAATAGCTGGTTTGGGCATCTTCAAGGGCATCCATGAGCATGTCCATTCGGACGCCTCGGAGCATTTCGTGCCAATCGGATTTGAAGCTGTCGTTTTCATCAACCGGCTTGGTCGTGGGCTGGGTGGTGGGGTTGATGAACTGCTCAGCCGCTTCGCGTCGTTTCACTTCAACATCGACCGTGGCTTTGAAATCATCGGGCGTATACATCGCCAGCAATCGCAATCGCCCGGCCGCTGCCTTGAACCGATCCTTCCAGACCGGATTGGTCGGCTCCATCGCGCCAAGATCAGAATAGACGTGCTGCGAGGTAAACCACTTCTGTTCAACATCCGCCTGCTCTGCAGCTTCTCGAACGTCCTTCAAAAGATTGGCGACCCACGGCTCTTTGAGAAATGTGTCCTTGTTATCAGCGAGCAAAAAGGCGTCGCGGACGCGGTCGAGCGCCGCCTCTGAATATCTGGCGGCGAGCAGCTTTTGCCCCTCGGTGATCGCCTTGTCATGTCCCTTTTGCTTCTGGACGGCAAATTCCTGACGTTGGGTGGCAAATTGCTGAATCCAACTGACCATCTTGGTCAGGGCGGGATCGTTGGACATGGACGCTGCTTTGCCGAGCAATTCGTTGGTGCGGTCATACTCGCCGCCGCGCAGGGCTTTGAACGCTTCGCTCTTGAGCTGGTCCGAGGCGAACTGCGAGGCCTTGTCCTGAGCCTTTACGATTGCACAGGCCAAAACCAGCCCCAAGAAGATTGCCCATAAACGCCAATTGATATTCATTCGCATGAGTTCCTTTTTGAGGCGTAGCCCGGAAACAACCTTGAAAAAACCTTCCCAGCGACTGCCGGAGAGGGTCAAATGACCATCCTGCTTCGCGGATAACTTACATTCTATCGGACATTTACCGTCATAACATCGACGGTGTTGGTGGAGATCGCATAACACAGGCTGTAGGATGGCAGCGTGCCATGCCAAGTATCATTCATGAACTAGACCTAAAGTTTCGGGCAGCCATCCAATCCGCCTTTGGCGTGGAGGCCGATCCGATTGTAGGCCCGTCGCAAAACGAAAAATTCGGCGATTATCAGTCGAATGCCGCCATGGGCCTGTTCAAACGGGTGGATCTGAAAAATCCCCGCGCGGTTGCAGAAAAAATCAAGGAAAAGCTCGAATTGGGCGGCATGGCCAGTGAAATCACCATCGCCGGCCCAGGATTCATCAATATTCGACTGAATCCGGCATGGCTGGCCAGCCGTTTGCAACAATTCAGCAAAGACGAGCGGCTCGGCATCCCGCTTGCGCCATCGCGACAAACCGTCGTCGTCGATTACTCCGGCCCCAACATCGCCAAGCAAATGCACGTCGGCCACCTGCGAAGCACAATCATAGGGGATGCCATTAGCCGGGTGATCGAATTCCAGGGGCATCAGGTTATTCGGCAGAATCATATTGGAGACTGGGGCACGCAGTTCGGGATGCTGATTGCTCATTTCCCGAAAGGTCCATCAGACGCCGTTTCAATCTTAGATTTGGAGAAGTTTTATCGAGAAGCCAAACAACGGTTCGATTCAGATGTTGCTTTTCAAAATGAATCACGATCACAAGTTGTATCATTGCAAAAAGGCGATCCGTCATCACGAACGATCTGGAATCGGATTGTTGAACTAACGCGTCAAGAATATCAACCAATATACGAGCGCCTCAGCGTAAAGCTCCGTAAAGAAAATGAACGCGGCGAATCCTTCTACAATCCGTTCCTCGCTGACGTCGTAAAAGAACTCAAGGCCAAGGGCATTGCCTCGGAATCTGAAGGCGCGATTGTCGTTTTCATTGATGGCCCTGAGAAAACCCCGCTCATCATCCAAAAATCGGATGGCGGATACCTGTACGGCACGACCGACCTGGCGGGCATTCGATATCGCATCAACGAACTACACGCCAATCGAATCATCTACACGCACGATTCACGGCAGGCGCAGCATTTCCGACAAGTCTTCGATACCGCAAAAAAAGCAAGCTGGACACGCGGCGAAGAAGTAAGACTCGACTACGCACCATTCGGTACGATGCTCGGCGAAGACGGCAAGCCGTTCAAAACCCGCAGCGGAGATACGATCAAGCTGATCGACCTGCTGGACGAAGCAGAGAAACGCGCGCTGGATGTAGTGAAACAGAAAAATCCCGACTTGCCGCAGGAGCAATCTTCAGCGATCGCAAAATCAGTCGGCATCGGTGCAGTAAAGTATGCCGATCTATCCAAGGATCGAATCAGCGACTACGTTTTCAGTTGGGACAAAGCCATGGCCCTGGACGGCAACACCGCGCCCTATCTGCAATACGCGTATGCCCGAATCCGCTCGATTTTCCGCAAAGCCGAGGGCGGCGTCGCAAGCTCGGCGAACCTTAAACTGGAAAACCCCTTTGAACTTGCGCTGGCCAAGCACATTTTGAAACTGGATGAGTTGATCGAACTCGTCTCGCGTGAACTCAAGCCGCATTATCTTTGCACTTATCTTTACGAATTGGCGACCCGCTTCAGCGGTTTTTACGAAAACTGTCCTGTCTTGAAAAGCGAAGAACCCACGCGATCAAGCCGACTCATCCTGTGCGATCTGACCGCCAGAACGATGGCACTGGGTTTGGATTTGCTTGGAATTGAACATCCGGAGCAGATGTAAGTTTCTGATCTGAAATGTCTGGGTGAAGATTTGAAACTGCTGGAACGCTCGCGATTCAAATGGCAGTTGCGTTATCCATTATTTGGGCGGATGTATGAATTGGGCCAGCAATTCCCCCCGGCTGGATACACCGAATCCCTTGTAGATCGCCTTTACATAGACATGCACCGTGTGCTTGCTGAGGCCCAGGTGTTGGGCGATCTGCTTTTCGCTGTCGCCGCCCAGGAGGCGATCAAGGGTTTGGCGCATGCGAGGCGATAACGTTGGGGCAACCTCTCTTGCGAGGGTCTTGGGAGGGCGCTCGCCCTGGATGGATTTGCCGATCAATTTGCACATACCAGCGACGATTTCGCGGCGTTGGGCTTGCGCATCGACCGGTTTGCCCGCCGACCCATCCTGAGTCATCAGGCTGATTTTTACAAATCCGGATTTTTTAGATCGCTGCCTTAGGGTCACCATCCCTCCAAAAAAAGTGATTTAACCATTTTAGGGGACTTGGCTTTCATATGCGAATAGACGATGAATTGTGCACAAGGCCACGGAAGGCTACTCAGAAGTAAGATGGTTCACTCAATGGGTACACAACAGGCAACAGGAAGGGCCACACCGGGCTGCTGGGTGGATGTATTTGACCTATCTCGTTACCGGGGGCGCCGCCGCAGGCTTCTCGGACCCGCGCGGTTCAATGAAATTCGCGGTCGGACCCAGACATGGGGAATTGGCATTGACAGCCTGCTGGTGGGGCCGGGGACTTACGTACGTTTTTACCTGGCAGCCGATCCGGAAGCAGTATCCACCTGGGTCCTGCCTCGGCAGGCCGTGCCGGATATGGCATCCCAACGGATAGCCGACGATCTGGACTCGGTGGAAGTGCTCGATCGGCCGCCCCATTCGGGAGAATCGGGCTACGCAGCCTACCTGGCTGCCATCAAGCTGACGTCAGGATCGAATAGTTCCCCGAAAGCCGACGGTACTGGTGCAGTTTGATGTGACACGGCCTTTCCAGGCCGTGCAGGCTATCGCAGGGGCTGGAAAGCTCATGTCACAACAAACTCTCCTTTGTCTTCAAACTGCACCAGTACCAAATCGACATATGAAGAGTGAGCGGTTCCAAAAAAGAAGGCCCACGGCTCAGCCGTGGGCTTGCGAGATCGTTTCAATGAATTTAATGCTTCAGGCGGCAGCCGGAATTGGATCAAACTCCACCGCAACGCGATAGCCAAGCCCGCTCGGCTCGCAGCGAATCACCCGGCCATAGGCATCCCAACCCCGGGTCGCGCCCTGCGGCGGAAAGAAGACGGAAATCCGTTCGCCCCGGCCTAATACCGTCTGGCTCAAGGCCGACAGCCCGCCTAACGACAGGTCTCGCAGCGCCAAGCTCACATGCGGCTCGCGGCGGGCGGGAATCGTGTGGTCCAGACGGCGACTTTCAATGCGTGCATGAACGACCCGTCGTGGAAAGACCCGGCGTTCAGCACCCGTTTTTTCCGTTTCGACCTGACGAGGCATTTGCATTAGCGCGGTCATGGCTGGCTCCTTAACAGGCTCGATTTCGATTCCGATGCACTACAAATAATTCGAAACCGCACATCGTTATCACTCCTTTCATCGGCAGCATCGTTGGAATAGATTACCTGTCCTACGCAAAGGACGGAGATTGACTTGAAGAAGCAAAGAAGCAGCGGGGTGGTCTACCTGGTGGGTGCCGGGCCGGGTGATCCAGGCCTGATTACCGTCAGAGGGCGACAATTATTGGAACAAGCCAACGTCGTGGTCTACGACCATCTGGCTAATCCACAATTGCTGGATTATTGCCCCCAGGCAAAAGTGCTCTATGCGGGTAAGCGGGCGGCCAGGCACGCGCTGACCCAGGATCAGATCAACCAATTGCTGGTCAAGCACGGCAAGCTTGGCAGCCGGGTGGTTCGACTCAAAGGCGGCGATCCGTTCATCTTTGGCCGCGGCGGAGAAGAATGTCAGGCGCTACACAAAGCCGGCGTGCGATTCGAAACCGTGCCGGGCATCACCGCATCGATCGGCGGCAGCGCCTATGCAGGCATTCCGCTGACCCATCGCGATCTCAACTCAAGCATTACTCTCGTCACCGGGCACGAAAAGGAAGAAATCTACAAGGACCCGCTCAGCCGGCGGCGCGAATCGGCGACAGGCTCCTCCGATATCGACTGGGCGACGATCGCCAAACTGCCATGTATCGCGTTTTACATGGGCGTGAAATCGCTTCCCCGCATTTCGCAAAAGCTGATTGAACATGGCATGTCGGAAAAGATGCCCGCCGCCACGATCCAGTGGGCAACCACCGCCCGCCAGCGGACAGTCGTCAGCACGATCCGCGATTTACCCAAACGCATTGTCGAAGCCGGCATTACCGCCCCGGCGATGACCGTTGTGGGCAAGGTCGTGTCGCTGCGACCGATCCTCAACTGGTTTGAGAACCGTCCCTTGTTCGGGCGAACGATTGCCGTGACGCGTACGCGTCAGCAGGTCAGCGAATTGGCAATGAAGCTTCAGGAACTGGGCGCCAATGTCATCGCGGCTCCGACGATCCAGATCGTACCACCCAGGAGTTGGACCGCCATCGATCGCGCTATCACCCAAATAGGTGGGTTCGATTGGGTCATCTTTACCAGTGCCAATGGTGTCGAGGCGGCCCGGCAGCGGCTGGATGCGTTGAAATTGGATGGTCGCGTGTTCGGCAAAGCCAAAATTGCCGCGATCGGTGATGCGACGGCGGCGGCGATCCGGCAGCACCTTTGCCTGAAAGTGGACCTCTGCCCGGATAGTTTTGTGGCCGAAGCGCTTGCAGATGAGCTTGCCAAACGCGCGCAAGTGAAAGGCCGGCGTTTTCTGCTGTTGCGGGCGGACATCGCCCGGCCGGTGTTGCGCGAAAAACTTCAAAAAGGCGGAGCCGCACAAGTGCTGGACCTGCCGATCTATCAAACTCAAACCGTCAAATCATTGCCGCAGGCGCTTATCGACGCGCTCGACGCCGGCAGGCTCGATTGGGTCACTTTTACCAGCAGCAGCACCGTGACCAATTTCATCCAGCTCGTCGGCCGGGATTACCCCCGCAAGTTGAAAAACGTGAAGCTGGCCAGCATTGGCCCCATCACCACACAGACCATGCGCAAAAATCGGTTGAACCCAACCATTCAGGCGGCAACATTCAATGTCGATGGAATGGTCAAGGCGATCCTGGAAGCCGTCAAAAAAGATGGTAATGGGTCAGTTTGAGATTGGTTTTAGTCCCGCCGCTTGCGGCGGGTTTTGGCGCTCGAAATCCGCCGCAAGCGGCGGGGCTAAATAATTGACCCATTATCAGAAAGATCGCTGAGTTGAATGGACTATCTGATGGCTTTGAGCGAAGCGCGGGCGGAATCCAGACGCGTGCGGGCTTCGCGCCATTTCGGGTCCAATCGAATCGATTGCACGAATTCTTTTCGAAGGGCGTTCAGCTTGGCTTCGGCATCGATCATTGCATAGCGCGTTTTGGTGAGAACCTCATTGGCTGCCAGTTCCCTGCTGTCGGCATTGCTCAGGGCAGCGCGTTTGTTCAGGAGTTGGTTCGCCAATTCATGAATCTTCTGAGTTTTCGGCAGAGGCTCGGCTCGCATCGCTTCCAGCGATTCCTGAAGTTTATAGATTTCAATCTGAGCAGCGATGTATTGAGGCGTGTTGTGCAATACGCTCAACTGCATGGACCGAATGCGGTCATATTCCGCGCGGGCTTGCAAAGCTTCATGAACTGCCTGTTGCCAATCATCGGTCGATTCAAATATTCGCCGCTTGGCGTCGGTGGCGAGATCAACCTGCGTCTGCGCTCGGGCGACTTCTTTGAAAGCTGCCCGGACAGCGTTGTCTTTGGCATAGTTATAGGGCGCATAGCTGATCGTAAACCCCGACAATGAGGCGCCCGCCCCAAGGGCTTGCGAGCAAACCCCCATTGCTGTGGCCAACACAACGATCTTGAGCCGCCGTAAGTACATCTTTCCCTATCTCCAAATCGGCAACCTCGAAACATATTTTAAGAACCAAATGGGTTGCCGACAAATCGGGAAAAATACCGCACTTCGTAAACATTGTAGTTTTAAGACTTTTTTGTCCGATAATGAGACTGGAACGCATGCCAGCGTTTCAAAAAGGGAGTTCAAGTATGTCTGAGGGCGCTCGACAGCAAATCAAGCAGGAGGTTGACCTGATTACACGATTTGCGGAGTCGTATCGCCGTAAGTTTGCCAGCCTGATCGATCGCATGAATCGTGCGCCCGATTCGGTTTCTGATCTGGCGAGCCTGAGACTGTGCGTCGAAGCTGTCGATATGATCCTTTCCAATCAAAGCGAACTGGCTCGCGCCTTGAGCCAGATGACCGAATCGCGAGCCAAAGCGGCATAACTTGGTCCTTGTTCGGTCTTCACCTACCATAATCCGGCCCATGAGCCGGGAATTCGACATTGTCGTCATCGGAGGCGGTCACGCCGGCGCGGAAGCTGCCTGGGCTGCCTCACGCCTGGGCGCGAGCGTCGCGCTCGTATCATTCGATCCATCCAAAATCGGTCAGATGTCCTGCAACCCCGCCATCGGGGGTTTGGCCAAAGGCCAAATGGTCCGCGAGATCGATGCGCTCGGCGGGTTGATGGGCATCGCCACCGACAACACCGGCATTCAGTTCCGCATGCTCAATCGATCGAAAGGCCCGGCTGTGTGGGGACCGAGGGCGCAAGCGGACAAATATCGTTATGCGCGGGAGGTGCAGCGATTGCTTGGGACGTGCCCGAATCTGGAAATCATTCCCGGTGAAGTGGCGGAAATAGAAACGTTGGACAAGGGGACAAGGAGACTAGGAGACCAGGGGAAGGAAGTGGCCGGCGTCTTTCTGGCTGATGGGACACTCCTTCAATGTCGGACGGCCATCGTCACGACCGGAACATTTCTTCGCGCGCTCATGCACACGGGTGAGCAGAAGACCGAAGGTGGCCGAGTTGGAGAAGCGGCGGCAAAAGGTCTTTCCGGCTGTTTGTCGCGCCTGGGTCTGGAACTGGGACGCCTGAAGACCGGCACGCCGCCGCGACTCAAGCGCGAGTCGATCGACTTTTCCCAATTCGAAATTCAGCCCGGCGATGATGTTCCATCACCATTTTCGTATCTGAATGAATATCCGAACGCCCACGGCGCTGCCGTGGGTCCACTCTGGAAACCTCCACTACAGCAAATCAACTGCTACCTCGGCGGCACCAGCGAAACGATCCATCAGATCATCCGCGCTAATCTGCACCGCGCCCCGATGTACAGCGGACAGATTCAATCCACCGGGCCACGCTATTGCCCGAGCATCGAAGACAAAGTCGTTCGGTTTGCCGATAAACTCAGCCACCAGATCTTTCTCGAACCCGAAGGTTTGGATACCGACGAGATTTATTGCAATGGCATCAGCACGAGCCTGCCTGCCGACGTGCAAGAGAAAATGGTGCGCCTGGTCCCGGGTTTAGGAAACGCCCAGTTTCTTCGTTACGGCTATGCGGTGGAATATGACATGGTCTGGCCGACACAGATTCGCAGCACGCTGGAAACCAAGGCGGTCAAAGGTCTCTTCCTTGCCGGTCAAATCAATGGCACGAGTGGGTACGAAGAAGCTGCCGCGCAGGGGCTTATGGCGGGGATCAATGCGGCGCGCTCAGCCGCAAGCGGCCAAGGGGAATTCGTCCTTCGTCGCGATCAGGCTTACATCGGCGTGCTGATTGACGATCTAGTCACCAAGCCGCCGACCGAGCCGTATCGCATGTTCACCAGCCGGGCTGAGCATCGGCTGCATCTTCGCAACGACAATGCCGATCAGCGCCTCACGCCGATCGGCCGCGACATGGGCCTGGTCGATGATGACCGCTGGAGGAAATTCACCCATCGCCGCGATGCGATTGCGACTGGAATCGAATTTCTCCGGAATCAGCGGATTGAAGGAATTCCCGCAACCGATTGGCTTCGCCGCACGGAAAATGATTGGTCATCGCTGACAAAAGTTCTGCCCACCGCTTGCGCCATCGCGACAGATATCGCGCAGCTCCTGGAAATTCAGATTAAATACGAAGGATACGTTGCCCGCCAGGATAAGCAGATCGAGCGATTCGCCAAGCTTGAGTCCAAGCTGATCCCAGTGAGCATCAATTATTCGACTGTGACTGGTCTGCGGAACGAAGCGAAGCAAAAACTATCAAAATTCACTCCGCGAAGTCTTGGTCAGGCATTGCGCATCAGCGGCATCACGCCCGCCGATGTCACGCTGCTGGCCGTGCATCTGGACCGGCGAAGCTGAAAGGAATTGCAATGGCGGACTCCACCGAACAGGTTTTGAAAGGCAAAGTTGCACTCCTGACCGGGGCCGCGCGCGGCATTGGTGCTGCCTCTGCCAGGCAATTGGCGAAAATGGGCGCAACCGTTCTGGTCAACTACCTCACCAGCAAAGCCCCGGCACAAAAAGTTGTCGACCAAATTCGCAAGGAAGGCGGCAATGCACATGCCCTCATGGGCAATGTATCGGATCCCGCCGCGGTCGATGCACTCTTTACAATGATCGACCAACTGCACGGCGGGCGAATCGACATCCTCGTCAACAACGCAGCCGTGTTTCAGATCGTTCCCACAACTGAAATGACCTTCGAGGATTTTCAGAAAACGATCAGCGTAAACCTGAGCGCGGTATTCCTGGTAACCAAGCAGGCGGTCCAGCGCATGCCCGATGGCGGGCGGATCATCAACATCGGCAGCGCCATCGGCGAGCGGGCGATGTTCCGAAACGCAGCCGCCTATTCCGCCAGTAAGTTTGCAGTAGTGGGCCTGACCAAATCCTGGGCCCGCGAGTTTGGCCCGCGCGGAATCACCGCCAACGTCATTCAGCCCGGCCCGATCGATACTGAAATGAACCCCGGCGACCCCGCGATCAACCCCGCTGCTGAAAAACTGCGAAGTGCTGTTCCTCTATCACGATACGGCAGTACGGACGAAGTCGCCAACCTGGTCGGCTTCCTCGCTTCACCCGCTGCGGCGTTCGTCAACGGCGCCAGAATCCTGATCGATGGCGGCTGGACGGCTTGATTGGCTTTATCTTAAATGATCTTCGCGCATCGCCAATGGCGGCTGGAACAATTCCGTGATGATGAATTGCTGCCGCAATGTTGCCGGTTGAAGCCATGATTTGAGGCTTTTGGCGGTGGCGGTAGGGGAAGCTTTGGCGATGGTTTTGGGTAACTCGGCTGGCTGTACCTGCACCGGTCGAGGTATCGCCGGCGGCTCGGTTTTTGCTTCGACCGGCGCGTTGGAGGGGCGGCGGCGCATGCGTTTGGCGGCCAAGGCCAGGTTTCTTTCCAATATTTGCGCGGGGGTCAATGCCGGTCGTGCGCCCAGTTCGCGCATCTGCGGGATCGGCGGCGGACGCACACCAGCCGGAGGCGGCGGGGGAACGTTTGTTCGTATCGGCGGAGGCGGCGCCTGGCGCGACTTGCTCGCGTTGATGACGGCCCGCAATAACAGTTCGATCAGTTCGTCCAAGGTCCGCTTCTCCTTAAACTCGATCAGCTTTTAGCGCCATCGTTCGGCTTGGCGATCGCTTCGCGCATCGATGTATCGGCCTGGACATTGCGGAGTTTGTAATAATCCATGACGCCAAGATTTCCGCTTCGGAACGCTTCCGCCATTGCCTTGGGAATTTCCGCTTCGGCCAGGACGACCAGTGCCCGGTTTTCGGCTTGCTTGGCGACGTTTTCCTGTTCGTGGGCGACCGCCATGGCGCGGCGCTGCTCGGCTTCGGCCTGGAATCGGCGCTTGTCTGACTCTGCTCGATCCGCAGCCAGTTTGGCGCCGACATTTTCACCCACTTTAATTTCCGCAATATCGACCGAAAGAATTTCAAACGCGGTATTTGCCGCCAGGCCGGTGCTCAAGGCAGATCGCGAAATCGTATTTGGATTCTCCAGCACGTGCTTATAGTCCTCAGCCGACCCGATGGCATTGACAATCGCCTGCCCCACGCGGGCGACGACCGTTTCTTCCGTTGCACCGCCGACGAGTGATTTGATATTTGTACGAATCGTCACGCGGGCTTTCACCTTGAGTTCAATGCCATCCTTGGCCTGTCCATCGACGGTTGTCTGGTTCATCGACTGGCTGGGCACATCGATCACCTTGGGATTCACGGAGGTTTGCACCGCATCGAGAATATCGCGCCCGGCCAGGTCGATGGCGGTCGCGTTTTTCCATGAGAGGTCGATGCCCGCCTTGTTGGCGGCGATCATGGCATTGATGACGCGAAGCAAGTCGCCGCCCGCCAGCACGTGAGTTTCCATTTCCGGCTGAGTAACGACCAGCCCGGCTCGGGTCGCTTGAATGCGCGAATTGACGATCAGCGTGGAGTTGACCTTTCGCAGCTTCATGCCCACCAGGTCGATGAAACTGACGCTGGCGCCGCTGACCATCGCGCGGACATACAAGCCGATGAACTGAAACAGCACGGCAAAGACGATCAACAGGATGACGACAACGAAGAGCACAACGCCCCACACGATCGAGTCATTGGTCTGTGTCTGCGCAAGTATCTGCATGATGAACCTTTCTTACTCGTAGCTGAAATTAGTCATACCGGATTAGCCACAGAGATCACAGAGAAGAAGATAACGACTTTTCTGTAACTCTGTGTCCTCTGTGATCTCCGTGGCTGTCTTCTTTTCTTTAAGCATCGGCTGCGCGAACGATCGCGCGATTGCCCTGTACTTCACGAATAATGACTTCCGTACCTGCCGAGACAAATCCGCTATCGCTGGTAACGTCTGTTAATCGAGAGTCGCTGCGCATTTCGTCAAAGAACATGGCTGATCCGCCCGGTCGAAGGTCGGTGACGGCTTTGCCGCGTGAGCCGACCAGAGGCCATGGATAATCGAGCGCGGGCGGCAGTTCTGTTTTGCTTGCGCCTTCGGTCAATACGAGCTTTCGCAGATATGGCAAGCGCTCGATATGCCGTTGCAACCATAAGCCCAGCAGCAATGAGCAAACCATTCCGCCCGCCACCACTTCCAGCCCGGTTCGCAATCCCTGCCACGTTCCCTGAAGGTGCGGCATGACGCCGGGCATGCCCGATGGTTCGACTCCCGCCCACGTGAGCGCCAATCCACCCAGGACCAGAATAATTCCCGTGATGCCAGTGACGCCGAAACCCGGAATCACGAACACCTCCAGTGCGATCAGCACTAATCCGAGGATGATCGCCATGATTTCCCACCACTGGGCATAGCCGGTGAGCAAGGGAATGCCGACCAACATTGCAAGGCTTGTCACAGCCAGCGTCTCGGCTGCGCCATGGCCGGGGCTGCTGAAAGAGATGTACAAGGCGAGCATGAAAATCGTCGTCAACAACGCGCGTGCCGCAGTCGATCCGAGCAAGCCGATCAATCGTTCACCGATCGAAGGCTCGAGCACCGACAGAACATTAAAATCGCGCGTCGTGACAAGCGACTGGATCGAAGGTTGGATCTCTTTGGCCAATCCCAGTTTTGTCGCCAATCCGGCGCTGACCGTCAGCAATGAATTACCGCCATCGATTGGATCAGCCACGCCGGGTACGGGTTTCCATCCTTCGGCCGTCAGCTTCTTGTATGTGGGTTCATCGACAAATCGTTTTTCGCCCTGATCGTTTTCAACCCAGTGAACGACCTTGCTCACGGAAACCATGGCTGCGGTTAAAGTCGGGTCGTAGCCGTTGCGCCGGGCGCTGTCGGCAAATTCTTCGAGGATTGGGCTTTCAAATTTCGCTCGCTCGGTTGCCTCGAGGCTTTGCAGTTCACTGTTGCTGGTCAGCGAAATGGGAGCACAGTCGCCCAGAAGAGAACTGGGGTCCATGACGATTTCATTGCAGGAGAGCGCGATCATTGCGCCGGCTGAGATCGCCTTTTGATCGACGTAGGCGATAATGTGCAGATCATCCTGCCGCTTGAGAAAGTGAGAGATATCCAGCGCAGCAGTGACCAGCCCGCCATATGTGTTGATTTGCAGGATGACGGTCTTTGCCCCTAACTGGCGGGCCTCGTTGACTCGCTGAATCACCGATGCCTTGCTGTATTCGTCGATCTCGCCTTTGAGCACGACGACAGCAGCAGGGGTGGCCGCGAATGTGCGAGCCGCCAGACAGAGGCACACGAATGTGATGATCGCGAACCTCACGCCACCATCATACGATCAATCATCCGCAAGTGCACAACCTGCGCGTTATAAGGTTGTGGAAATTTTAGATACATCAGGCACATTGGCGGGCTCAGCAGGCTGGGGTTCAACTGCCGCGAGATGGTCGGCCCAGAAGGAATCGAAGGTTTGATCCAGGGACAATTTGGACATCCGCGTCACCGCCGCTCGCGACATGCGTTGCCGTCGGGCAGGGTCATCCAGCAGTTCTTCAATGGCGTTGCACCAGCTATTGGGTTCGGCATCGCTCAGAACCAGGCCGGTGATGTTGTGCTCGACCGTTTCCTTGGGGCCGCCTTCGTTGCTCACCAGCGCAGGCAGCCCGCAGGCCTGCGCTTCCATGACGACTTGTCCCAACGTGTCGGTGCGGGATGGGAAGACAAATAAATCGCTGCCCGCGTAGAGTTTTCCAAGTTCCCCGTCGTTTTTAAATCCGAGGAAGTACGCGGGAAGACCTTTAAGAGTCTGCTTCATCGTATCGAGATAAGGCCCTTCGCCCGCGATGACCAGCGCCACGTCCCGCCGCTTGCGGCTAAGCGCGACGAACAGGTCCGCCAGCATCGGCAAATTCTTCTCGACACTTACTCTTCCACAAAACAGCAATCGTCTGGGTTGAGATATTCCATATTGTTGCCAGATCAAATCATCGCGCATATCCGGCCGAAATTTGCTCAGGTTGATCCCGGGCGGAATCGTTCGTACTTTTTCAGCCGGCACATCCAGATCGCGAAGATTGAATCGATATGAATGGCTTCGCGTGAACACGACCGCGGCCTGCCCGTACAGCCATTTCATATACGCCAGTGTTCCGTTGCTGATACGATGATCTCCGGTCAGCTTTTTCACGTAGACCGGGAAATCCGTGTGATAGGTCGCCAGCAGGGGCACGCGAAGCATTTTCGACGCCAGCCATCCGCACAAACCCATCGGGCCGGGCGTGGAAATGTGAATCGCATCAAACTGCTGGCGATCCGACCATTCCAAAATATCCAGCACCGGCGGCAACCCGAGCTGCAACTGCGGGTAATAAGGCATTTCGCGCGATAGCAACGGGCCAAAGTTTTTCCGGCCAGGCCCATGCATAGCTATGCATGGGCTTGGCGCGCAAGTGTGGATAATCAGATTGCGCCCGGATCGCTGCGCCTGCTCGTTCATGTCCTGCAAAAAACGACCGACTCCGTTGATTTCGTCGAACGTATCGGTGAACAAACCCACCCGCAGCGTACGTTCGTTTTTCTTTTGCCCAAGCCGCGTGATTTGGCGGAGTAAATGGCGTTCCTTGTTCTGGTGAAACACCGCGAAATAGTAGGGCAGCAGCACAAACTGCTGGGCGAGGATCGCGCCGATCGTGTCGAACAGCCCGGTAAAGCTCGCATCGTCGATGCTTCGATCGATGGCTGCGGCAAGTCCCTGCATAACGTCGCGATTGATGTTCGAAACCAGATCAAACATCTGCTCGTGCTCGCCCAGGGGCGGCAGGCCCGCATCCAGCGTCTGGCGAATTTGCGGCTGCTTCTTGAACTGCTGCCAGGCCGACGTGAGGAACAGTTTTTTCAATAAATTCGTTCCCGCGACCGGATCACTCGCGGGAGTTGATCGTCGAAAAATCTTGCGGACCTTATGCTTGATGCCCATCCACGCCAGCTTTGACTTGCTGGGCGCCGGGCGTTCTCCGGCGATGGCTTGCAGCAGGCTCGTCGCGATATTCGGTTGATCGCCGGGCGACATGATGTGTCGCGAGTAATATCGCACGGCCACGCTATAAAAAGTGTGAGCCAGCTTGGCACTTGAGCCGGCTTCTCCGCCGGCGCGGCAATTTCCTTCGCGCAGGCAATCGAGAATCTGCCCGGTGGTCGTTGTTCCTGTGGGAAACTCAGTCCAGGTGCGACCGACATTTAATAGGCCATGGTCGTCGCTGCCGCCGGTGCGCGCCTTGACCCAAGGCTGCGGCCAGCGCGGTTCAAGGCCATGCGTTTCGCTCAAGCGCGCGATCTCCTGCCGGGTCAATCGGTCCAAAAGCGGTTCGAACGCTTCGCGATGCAGTGAACTATGCGCGCCATTCAAACATTCAAAACCCTTGAACAGCAGCAGCAATCGTTCGACATGCCAGCGCTCGAGCATGTCATTTTGCCGGTAAATCGGATGAGCCACCGAGTGTGCAATTTGATTGGCCTGGAGATATTCCGCGACGCTGTAAATGTTCTTCGCTCGCGACTGAAGCGCTTTGTGATCTTCCGGCGAAATCCCGAACGCCAGCACGTGCATCTTGCAGCCATCTTCAGGAAACCAGCAGGTGAGTTCCTCGCTGACCAGCACATCCGGCTTTTGAGAAATGCTTAATGCGCCTTCGATGGAGTCATGATCGGTCAGCGTGACGAAATCCATCCCGCGGCGACGGGCCTGGGCGTAAACCTCTTCGGGGTGGCTGTAACTTTCCGGGCAGTGGATCGCGTTGAGCATCGCCTCGCTGGTAAGATTGCTCGCCTGGCTGTGGCAATGCAGGTCAATGCGTTTGGGCGCCGAGAACATGGACCGTAGCAATACCAAATTCGCGCCGGGATGAAAGCAGGGAATCCGCTAAATAATCAGGATTGTTGGGAACAGTGAACCAGCTTTTCGAGCGTTTTTGCGGCTTTGCCACTCTCCAGCGATTCTGAAGCCATTAACATCGCATCAGCCAAATCCTTACATTTCTCCGCGACCACCATGGCCGCCGCAGCATTGAGCAGGGCGATCTCACGTTGCGAGCCAGGCTCACCCCAGAGAATTCGCCGCAGCACGTCGGCAGCTTCATCGACCGAGTTCACCTGCAAATCGGACAGCCGCGCATTGGCCAAGCCAAGGCTCGCCGGGTCCAGCGACCACATGCGAATGTGCCCATCCTTCAATTCGCTCACCCGTGTCGGGCCCATTGTCGAAAGCTCGTCCAAGCCATCTTCAGCGTGCACGACCCAGGCTCGTTTGCTGCCTAGTTCGCGGAGAACGGTCGCCAGGCGGTCGGTCAGTTCCGGCGCGAAAACGCCGATCAACTGGTGTCTGGCTGCTCCGGGGTTGGTCAACGGTCCAAGCAGATTGAAGATTGTCGGAATGCCCAGAGAGGTTCGCGCCGCTCCGACGAATTTCATGGCTGGATGATGGTTTCGCGCAAAGGCGAAGCAGATATTCGCCTCGTTCAAACAGTTTTGCAGTGTGGCAGGTGACACTTCGAGCTTGACGCCGAGTTTTTCAAGGACATCCGCTGAGCCGGATTTTGAGCTGGCTGAACGGTTGCCGTGTTTGACGACCTTCACGCCGCAGGATGCCGCGATAATCGCCGCTGCCGTGGAGATGTTGAACGTTCCCCGCACATCGCCGCCTGTGCCGCAGGTGTCGAGAATCACGCCGCCCGGCGGATTGCAGGCAATCGAAATGACCTTTTCCCGCATGACCGTTGCCGCGCCCACCAGTTCTTCAACGGTCGTTCCCTTGCTCGCCATGCCGACCAGCAATCCGCCGATCTGCGCATCGCTGGCCTGGCCGGACATGATGTAGTCAAATGCGGCGCTCGCCTCCTCGCGCGTTAAATCCTCGCGACGGCAAAGTTTCAGGAGAATCGGGCTGATCGAAGGCATTGAGCTTATTCCACAACGCTCGCGCCGCTGGTCGCGGTCGTCGGTATCACCGCGGGCGAGAGCTTGAATTTCTGCTGATACGTCTGCTGGATCGTGCTCGTGAAAGCTTCGACAAATCGTGGCTGAACGATGCTGACGATGCATCCACCAAAGCCGCCGCCGGTCATGCGAGCGCCGTACACGCCTTTGATCTTCATTGCTTGCTCAACCAGGAAATCCAGTTCCGGCGTGCTCACTTCATAGTCATCGCGCAATGAGTTGTGGCTCTTCACCATCAACTCGCCGGTTTCTTCGTATTTCTTTCGAGCCAGCAAAGCGGCGGCTTCGGTCGTTCGCGTATTTTCGCCGATCACATGCCGGCAGCGGCGATAAACGATGTCGGGCAGTTGTCCCTTGGCTGATTCAAGCTGGCTAAGTGTCACATCGCGGAGCGCCTTGGTCTGCGGATTGCTTTTTTTGAAAAACGCGACCCCTTGCTCGCACTGTTGCCGCCGCTGCGGATATTCGCTGCCGGTCAGTTCGTGTTTGACCATGCTGTTGACGATCACCACGCGCAATTCCGATGAATCGATGGGGACGAATTGCTTGGACAAATCCCGGCAATCCAGCAGCATGGCCGACCCGACTTTGCCCGATGCTACGATGGTTTGATCCATGATTCCGCAAGGCATGCCGGCGTATTCGTGCTCGGCCTTTTGGCAAACCAGTGCCAGGCGCGATTGATCCATGCTCAAACCAGCAAGTGTCAGAAACGTCAACCCCGTGCCGACTTCGATGGCAGCCGAGCTTGAAAGCCCGCCGCCCACCGGCAGGGTGTTGTGCACGAGCATGTCCATGCCCGTCAGCGGGATGCCCGCACCGATCAATTCAGCGGCCACTCCGCGAAAATAGTTCGCCCATGCCGGCTGGCCACGCTCGATTTTGGATTGAACGGAAAATTCAACCGTCTGTTTTGGAAAATGGGTTGAGGCAATGCGAACCTTGCCATCATCCCGGCTGCGGCTGACAAACATCACATGCGGCTCGATCGCCATCGGAAACACAAAGCCATCGTTGTAATCCGTATGTTCGCCGATCAGATTGACACGTCCGGGCGCGCGAACCACCCGAATCTTTCCGCCGGGGCCAAAGTGTGTCGAGAATTGCGTTTTCAGGTCTGTAATGGCTGATTCCATGGGACGAATTTAAGATCAGTCGCGCATGGAATCAAATGATGAACCTGTTTCATTGCTTCTGCTATGATGTCTCCCGTGCTGGAAAACCTGCGCGGCAAATTCATCGTTTTTGACGGCAACGAAGGGTGCGGTAAAAGCACGCAGGCGTCGCTTTTGCGCGAAACGCTTACCAGCTACGACCTGGACGTGCTTCTAGTTCGCGATCCGGGCAGCACGCGCATCGGCGAGCAGATTCGCCAGATTCTCCTCAACCCTGAAAATACCGATATGGCCATGCGCTGCGAGATGCTGCTTTACATGGCCGCCCGCGCCCAGATGATGAAGCAGATCATCCAGCCCGGCATCGACCAGGGGCAGGTCGTCATTTGCGACCGGTTTATCTCCAGCACGCTGGCTTACCAACTGGGCGGGGACAACCTGACCGCCAGGGAGATTCGTTCGGTCGGCGAAATCGCCATTGGCGGTAAATGGCCGGACCTGACGATCATCCTCGACCTGCCCATCGAAGTGAGCAGCGCCCGCGTGCGACCAAAATTCTCACTGTTTCCCAACGACCCCGACGCCGGCGTGGAAAAGGACCGCATTGAGCGACGTTCGATGGCCTACCATGAACAGGTGCGCCAGAACTATCTTCGCCAGGCGCGAGGCCCGCACGGGAAGTTCCGTGTCATCAACGCCAACCGCGAACCACAGGAAGTTCAGCAGGATGTGTGGAAAACCATCGAAGAGCTGGCCAAGGATAAGTAATTGATGAGCGATTCGCCCGAGCAACCTGATCAGCCGGCCCAGCCCGAGCCGGAAATCACCCCAGTCACCGCCACGCGCCAGGAGGGCGCTCCGCCAATCATTCCCGCGCCGCCGGAAATGATCGAAGGGCAACCCGTTGTGACTCCTCCCATTGAATGCGAAGCCATTCCCACCAAGGCTGAGTTCAGCGAAGAATTGCGCGCGGCCAAGTGGTACAGCATTGGTTTCCTGGCAGTCATATCGGTTCTGACGCTGATCGGATTGATCGTGATGGTTTGGATCACGTTGCGATTCTTCGATTCCGTTACGCAGTAGACATGTTGCTGAAATTTTACATTAAAAACCGGGGAAGTTGCGCGTTATCGATCTTTTTCGCGCAACTGAGTCAGTTAATAGGGAGAAGAGCCACGAAGCCACGAAGGAAACGAAGGGGCTCACGAAGAAGAGGACGGATTTTCTGATTTTCATCATGCTTTGCGATGTCCTGAAATGTCCAGCCATGTCCATGTATTTCAGAAATTGCAAAACGAACCCAATTTGAGGAAAAGGATGAAGGTGGAAGGATGAAAGAGGTCTGACACGACGCGAAATAGGAGATGGGTTTACTCCTCCTTTTAGTCCGGTCGCTCGCGACCGGTATCAGTCGGATCGTCGAAAATGCAAAACGAACCCACGGCGCATAATGACAAGATTGCGCTGTTCTGAGATAGTTGGATTTTGAAGATCGTTATGGAAAGCCAGTTTGTCACATTCGACCAGATTCTTGGTCAATCCGTCGCGATTGATGCGCTGGCCACTGCGTTTAGGCAGGACCGGTTGCCCCATGCGCTGATCTTCGCGGGGCCGATGGGCGTGGGAAAGGAAACCACTGCCTGCGCATTGGCGGCGCTATTTCTCTGCGAAAAGCCCGGGCAGCTTGCTGCCTGCGGTAAATGCGCCAGTTGCCTGTCCTTTGCAGCGGGCACTCATCCGGATTATCACCCGATCTATCGCGAGTTGATTCGCCTGGAAAAGTCCGACGCCAAGGCTCGTGACCTTTCCGCCGATGTCATTCGCGATCATTTGATCGCGCGGGCTGCCAATAAGTCCGTTGTCGGCATTGGCAAAGTCTTCGTTGTTCGCGACGCGGAGATGATGAACACGACCGCACAGAACATTTTGCTCAAAACGCTGGAAGAACCCGCCGGCCGGACGCTGATTATCTTGCTGACCGATCAGCTTGAATCGCTCTTGCCGACCATTCGAAGTCGTTGCCGGGTGATTCGATTCGCGCCGCTGGATCGAAAGATCGTGCAGCAGGAGTTGCGGAAGCGCAATATCGACCACGGGCTGGCGGCATCGGCGGCCGGGTTTGCGGAGGGATCGCTGGGGCTGGCGATTGACTGGATCAATCTGGGCGTAATCGATCGTGCGGCGGAATTGGTCAAATTGCTCGGGCAAGTCCTGGGCGGTCAATCCGCGATGATTTTGCAGCCATGGTTGAAGTCGGCTGCCGATGCGTATGCCGAAAAGCGCATCGAGGTGGATGACAAAACCAGCAAGGACCAGGCATCGCGCGAGGGAATGATCCTGTATCTGAAACTGGCATCACAGTATTTCCGTTCG
>DASZXJ010000073.1:0-12670 GCA_035545895.1 Tepidisphaeraceae bacterium | reverse complement strand
ACTGTCAAAGCGGAGCTTGATAGCTCTGGACCGAGATGGCAATGGCGGCAACCTCATTATTTTCCGCAACCCGCCGGTCGGCTTCACGCCTTTCGCTACACGTTTGGCACAATGTTATCTCAGGCCGGCGTAGCCCCGCGAATGGCAATGGAACTGATGCGGCATAGCGATATCCGATTGACCATGAACATTTACAGTCATATGGGCATCTTCGACGCCGCTAGTTCCATCAAACAATTACCGGCGATACCGACAGGCTTCCGGCAGCAACAAATCGCCACGGGCACGGACGACGTGCCACCCAGACCAGATGAGGTAGCACCGAAGGTAGCAACCTCTTACGGCGAACCGCGCCAGTTGGCGGGAATCGGCGGACAACATTCGCCCGCCCAAAATTCGCAATCTCTCGATAGTGGCGTGGAATGGCGCGAAACTGCGCCGGTTGTCTTGGACGCAAGGAAAGCTCCGCAGGTAGGACTCGAACCTACAACATTCCGGTTAACAGCCGGATGCTCTACCATTGAGCTACTGCGGAATAAAGGCCGGGATGAGCGACCTTAATCAACTCTATCGGCACAGCGCGGACTGTCAAGACCGCCATTTTTGTGCAATTAGCGAAATGACACTGGAACTTCAAGAACAGAATAATAGACCCCTGTCGAATATTCGGGCGCAGCGGTTGCAAGCCGAGGCTCTGCCCGCCTTCAACGACCGATATCTTTCAATCTGCGTTTGGCCGGCTTGGAGAGAATTGCAAAGGGCGCGCGACATCTTGACAGTCTCTTGTTGTGCGAAGCTCGATCAATCGTTGGTGGAGTATCAACGCAACGTTTTCCATCCTTCCGTTACTTGTTTGGGTCTTGCTCACAGATTTGCAAGTCGAGATGAAATCTCATTTAGATCAATTTCAATTTTAGTTGTGATGCGGCACGCGAACACTATACTTGTAGGCACGCTTGTGAAGCAGGCTGCCCCATGCAATCGGGTGGCGGGGAATTTTTCATCCATCAACTAAGTTGGTCTGCAGTCGCAAAGTGAGATTTGTGTAATGGCGGGAGGCCAGACATGGGTAGGGTCGCCAGGAGCGGAAGACACAACCGGGCTAGACAATCGCAATTACTCAGCACGCGCAAGCCAATCGAGAAGCTGGAGCAACGTCTGCTGCTCGCATCGGCGCTTGATCCATATGTGTTGCCCGAAAAATACATTTTCAAGTCGGGCAGGATGCTCACCTCGGCATCGGATGCCAAGCCGCTCGATATCACGTTGAATTATCTTTCACAGCACGCCGGCGATCTGGGACTGGTGGCCGACGACGTCGCCAACCCGCTCGTCACCGACCAATACACCGACCACGATTCGGGTACGACGCACATTTATTTGCAGCAACGCGTCAACGGAATTTCAGTTGACAATACAAGTTTGAACATCAACCTCACCCGCGATGGCCGGATCATCAGCATCGGCGGGGCGTTTGTATCCAAGGTGAAAACCAAGCTGGCGGGCCTGCCCAAGAAGGCGACCATCGCGGTAAGGCAATCGCTTCAGGGGCTCAAGTCACTTGGATTAAAGGTTCCGACCGACAGCGCAATCGCGAGCGGCAGCCTGGAAAACGGCACGGCGTTCAAGGTGCCCGCGATTTCGCTCGATCCGATTCGTCCACAATTTCACTACGTTGCAACATCCGGCGGCCTTGCGCCGGTTTACCGGATGACCGTTCGCACGCCCGATGGACAGCACTGGTATAACAGCTATGTCAACGCTGTCGATGGCACGATGCTTTTCGCCAACGACTGGGTCGATCACGCAACATACAATGTTTACCCACAGCCGATCGAATCTCCAAACGATGCGCCCGGCGGTACAGCCACGCGTTCGATATTGGCGGATCCATTTGATCCGACTGCATCCCCCTTTGGATGGCACGACACCAATGGCGTGGCGGGCGCGGAATTCACGGATACGCGAGGCAACAACGTTTCTGCCCAGGAAGATGCCGACGCAAACGATACGGGCGGATTTCGCCCGGATGGAACGGCATCGCTCAATTTCGATTTTCCGATCGATTTCACGCAAGCCCCGGTAAATTACCGGTCGGCCGCGATCACGAATCTGTTTTACTGGAACAATCTGCTTCACGATGTGCATTACAAGTACGGGTTCACCGAGGCTGCGGGGAACTTTGAAACGTTGAACTATTCGGGCCAGGGACTTGGCGGCGACGCGGTGCAGGCTGACGCCCAGGACGGCAGTGGCACGAACAACGCCAATTTTGCCACGCCGCCTGACGGCCAGGCGCCGCGCATGCAGATGTATCTATTCAACTACACATCGCCCAATCGCGACGGCGATCTCGATGCCGAAATCATAGTACACGAATATGGACACGGGGTGTCCAATCGCCTCACCGGTGGCCCGGCCAACGCCAACGCGCTCATCGCCCTTCAATCCGGCGGCATGGGTGAAGGGTGGTCCGACTGGTGGGCGCTCATGTTCACCCAGGATTTGTCGGATACCAAGCTGGCATCCTATCCGCAGGGCACTTACGTGCTGGGGCAGGCGAGCAATGGAGCCGGCATCCGTCGCTATCCCTATAGCTACAACATGTCGATCAATCCGCAGACGATCGGCAATTTCAATTCTTCGACGGAAGTGCACGATGCCGGCGAGCTCTGGTGCGACACGCTCTGGGACATGAACTGGTTGCTGGTTGATAAGTACGGCTACAACCCAAATATCGCAGCGGGTTATACCGGTGCGGGATCGGCTGGGAACATTCTCGCCATGAAGCTGGTGATGGATGCCCTCAAACTCCAGCCCGCCAATCCATCGTTCAAGGACGCCCGCGATGCGATCCTCCTGGCCGATCAACAACTAACGGGCGGAGCGAATCAATATCAGATCTGGTCGGCATTCGCCCGTCGCGGCATGGGGTATTCGTTTGTGGATACGTCATCGAGTGCCTTCAGTGTGACGCAGGCCTTTGATTTCCCGCCTGGATTGCTCGCGCCGATGGTTGTGTCGCAATCACCTTCGACCGTTTCAACGACACCGATCTCATCACTGGACTTGACCTTCTCCAAGGCAATGAATCTGGCATCGTTTGATATGATTGCCGATATCAACAGCTTCACCGGACCGGGCGGCGTTGATCTGAAGTCGCAGATAACAGGGTTTTCGTGGACGAATTCCAATTCAACTCTTCATCTCACTTTTAATGCCCAATCGCTAAATGGTTTGTACACATTGAGCATCGGACCACAGATTCTGGCGGGTGATGACGGCAAGGCGATGGACCAGGATGCCGACGGCACGCCGGGCGAAGCGGGGCAGGATACTTATTCAGCAACGTTCCGATATGACGCCTTTGCGGGACAGGTTGTATCGACCAATCCTGCAAACGGCTCGCTCGTGCAGTTACCACTTTCATCCATTGATTTCAATTTCAACGAAACGATTGACCCGGCCTCCGTCACTGCAAGCGATCTAACTGTTAATCAGGGTTCGGTCACGGGTGCGCAAGCGATCGATTCTGACACTGTGCGATTCACAGTCAGCGGATTAAGCACTGAAGGCACGCTAAGTCTGAATATCGCCGCCGGCGCAATTCTCGATGCGGTGGGTAATCCAACGGGCTCATACTCAGGCACGCTTGCCTTGGATTTCGGAACCATCGCCATGCCCGCGATTTCGTCCCGCGCGCCTTCCGGATCGATGATCTATACCAGCAATACCAGCGGTACGATTGGAACGTCTGCCGACTCCGATGCGTTTACGATCAATCTTCTTGCCGGCCAGGTGATAACGGCATTTGTCCATCCCGCTGGCGCGAATTTGCGTTCCGTGCTTTCGATAACCGATCCGAATGGTTCGCTGCTTGGCGTTTCCACGGCTGCGGCGGCGAATAAGGATGCAGTCGTACAAACGGTCCCCATCCAAATTAGTGGCATCTATACGATCACCGTTTCGTCCGCTGACCTCACGAGCGGTGCGTATGCTGTGCAGATCGAGTTAAATGCAGCCGTCGAATCTGAGGAACATGGCGGTTCGACGAATAACACCCCGGCGACAGCGCAGAATCTCGACCCGTCCGCTTTGAACGTTGGAAATGGCGCTTCAATCGCTTCGGTAATCGGATACGCCAATTCTGCCGCAAACACAATCTTTACTGCTGATTTTGAATCCGGCGCAAACGGATTCACCACGTCCAACGGCACCACAGGATTGTGGCACCTTTCGACTGGCCGGGGAACGCAAAGCGGACATTCTTCTACGCAGAGTTTCTATTATGGACAAGGTGAATCGGCCAATGGTGGGGGCAATTACGCCACCGGCGTTGCAAACACCGGCCGACTGATCTCTCCATCAATCGCTTTGCCCTCTGGCGCTACCCTCGATTTCAATTACGTTCTCCAAACCGAGGGAAGCACCTTGTGGGATTATTCCTGGCTGCAGATTTCGACCAATGGCGGGACATCCTGGACGACACTGGCGACTTACAATGGCGTTGCCGAATCATCAACTTGGCGCGCCGCAACCACGGTATCGTTGGCGGCTTACTCCGGCCAAACTGTCCAGCTTGGCTGGTTCTTCAATACCATCGATAACGTCGCGAATGGATTTGAAGGCTGGTATGTGGACGACGTTCGAATCCAGTCACCCGCGATTGCGACTTCCGACTATTATTCGATGACGCTTTTGGCCGGACAGTCCGCATCGATCGCGCTGGCGTCGCTGAGCGGCAGCGGGTCGCCGGCGACCAAGCTTTACGATGCTTCCAACAATCTTCTCGCCAGCGGAACAACGACAGCCACCAACGTTCAAAATGCGATTGCCAATTTTGTCGCGCCGGCGAACGGCGTCTACTACGTTCAGGTGAGCGGAGCGAACAACGATTATTCTCTGGTAACGACACGAGGTGCGGCATTTGACTTCGAGCCGAATAGTACCCGATCACAGTCTCAAGTCATTGGTTCCTCCAGAGTTGCAGTGGGAGGTCTCGAAACCGGAACATCCGGCGTCGAACCCGACAATTACACCGTCGGCACCATACTTACGAGCGTCGTTCCTGGGATAACGCTTAGCGTTCAGGGTGATTCGAGCACCATCACGTCGCGCACATCAACGTACCGTTCAACCGGTGCGCAGGTATTTGCCCATGGCACCGATATCGAATGGTATTCGAGTTCATATTGGTTGCGGGCGGACATAGCGGGCGGAGCTACGTCGGTTTCGATCGACCTGGTGCCCAATGATACCTACGATCCGGGCATCATTCGCGCGTACAATTCGGCCGGCACATTGCTCCAGGAAGTCACCTACCCTGCACCGACGCTGGGTTCGTTTACCACGATGACGGTCACTCGTCCGACGAATGACATCGCATACATTCTTGCAGCGGGCCTAAACGGCGACACCGCGCAACTCGATCATCTGGTCGTGGGTGGAATCGTCGCGGGCGGGGATTATTACTCGATTTCCGCCAAATCCGGCGACAAGTTGAATCTATCGACGCTGACTCCCGGTTCCGGGCCTGGTGGGTTTGGCAACACTTTGAATCCGAAGATTGAACTTTACGATCCGAATGGCATAAAGGTGGCCACCGATGACAACAGCTCGCCGGACGGCCGGAACGCAATGCTTGCTTACACGGCGCTATTGACGGGCAATTACTCCGTGTCGGTGATTCCATCGTCCGCGGCACAACAGAATATCGGTGAATATATTCTGCAGGTCAACGTGACTTCCCTGCCTGATTTGTCGCTTACATTGCCCCAAAACGTGCGCGAAGACGATGGGACGGTCGTTGCCAATCTGGATATCTCGGCAGCACTGCCAACCGACTTGCAGGTTGCGCTGGTGTCGAGCAATCCAAGCCGTTTATCTGTTCCCGCGACGATTCTTATTCCGGCAGGACAGACGTCTGTGCCTCTAGAATTGTCGATCCAGAATAATTCGCTGCTTGACGGGACCGAGGCAATCAACATTTCCGCGACTTCCGCGAGCGTGAACACGGCAAACAGATCGATCACGATACACGATGATGAATCCGCGACGCTCAACCTGAGTATCCCCGCATCCGCTACCGAAGGGATTGGCACGGTTGTCGGCACGGTCACTTCCAGCGCCGCTCCCACGCGCGATGTCGCCATTCAACTCGTCGCCATGACCAATGGCCGAGTGACCGTTCCCGCCAGCGTCATTCTCAAAGCCGGGCAAACTTCGGCAAATTTCAATATCAGCGTCGTGGACAATGGAATTATCGATGGCCGAGAAGTCGCGATCATTGTCGCCAATGTGGAAAACTGGATGATCGCCGGCGCTCCGATCACAGTGAAAGATAACGACGCGACGCTTTCCATCAGCACGCCCGCCAGCGGGTGGGAAGGGCAGACACTCAACACCGGGACCGTTCGTATTGGCGGCACGCTTGGTTCCGATCTGATTGTTCATCTGCTTTCCAACGACGCAACTGAATTAAGTGTCCCGGCAACTGTCACCATCGTCAAAGGGCAAACATCCGCGACGTTTAATTTGTCATTGCTGGGCGATGGATTGAAAGATGGTTCGCAGACCGTGCAAATGAATGCCAGCGCCATTTCTTTGGGTTTGGCCAGTTCGAACATAGTCGTGCATGACTCGGACTTGGATCATCTGATGTTCGATACGATCAATGGTCCAAAGACCGCGGCGACGGCATTTGGCGTGACGGCGCACGCGTTCAATATCGCCAACGAACAAATCGCAGTATTTGCCGGCGGCGCAACGATTGGCGCCACGGGGCTGGGAGGGGCTTTATCGATCACACCTGTCTCGGCAACGTTTTCCAACGGAGTTTGGACAGGCAATGTCACGGTGAACGCGGTTGATGCCGGCGTGGCGCTCAGTGCAAGCGTCGGCAGTATTGTTGGAACGAGCAACGTTTTCGCCGTGCAAGCAGGCCCGGTTGCAGGTTTTCAGTGGGGAACGATCTCAACGCCCCAAAACGTAAATGTCCCCTTTAACGCAACGCTTGCCGCGAAAGATGCAAATGGATATACGGCAAATTTCAACGGATCCGCGAATTTGAGCGGCTTTGTTGGAAATACAACGTCGCAGACGATGCTGGGGAACCTGACACCTACGACGAACTATAATAACGGTACATATACCGTTGGCTATAACTTTACCCTGAGCAGCGACGTTCAAGTGACAGCTGTCCGGAGCTATTTCGGCAGCAAGGTTTCGATTTGGACGAGCACTGGGACATTGCTCGCAAGCCAAGCCGTCAGCGGTTCGCCGACCGTATGGACCGAGACATCGCTGATAACGCCATTACAGCTAAAGG
This sequence comes from Tepidisphaeraceae bacterium, assembly GCA_035545895.1. Lineage (GTDB taxonomy): Bacteria > Planctomycetota > Phycisphaerae > Tepidisphaerales > Tepidisphaeraceae > DASZXJ01. Next base: position 5,343 of record DASZXJ010000073.1, on the reverse strand, counting down.
CGGGCACGACCTATCGTATTACCGTTTATACAGCGGGTCAGACATATTACTGGCGATCCACGGCTCCAACGAATCCCCCGTTCGCGACAATTGGTCAAACATATGAGATCGGCGGAGACGCGTTTCCCACGAGCACCGATACCGGCCAGTGGTGGCTCGTCGATTTTCGCGGCAATGTTGGCAGTGCCACCCCCGTTCCAATATCTCTCGTCAACGCGACATTCGTAAACGGTGCCTGGTCAGGCGTCATTTCGGCTTCTCAGATCGCCGCTGGCATGCGTCTTCGTGCCGACGACGGGGCGGGTCATATTGGAGAAAGCAATCCTTTTGACGTCACCTCGCCTGTCTCGACGCCTCAAACGCCCGACTTGGTCGCCGGCAGCGATACGGGTGTCTTGGGTACGGACAACGTCACTAATCTGAACAACTCTTCTCCGGCCAAATCGCTTCAGTTTTCCGTGGGAGGAACAGTCGCCGGCGCTATTGTTACACTGTACGCAAATGGTGTCGCAATTGGAAGTGCCATTGCCACTGGAACGACTACACTTGTTGCGACAAATGGAACGACGTTGCTGGCCGATGGGACCGTTCCCATTGTTGCTCGCCAGACGGTCGGAGTAGTTTCATCGGGCGATTCGCCGGCTCTTTCCGTCACCATTGACTCGACTCCCCCAACTGCCCCTGGTGCGCCCGACCTGCAAACGGTTAGCGATTCCGGAACAAGCAGCACTGACAATATTACTAATGTTAAAACGCCGGTCTTTACAATTTCCGCTTCGCCCTATTTCCGTTTCTACCGCGACAACTTGCAGACCAGCGGCGATTACCAGGCTGGAACATCGTATATGATGCCGAGCCAGGCCGATGGAACCCACGACTATGGCGTCGCCGCGGTCGATGTCGCGGGCAATATATCATCGCTGAGTGCAGTGCTGAGTGTAACCATCGATACGATCGCACCAGCGGTCCCAGCTATGCCCGATTTGCGAAACGTTGACGACAGCGGAGCCAGTAACACCGATAATGTAACGAGAGTTGTCGTGCCGACACTCGATCTCAGTGCAACGGACAGTGGCAATTTGCATTTAATTTTTGATGGCTCTGATAATTCGTTGCCGGTTTCCGCACCTGGTCTTGTGTTCTGGAAGAAGCCTGGAGCCAGTGCTTTTCAACCCAGCAGCGTGACAATCCCTGCCGCGCCCTACAGAACCATCACGGCTGACGTTAATGGTGATGGGAAACCGGACCTGATATCCAGCGTTCCCATCTTACACATTTTGTGTGTAAATCTGGGTAATGGCGATGGCACGTTTCAATCGTCGATCAGTACCTCCGTTCCCGGTGGGCCAGGCGGTGTTTCATCAGCAGATTTCAACAGCGATGGCAAAACGGATGTCGTTGTGACCAACAGTGACAATAACATAGGGGTGTTTTTCGGAAATGGCGCCGGCACTTTTACTGCTGGCCCTGTCATCGCGATGAGTCCCGGTGCGGTTGTCTTCGAATCCGTTACCGGCGATATCAACGCAGATGGAAAAACAGACATCGTCGTAGCCGAACGAAACGTCCCCAGCGTGCGAGTTCTGCTTGGCAATGGCGACGGAACGTTCAAAACCGGTGTGTCTTACGCCGCAGGCGGCGCAACCTACAACCCTACGCTGGTTGATATGAATCATGACGGGAAAATAGATATTATGGTTGGCGCTGGCGGTACCCGGATCACCACCTTGCTCGGCAATGGCGACGGCACCTTCCAGAATTACATGGCGACGACTGGCACCAACGTAAACAGCGCGGGATTCGCAATTGGCGATTTCAATAATGACGGCAAACCGGACTTGATCATGGCCGAAGGAGTTACGGGCGTCCTGCGATTTTATCGGGGTGAAGGGGATGGCACGATCACCGCGCTGGGAACCGCTGCATCGGAAAGCAATCCCAATAGAGCCTTCGCTGCCGATTTCGATCTGGATGGCAACCTCGATGTTGCAATCCCTTGTAACAATACGCAGGGCACCGTGGATATCCTATTTGGCAACGGCAACGGTACGTTTAAGCCGTTCGTTTCCTACAACTGCGGAATTACCCCGTCTTACATAAATGGAGCTGATTTCAACGCGGACGGCCGCCTCGATATTGCTTTGGCGGCGTATACCAGCGGATATGTTTCGGTACTGATGTCGAAAGTGAATGGCGTTACTGAGGGATCACATACGGCCTACGCCGTGATGGAAGATCTAGCGGGAAATCAGTCGTCCCCCAGTTCGACGCTCGTTCTTACGATCGATTCGATTGCCGCCGCACTCACCGCCAACTCCATAACCACTGCCGATACGACGCCCCCTTTGACCGGAACCACTGATGATTGGAATGCCTCCATCAACGTCATCGTCAATGGCAGTACCTATACAGCTGTCAATAACGGATCCACATGGATGCTTGACGACAATATTATCACTCCAGCGCTTGCGGCGGGCACATACACATATACCGTGACCGCCACAGACCTGGCAGGCAATGTCAGTGCCACTTCAAGTACGCTCGAAATCCTCCCTCCTCCCAGATTGCAATCTGTCAATGTCGCCGATGGGTCCATCCAGCGCTCGATGGTGACGAACTTCACCCTGAATTTCGATCGGCCAGTCATTCTCGACCCCGGCGCCATTGAGCTGGTCAAACGCGGAGGTTCAGCTGTCTCATTGCTCGTTAGTCCAACCGGTGATAGCACTGTATTCACGATCAGCTTCGTTGGCGCGGATATCGTCGGCGGCTCTTTGGCCGACGGCGATTACGATCTCACCGTCCACGCCGACAAGATTCACGACCAGTTCAGCCGCACGCTCATTGGTGGAGACACGCTGCTGAGCTTCCATCGCCTCTTCGGCGACAGTGACGGCGACCGCGATGTGGATGGCATTGATGCGGCTGCGTTTACGCTCAGCCAAAACTCCAGTTCCGGCTCGTCGAATTATCGCATGTATTTCGATTTCGATTCCGATTTGGATATCGATTCGCTCGATGCCCTGCGATTCCGGCAACACCAAGGGAAGACCATTTAAGAAGAACCGCCTGTGGAGGGCGTGGAAATGAGATCGATAAAAATGCATTGGCTGGCGGGTTGCACGATGGTGCTCGTTCTTGCGCGGTCCGCCGGCGCTGTATCACAGTTCTCTTTCGTGTGCGGGCAAGTCGATTATCAAATCGCGCCCGGCGAGACCGCCGACGTACCGCTTTTTCTGCGCGACGATTCTGGATCTGTGATCAACGTCGAAAACGGACTTTTTGCCGCGGGTTTGAAAGTGTCGCGCAACAGTGCCGGCGCGGCTTTGCCGTCGATCATTTCAATTTCCTCAGCTTCGGGATTTGATGGAACGGTTCAGACGAGTGTCTCCTCAGCGCTGGCGAGTCTCTACGAAGACCATGCGTCAGCGTTTGGCCCGGGGGCGATGACCGATGGCAATCACTTGATCCTGCTTGGCATCGTGCGCATTTACAGCGGTAGTTTCATCGGGCAGACGTCATTTCAGATTGCCGATGACAGTTCGATGACCACCAATACCATCACTTACGCGGGCACGGCGTTGGACGACAGCGCGGGGATCAATTCGGAAAGTTTCACCATCACCGTAACGCCCGAGCCCTGCTGTCTCTGTTTCGCCGGGGTCCTGATTCTTGCGCCGAGACGGCGTTGAACGCTCAGGCCGCCAGCGTGGGCGACCGGGTTTCAGCGAGTTCCACATAGCGCGACCTCAATATGAGGTGGAATTGATGATTCAAAAAATGCTGAACAGCAGGTATGCAAACGGTGCTGCCAGCAACGGGCTGTCGATGACATCAAGGATTCCGCCAAAGCCGGGGATCAGGCTGCCGGAGTCTTTGACCTCGGCGTCGCGTTTCATCATGGATTCGAGCAGATCACCGATCTGGCCGATCGCTCCGATGACTATTCCGAAGATCACGCCTTTCCACCAGGCCATCTGGTAATTCGGCGGATTGATCCAGCGAGCGCAGAGCGCGCCCACCGCGCCAGCCGTCAATAGCCCGAAGAATAATCCCTCCCACGTTTTACCGGGACTGAGCCAGAGGATGAGTTTACGTTTGCCGAACGCGCGTCCGCCAAAGAAGGCGCCGATGTCCGTGCATTTGACCACCAGCAGGATCATGACGATGACCATGGTTGTGCCATTGAATCGGCCCGGATGAGCTGAATGTTTGACGCGCAGCGCCATGAGAAACCACCCGAGCCCGCCAAGGTATAGCGTCGCAAGCAGCGTGCCGGCCATGTGGGTGATGGCTTCCTGCGTCTGACGGCGCAAAGCGCGGCGCGCCGCCGCCCAGAGCATCACGCCGACGATGATGAATGCGAGCGATGAGGTTGCATAAAGCTGGAATTTGCGGAACTGTGTGCAAAACGCGTGAATGACCAGCAGCGCCGAGCCGGTGGCGGAGATCAACCGATAGGGCCGAACGCGCTCGGCTGCAAAAAGCGTCGCCAGTTCAACCGTTGCGGGGGGCAGCACGATGCTTAGCACGATGAGCAAGCCGATGCCGCCCACGCCGGCGGGGGGGTCATCCGGATTGGGAAAATGGTTCCATTCCCATTGCCGCGTGAGGATTTGCGCGGTGTGATCAAACCAAAGCAGCGCTAACAAAGCCGCCAGCATCAGCGGGCCGAAGGTCAGACGATTGCGAAGGGCGCGTTCCATTCCGTGGGTGTGACACTTTGACCGCGCCGGGTCGATCTGGCAAGAGGCGGGACATCTCGCCTAGAATGGTCAAACCGAACTCTTGGAAGGAGTCAAATGAAACGACAATTCATCGCGGCGATGGTGGCGGGATTAATCTGGCTCGGCGGCTGCGGCGCTCAGCCGGGCAAATCCATCGTCAAGTTCGAAAGCGGCAGTCCAGCCCGATTGACCGAAGCTCCAGCCCGCGGGACATATGCCCTCTACTCTCGTTTCGCGGCCAATCCGGATGTTTCATACAAGCTGGAGAAGGGCGAAAAGGTCGGATTTGTTGAAGAGGATGGAAAGATCTACGCCGTCGCCGGGTCACACAAGGATTTGCTGAAGGTCGCGACGATGGGCGCGTATTATTGGAAACAGCAGGAGTAGTTCATCGCTGCGGCAGTGCGCGGATGCGCGAAGATTCAGCGCATTTCATCGACCAATCCGCTTGTCCGACTCGTCACATGGCGCGCAATTTTGTGCAGTTTCATGGAGCCTACAGACAAGAGTTTGATCCACAGATTTCACAGATGACACAGATTAAGAAAATGAAGGGGGAAAAAGAGAGAACGGTTGAAAGATCGTGGGACTTGAATTGTGGAGTGAAATTCATCTC
>DASZXJ010000072.1:0-9317 GCA_035545895.1 Tepidisphaeraceae bacterium | reverse complement strand
GAAAGGTTTCAGACTGAAAATCGGTGTCAACGTGCGAATTGCGCAACATGCCATATACATACACTTGGCGATGATGCCATTGTAACTCCACCTGCTCTTCCCAGCCGCGCGTGGGACCGCGAAGATCATCGTCCTCCTGGCGATACAAAACCGTGACATATCCCTGCAGTTCCCGCGTAAAGTTATGTTGAAGTTGTGCGGATACGATCCACAAGCCGATCCGATTATCTTCGTCGGTGTAATTAAGGGTCGTATAGTTTGCGTTGACTGTGGCCGTCGTATCCGGGTTGAGACGCTGGGTATAGCGTGCATCGAACCGCGTTGCATCAAAAGGCGAAATGGTGGCATCGTAATTCTCACGTTCGGCACTGACGATCACATGCCAGATCGAATACTCCACGCCATAAATCGTGTCGTCGAACGAATTCGGAATCAGCAGTGATGTCGAACTGGCATCGATGGTCTGATCTTGCTTGCGATACCTCGCATAAATTGCCAGCCCCTTTAGTGCGCCCTGATCGATGTCGTATCGCGCCGAAATATTAAAGCCGTTGTTCGTAACCGTATTGGCCGCTTCCGGAGAGAGTTGATAATCCACGAGCACCGTCTGTCCGTTGGCAATTGATCCGCCGATGATTCGATCGATTTCGAGATGATCGGGAAAACTGCGAAGCGTGTAGTCCAACCCCGGCCGGTAGACCACCAACCCCATCGCATCGGTAATGTTCACGCTTCCCGGCGGAATGCCGGCACGGGGAAGAATGATCGGAGCCGGATCTGCAAAAGCGAGTGGCTGATCGAAAATCTGCGTGGTCCCCGATCGGTCATCATTTTCCTGCCGGTCCCACGATACGCCAAGCGCTGAGCTTAACTTGCCAAAAGGAACTTTCTTGCGGTAATCAAAATTCAAATCCGCGAACACTTCAATGGTGTTGGCGTCATCGGAACGCGTGATCTGCTGTCCCCCAATCTCCCCAGTCGTGGTCAAACTTTTATACAGCTTGTGCAGAAATCCGGCTGTTGCACGATTGGTTGTCTGATCCGTCCCGCTGAATGACTGCTGATCCAGCGAGTAGTCATATCGCGTTTCAAAAGTGTCGCTATGGTGCACCCGCAGGCGCTCGTTTAATCGCATCCGCTGAAGATCAAAGTCTCCGGATTGATCAAAGTAGTTCAGTGAAGATGTAAGATTGCTGCGACGATCCTTTCCAAAATCCACCGAATGCACGAGCGAAGCGTCATGCGTCATGAATGAATCAGATGCAAGGTCGGCGGTCTGTTCATCGACGCTGTTGAAACTGTAATCCCAACTTAAGAGTTGATTCGTCGTCGGATGAGCCTCGCTATGCCAGACAACGGTGTATTGAGACAAATTGAAGTTGCCGGCATCGGCCGGACCGGTCTGTTCCTGCTCACTGTGATAGGCTTCGATCCGGGTTGGAATGGACTTGGACCGAATATCCCAGATCGCGCCGGCTGTCGTAACGGTGCTTTCCAGCGTTGGACCCAACTCCCTGGAGATCAACTGGTTGTTGCGGCGAGTATACAGGGTCAGCGGCGCGATTTCCTTTCGCAGGATCGTTGCGCTGGCATCCCAGTCATAAATCGTTCCGAACTGAGAATCGCTCTGTCCGGTCGCATCGATGCGATCCTGAGTCAATCCAAACGAGCCGGCCAAGTTCAGTTCCACCAGGTTTGGATGATAAATCGCCCCGTTGCTCGATAATGACAATGTTTCCTGAAAACGGTCTTCGTTGAATTCCGATTTGGGCGATCCATCCTTCGGATCAATCTGATCGTTTTGATTCCTATATAGCAATTCAAGCGAGCCGTGATAGTTTCCCAGGGTCAGCCAATTGTGCTTTTGCTGCTCGCCGAGAATGATTGGACCGTTTTCCTGCGCCATCAGCCTTTGCGCCGGAAGCAGCGCAAGCAATAAAGCGATTGATGGATGCGGGCCCCTTCCCATTCGCCTTTTCACGGCACACCCCGGGTCGTTGGCGGAGCTAATGGTGAATTCATCTTCTCGAGGTAGCCTGCCGCCAGTAAACCATGACGTTCTCCGCCATGTGCAACGTGGCAATCCAGGCAGCTTGATTTATCCATCTGATGTTCCGGCGGATTCGTGCTCAACAGGTTTCGCGAATGACACTGAATGCAAACCGCCGGAGCAGGATCCTTGAGCATGCCCTTGATTGTCGATTCATGCGGAACATGACACCACAGGCATTCACCCACCGCCACCGGACCGTGCATCACTGCATATTGCCGGGGAACTTTTTCATGACACTTTTTGCATACCGTGGCATCAAGCTTCGAAAAGCTTTCAAACGAACCAGCCGAGCCTGCATGACAGGAATTGCATTGATTGTCTGCGTATGGTTTGTGCGAGTAAACGACGACTCTGGGAATCGCGCTGGTGTTGCCGCGAACGTCATCATCGTCATCGGCATTAGCGCGGCCCGGCGGCGCGTTCGGATCGGGCACGCCGTCGAAGAAGAAGCTCAGAACACGATAATCCTTCTTTGGCGAGCACCCGAGCCATGTTCCGCCCATCGACCAGGTTACCGCCAGGACAAGCATCAATCGCCAGCCTCTTCGCCAACGTGTGCACCCATACTTCAAAGGGTGGTTGGCTTGAGTCATGGTGAATCACTTTCTGTCCGGATTCACCGGAAGCGTTGTCGGACCGGGTGCCGTCAGGTCATCTGATAGCGTCGTCGGCGTCGGAAGGCCCGTTGGTGACTTGCTCGGGTCTGAAATGCCCATCGGCACAACGTCTTTCGCGGCTGCGATATCAGCTACTGTTTTACCAGCCCTTAAATGTCCCATTGCATAGACAGCAACCTTGCTGTCGCCAAACTGGTTGGTAACCAGGATCAATCGCTCAGCTTCGAAGGCGGGATGAATATAACTTTGAAACAGGTCAATATCCCCTTCATGCACACAGATACCAACAGGCAGGTTCATGTTCCCCGGATGCGATCCCGAACTGCCAAAATAGGTGTAAACCCGGCCTATCTGGTTGAAAAGCTGCACGTTCTGGAAGGCTGCATCGACAACAAAAATCGTCCCGGTTCGATCGACTGCGATATGCTTTGGCCTGACAAACCCTCCGGCATTTGCGCTGATCACGCCGAATGTTGAAGATAGCTTGCCGTCATGGCCAAACTTCTGCATTGTGCACTTCAACACGTCGGTGACATACAGATTTCCTTGCACATCAACCGCTATTCCAAGGGGAAAGAGGAATTGTCCGTCGCCCGGCCCGGATTCACCCACAAAGCGAAGAAACTTTCCGCTCTTTCGATTGAATACTTCGATTCGTTTTCCTTGAAAATCGCAGACATACAGTTCATCCTGCCAAACCGCCACGCCGACCGGCTTCAAGTCTTTATGACCGATCTTTCCAAACAAGCGCTCTTGAGCGTCGAACACGTACACCAAGCCTCGATCTTGGTCGGCCACGTACTTCAAGCCGTCATCTGAAATTGCAATGTCGGTCGGCCGAAGCAACGTATCGCTGCCGCTCCTGCCCAGAACCAGTGTTCGATGATTCCGAAGGTCAAGGACGGTTACAGCGCCATTACGGAGGTCGCAGACGTAAATCTTTCCCTGATACATCTCAATGCCATACGGCTTTTGCAGGCCCATCGTCTCCTGGGGTTCTTTACCCATGACGAGTTCGTCGAGCTGGCTCTTGGCTGGCTCGACATCCGTGCTAGCTTTGAATGATGTCAGGTATTGAATTCGCGGTTCGTCCGGATACGGCGGCCAGAAAGCGGCTGACTTTTGTTTGGGCGCGGGTGCTGATGAAGCGCACCCCACGAGCAATCCCGTCAACAAAAGCATCCATCCCCGCTTGCAAGCGCGACAAAGATTTTGTGCATTTGGCGTGACCATGACCGTAAATCCTTTTTCCCGGCCCTTCCGACTTTGCGTTCCGCTGCAGTTTTGTGGAACTGACGGGCGGGACGATCTGCGATAGCAGTTCAATGTGGATGCGTCCGGGCCGGGCCACATCCGTCGAGCCCGGACGCAAGATCGAACTTTACTTCTTGTGGCAATTCAAGCATAGCAGGGAACCCGACACGGCACGCCCGTCAACTGTGGTTCCTGCAACGCCGTTGTTCACCCACAGCATGTGGGTCGTGCTCTTGCGGTTGTGCGGTTCATGGCAGCTGGTGCAACCAACCGTCTGACGTCCATCCGCCAAAGCGCGAAGGGGCATGATCGCGCCACCGGATGCATTTGCACGCAGGGTGGGGTCAACCATGTAAGAGGGATTCGGGGTAGGCCAAATGGCGGCCTCGCCAATTGGGTGGTCGTTCGACAGATCATTTCCCAGATTGGCTTTTCCGGCGATGTTGGTGTTACCCGTCGCGCCTCCGAAGCTATCCAGCGCAACCGTGCCGTCATGACAGCTCAGGCACAGTTTGCTGTTGGTGTCAACCTGGCCAGTTACGCCTTGGCCGTTGGCATCCAGGTAAAGGGTATAGGTTGCTGTGGAAAGCGTATGGTTCCACAGAGGCCCGCCCACTTCGACACCGTTGCCATCTTTAACAATGGCATTGTGCGGAGTGTGGCAAGGCAAACAGATTTGGTTTTGCGACCAGCCCAGTGATCCGAAGTCATGCTTCGAACCACTGATGCCGGCTTGCGCCACCCCCGCCATCGTGAACAACGCCACGATCGCGGTTAGGGTTGCTAGGTTTCTCATAAGCCATCTCCTTGAGATGTGCGGGTTTGGTTTTCAGGTTTCGGAACGAGTGCCCGCCTGGCTCGTCCCGCCCGTCTGTTCCACAATGACGGGAATAGAGCAATGGAAATACCACGATTGCTCCGAAAAACCGCATTTTTGCTCAAATAATGAGGTCTCCAACCAATATAAAGATAATCCAGTCCCATTATTAGGAAAATAGTCCGTTTTCCTTTTCCCGACTCCGCGAACCCGGTTCTTCAGTCGCCCCCCTTGGTATGCCGACAGTTAGTTTTAGCGAACTTGGGAGGGGTCAAATGTCATTTCCGGCTCAATGCGAGCCCCAGTGGTCTATTCGACGTATTTCCCGGAAACGTACCTGCCTCTTGCTGCTAACAAGCGTTCTGCTTGGAAGCCTTGGCCACGGCAATCGCATCAATGCGCAGGTGTGCGCTTCAGCCAAAACCGATGCAGACGGACCGGCCTGGAAATCTCAGAGCGGAAACTCAGCGGCCGTCCAGTGCCAGCAATGTCATCCCACTGAGCAACTCTTTTCACACCCCATCGACGTGGTCCCGTCCATGAAAGTGCCTGCGGAACTCCCGCTGATCAACGGGCGAATGACGTGCACGACCTGTCACAATGACAATCTTTCCGACCATTCGACTGCCGCGAAAGAAAAAGATGCACTGCTTAGAAAGCCTGATATTTCCGGCATTTTCTGCATGAATTGCCATACGGCGGATGGCATCAATCGCGAAAACGGACATGTGCTTGCAATTGGAAAAGCGCATCTCACATGGCCTGACCGAAGCGCTCTTGATCGCTCTGAAATATCGCCCGGACGCTTCGATCGCGAATCCGAAAAATGTCTTTCCTGCCATGACGGCTTGATGTCTCGCGAGGTGGCCGTGACCGGCGCTATCTCAAATTCAGCCTGTCAGGAGCATCCGATCGGATCCACCATGAACGGTTTGCACTTCAGTCAGGATCGAATCAGGATTAGGCTGAAACCTCCTCAGATGGTGAATCCCAAGATTCACTTCTTTGACAATCGCGTGGGTTGTGTCTCGTGCCACAGCTTCTATTCCAAAGAACCCAGTCTGCTTGTCATGTCTAATGCTCGAAGTCAATTGTGCCTCAACTGCCATCAGGATTAACTGAATAAACCCTCTCGACAGCAGGATACATTCAATAGCAGGCGTCTCAGGAGTGAGAGACGGCATGAACCCATATCACCTCATTCCATCCATAAATCGTTATTCTTAAATATTTTAAGAAAATCGATATTCAGGTCCTCTATTCTTCTGTCTGGCATCGAAGTTGATTATCTATCTCAGCGAACCGTTTCGGGACATCAAAATGCCAGCTCTACAAAAAAAGCTTCTGCTGGGTGGCGCGCTGCTGGTTGTAGCGGTTGGCTACTTGGCCTACGCGGGGATGAAGTCCGGCTGGGTTTATTACATGGAAGTTGATCACTTCCTGGCGGATGACCAATTCAAAACCCAGCGAGTCCGACTTCATGGAAAAGTGTCCGAGCAGGATTTTAACGTGAAGGGGCTGGACGCCAATTTCAGCATGCTCGGCAAGTCACGCTCGATCAACGTTGCCTACCACGGCGTGATCCCGGACATGTTTCAATCCGGTCGAGATGTAGTCGTGGAAGGCCAACTTGACCAAGCCGGCGTCTTTCGCGCCCAAGTCCTGATGACCAAGTGCGCCAGCAAGTATGAGCCCAATTCCCCACACCAAAATATCAAGGAGCAGTCATGACCATGCTGGTCGGCAATTTCGGATTGAGCATGGCCATGCTGGCCGCTTTGATTGCGTTTCTACTCTCAGTGGCAGCGGCTCGATTTCGATCCAGGGTTTTTCTGGATTGCGCACGAGGCACGATTGCGGCTCATTTCGTTTTGTTGAGCATCAGCGCTTTAGCGCTATTGGCGGCGCTGGCGGGATCGGATTTCACGCTTGATTATGTTGCTCATTACACTGAACGCGCTCTCCCCATCGGTTACAAGCTCGCGGCATTTTGGGCGGGCCAGGAAGGCAGTTTGCTGCTTTGGGCTTGGCTTTTGGCGGCAATGAGCACGATCGCAGTCTTCACCATGCCCATGCCGCGGTTTGCAGAATCATCGGCCGAGCCCGCCGCCGCCATCGCAACGCTTGCGGCGGTTTGCGGGTTCTTCGCGGCGTTGATGTTGTTTGCTGCCAATCCGTTCGTTACTGCCGACCTTGTTCCAACCGATGGCCACGGACTGAACCCCATGCTCCAGAATCCTGGCATGATTGCCCATCCGCCCATGCTGTTCCTTGGCTACGCGGGCTATACGATTCCATTCGCATTGCTCGTCGGCGTTCTCGTTGGCGGTCGAACGGACAATCAATGGCTTTCACTTGTCCGTCCTTGGGCGATGGTTTCCTGGTTATTTCTCAGCATCGGAATTCTTCTGGGCGCACAGTGGGCCTACGTCGAACTCGGTTGGGGTGGTTACTGGGCGTGGGACCCGGTTGAAAATGCGTCGCTGCTCCCCTGGCTAACAGGAACGGCCCTGTTGCATTCCATCATGATTCAGCAACATCGCGGCATGTTCAAGCGATGGAACGCAAGCCTCGTTGCCGTCACATTCATTCTTTGCATCTTCGGCACATACATCACCCGCAGCGGCGTGATTGATTCGGTGCACTCATTCGGAAAATCGTTGATCGGCACCTTTTTCCTCGTGTTTTTAACCGCCAGCATCGCGTTCAGCGTCCTGGTCATGATCGCTCGCCGAAAACTGCTCAAGCCCGAGCACGAATTGGAAATCCTCAGTGGACGCGAGGGATTTTTCCTAGCGACCAATGTTTTGCTTGTCGGAATGACGGTCGTGACCCTGGTCGGCACGATCTTCCCATTGATCAGCACTGTACTGGCCGATCAGCAAGTCACTGTTGGGCCAACCTTCTACAATAAAGTCGTTGCTCCCTTGGGCTTGCTGCTGATTGCATTGATGGCGGTTGGTCCGCTGCTTGGATATGGCAAGGATGCTGCCGCGCGATTGGCGCGAGGGCTGATCGTGCCGGCGATTGCCGCGGCCCTGGCGATGGCGGGATTTGCAATCAGCGGATTGACGAACCTCTGGGCGCTCATTGCAGCCGTGATCGCAGCCGCCGCAGTGACCGCGGTGCTGGTCGATCTGTTTCGCTCGGTTCGGTTATTCTCACTTAATCATCAACTGACAATCGTCGCCTCCCTGGCCCACATGCTTCCCGTCAATCGGCGCCGCTATGCGGCGCAGATTGTGCATGTCGGTGTAATTCTCATTGTCATCGGGATCACCGGCTCGAGTCTATTCAGCCAAAAAGAAACATTTTCCATCAAGCAAAATGACACGATCCAGTTTGCCGGCCGGACATTGACGTTGACTGATCTACGGCCAGTCGAAGCGGCCAACTTTCAGGCGTTGCAAGCCACGCTGCAGATAACCGATTCGCATGGCAGGCAAAGCACGCTCACTCCACAGATCAGGCAATACAACAAGTGGGATGAACAGGCCAGTAGTGAAGTCTCGATCGATTCATCGCTGCGTGAAGACGTTTACGTCACTCTCGCATCTTCTGACGGCAAGGGAAACGTTGCGATTCAAGTCATCATCAACCCATTGGTGATCTGGATCTGGATCGGCGGCGTGGTTTTAACTCTCGGCGGGCTGATTGGATTGTTCCCCAGGCTCGCCCGACGCCTGGCCGCGGTCCCAGCCGCTCCCGCACCAGCCCCTCAAGTAAAGAGCAAGAAATCTCGCAAGAATCGCGGTCAAATGGGAGTTCGCGCTTCGGTTTGATTGGAGGTTGCAATGATACGAAATTATTTCATCATCCTTGCTCTGGGCGGCCTGTGGACGCTTGGCGGTTGTAACAACACGCCCGGGGTGACAACCAATTCCGCAACCGCGCGTCATACGATCCTGGCCAGTGCCGATGCGCCGGCAACGCAACCAACTGCTTCGGAGTTTCCTCCGGGACATCCTGACGTTACTTCCAAACCCGACCAACCGGCTGCCTCTCTCGGTTCGCTACCGGCGGGTCATCCTGACATCTCGCAGATGCTTAAAAACCCCAATTCCTCCGGGGCGGCCGATGCTGCGATGCCTGTCGGGGTGAATCTTCCCGCCGGTCATCCTGATCTGTCCAAAATAAAAGGACCTTCTTCGCAGCCTGCGGCGAGCGGCTCCATCACCATCCGGGCGGTCCAGGAAACCACCGGTGGCCCGGCGGCCGGGGCCGATGACTTCTCCCTAGAACTCTATGTGCAGAGCCAACTTCTCGACAGAATCGAAGGCAAGCTGGATTCACAAGCCACTGTGATCGTTCGCGGAATTCCATTGCTCGCCAAGGCGCAGCCGGTCATCAAAGTGACCCATTCTGGGGTTGTTTATCAGGTAAGCGGCGAGCCAATCGATGAACAAAATCCATCCGCCCAAATCCAAGTCCCAGTTTATGAAACCACCAACCAGGCACCCGAATGGCAAATTCGAATGCGGCATGTCATGGTCTCCCATGCTGAAGGTTTGGTTCGAGTGATGGAGATGCTCGCGATCGATAATCCCACCGACCGCGCCTGGCTGGGCAACCCGAT
>DASZXJ010000071.1:0-10229 GCA_035545895.1 Tepidisphaeraceae bacterium | reverse complement strand
CATAAAGCACGCCGATACCGGTCGGGCCATAAAGCTTGTGCCCGGAAAATGTATAGAAATCGCAGCCGATATCCCGCACATCGGTGGGATAATGCGCAACCCACTGCGCTCCATCGATCAGCACCTTCGCGCCGGCGGCGTGGGCCATCTGCGTGATCTTCTTTACATCGTTGATCGTGCCGAGCGCGTTGGATAAATGCGTCACTGCAACGAGTTTCACTTTCCCACTCGCCAGGATTTTGGCGTATTCATCCACCAATAATTCGCCGGCATCGTTAATTGGAATGACGCGTAGTTTCGCGCCTTTGGCCTGCGCGATGAATTGCCATGGCACGATATCGGAATGGTGTTCCAGTTCGGAAACGACAATTTCGTCGCCCTCTTTGATGACCTGCCGGGCATGGCTGTATGCAACGAGATTGACGCCTTCGGTCGTGCCGCGAACGAAAATGCACTCCGCGGGATCGGCGGCATTGATGAATCGGGCCACCTTGTGACGCGCCTGCTCGTGACTTTGCGTGGCGGTTTGCGATAGGGCGTAAACGCCGCGATGAATGTTGGCGTTTTCGGCCTCGTAGTAGCGAACGATGCGATCGATGACGGCTTGCGGTTTTTGAGTGGTCGCGCCGTTGTCCAGGTAGACCAGCGGCTTGCCGTTCATCTGGGTTTGAAGGATGGGGAAATCCCGTCGCAGCCTTGCTGCGTCGAAGGATGAAGGATGAGGGATGAAGAATGAATCGGATGAGACTTTTGATTCATCCTTCATCCTTCCGCCTTCATCCTTGGATGGATTAGCGGTGCTTCTCGTCATAACGCCCCAGGTCCGTGATTCGCAGGTCCTGCGGCAGGTCGTGCTGGGCGGCCATGTGATTTTCAAGCTGCCGGCGCACCGGTTCGACCTGGATTCTTCGGGTAATGTCGGCAGCGAAAGCGTAAATCAGCAGGCTGCGCGCCGCCTCCAGCGAAACGCCGCGGCTGCGAAGGTAAAACACCATTTCATCATCCACAGGACCGGTCGTGCTGCCGTGCGTGCATTTCACATCATCTGCATAAATTTCCAGCGCCGGCTGCGAATTCATGTCGGCGTCGTCCGAAAGCAGCAGCGAGCGGCTGGTCTGCTTGGAATCGGTCTTCTGAGCGGTCTGGCGAACCAGAATCTTGCCGCGAAAAACGCCGGTGGCGCTGTCGCCCAGCACATGCTTGTACAACTCATGGCTGGCGCAATTCGGGGCCGCGTGATCGAGCAGCGTGTGGTTGTCCACGTGCTGATTTCCATTGGCCAGGACCAAACCATTGAGTGTTGCTTCAGCGCCTTCGCCGGACAGGACCACATTGAGATCGTTGCGCGTCATCCGCGAACCCAGCGCCGCGGACTGCGTGACAAACGTACTTGAACGGCCCACCTGAGCCCGGGTCGTGGAAACGTGAAACGCATCAAGCGTCTCATGCTGCAAGCGGCAGTGGTCGATTCGGGCATAATTGCCGATCACGATTTCACTGACCGCATTGGTGAAATACGTGCCGCCGCCGATGCCGGCATAGGTTTCGACGATGGTCGCATCGACATTGTCGCTGGCGACGACCAGGACCCGCGGATGCGAAACCATGGGCGATTTGCTGCCCGCACTGAGGAATAACAAATGAATCGGTCGCTCGGCGATCACGGCGCGATCGAGAAAAACGACGGCGCCGTCATTCAAATTACCCGTGTTCAACGCAGCGAATGGGTTTGCATCCACCAGCGCATAGCGGCCCAAATGGGCTTCCAGACGCTTGCTGTCCCGCTGGAACAGCGACGCCAGGCTTGCCACGCGCAAACCAGCCGGCACGGAACTCAAATCCGACAGCGGCGGCGCGAAATAGCCGTTTACAAAGACCAGTTCAACCGATGCTTCATCACGAAAACTGAACGGCCGAATGTCGCGCTCGGAGACATCGGGATTGGGCTGGGCCGCAATAAAGTTGGTCTTGGCGATCGGCGCGACGTTGGTCTGCCGCCACTCTTCCAGCTTGTTCGACGGATAACCGACCTGCTTGAACCGCTCAAGCCCTCGGCGGCAAAGATCCTGCATCCACGCTGGTTTGGCGCCTGAGGCTGTCATTGTTTCCCGCTCGTCTGGAGTCTTGACATTCGCGAAATTGTGCTGTTTCTGCATCAACATGACCTGGAACAATTACGTTGAAGCCGCGAGTTGCGATTTCGTTTTGTATTCCCGTTCGATCCAGTCATAGCCGCGCGATTCCAGATCCAGGGCCAGACTCTTGTCGCCCGACTTGACGATGCGGCCGTCGAGCATCACGTGAACAAAATCAGGATTGATGTAATTCAGCAGCCGCTGGTAGTGCGTGACCAGAACAATCGCCCGATCCGGCCCGCGAAGAGTGTTCGCGCCGCTGGCAACGGTCTTGAGCGCGTCGATATCCAGACCGCTGTCGGTCTCGTCCATCAAGCAAAGCTTGGGATCCATGACGGCCATTTGAAACACTTCGTTACGCTTCTTTTCGCCGCCGGAGAAACCTTCGTTGATCGCGCGATTGGCGAAGGAGTTGTCCATCTTCAGAAGCTGCATTTTTTCCTTCAACACCTTCAGGAGTTGCGCGGCATCCAGTTCGGGCAGGCCTTTGTGCTTGCGAACAGAATTGACAGCGGCTTTAAGAAAATAGCTGGTGTTAATGCCGGGAATTTCAACCGGATATTGAAATGCCAGAAAAATTCCTTCACGGGCGCGCTCTTCGGTTGATAGCTCCAGCAAGTCCTGGCCATTGTACGAGACCGATCCGCTGGTCACTTCATACACATCGCGGCCCATGAGTACCTGCGCGAGCGTCGATTTGCCCGAGCCGTTCTTGCCCATGATGGCGTGAACTTCGCCGGCGTTGACGGTCAGGTCCACCCCCTTGAGGATCTCGCGATCCTTGATCCCGGCGTGGAGGTTTTTGATTTCAAGCAGTGGCATGTTTTACCTTTTAGACTTTGTACGTCGGAGAGAACTGATAAGTAAAGCCGCTGGGACCGGGATATTGAAACTCGTGTGGCGTCGGCAATTCATTTCTCGCAGCTTTCTCGTCCGCAATCAGGATTTCAAGTAATTCACGAGCGTTTCGAGCAGCTTCCTCATAAGTCGCTCCGTGGGTATGGCATCCGCCCCATTCGGGAAGCGTGACGACGTAATTCTCGTCCTCTTCAGACCATTGAATAATCACACTGTAGTGAATTGTCCGTTTCATACGTCCTCATCATGCATCAAACATCCGGGCTTCCGCGATCGCCCTGGCTACGTCCTTTTCTTGATACCGCTGCGCGTCACTGCCGTCTTTTCCACTCAACGTGACTCTTCGAGAAACTCGCGGATGAGCCCATTTCGAGTGACTTCCTTTGCCGCCACCCGAAATCTCGATCCATCCGCCGCTTCGGAGAAGCGCCTTGAGTTCCCTGATCTTTTTCGGCATGCCTTATCCGACGCTTCCTTCCAGACTCACTCCAAGCAGTTTCTGTGCTTCCACCGCAAACTCCATGGGAAGCTCCTTGAATACTTCCTTGCAAAAACCGTTGACGATCATGTTCACCGCGTCTTCCACGCTGATGCCGCGGGTTTTGCAGTAGAACAACTGATCTTCGCCGATCTTGCTCGTGCTGGCTTCGTGCTCCACGCGGCTGGTGGTGTTGTGCACGTCAATATAAGGCGTCGTATGCGCGCCGCATTTATCGCCGAGCAGAAGCGAATCGCATTGCGTGTAATTACGCGAATTCGACGCGGCTTTAAGAATCTTCACCAAACCACGGTAAGTATTCTGGCCAAAACCGGCGCTGATGCCCTTGCTGACGATCGTGCTCTTGGTGTTCTTGCCGATATGGATCATCTTCGTGCCGGTGTCAGCCTGCTGGTAATGATTCGTCAGCGCGACGGAATAAAATTCGCCGACGCTGTTGTCGCCTTGCAGGATGCACGAGGGATATTTCCATGTAATGGCCGACCCGGTTTCAACCTGCGTCCAGGTGATCTTGCTGTTCACGCCACGGCAGGCGCCGCGCTTGGTGACGAAGTTGTAAATGCCGCCTTTGCCGGTCTTTGGATCGCCGGGATACCAGTTTTGAACGGTGCTGTATTTGATCGTCGCGTTGTCCAGGGCAACCAGCTCAACAACCGCGGCATGCAACTGGTTTTCATCCCGCTGCGGCGCAGTGCAACCTTCAAGATAGCTCACGTACGCGCCTTCATCAGCGATGATCAATGTGCGTTCAAATTGCCCGGTATTTTTCGCGTTGATACGGAAATAGGTGCTCAATTCCATCGGACAGCGAACGCCCCTGGGAATGTAGCAGAAGCTGCCATCGCTAAAGACCGCGCTATTCAGAGTCGCGTAGAAGTTGTCGCTGTAGGGAACGACCGATCCGAGGTATTTCTTTACAAGATCAGGATGATTTTGAATTGCTTCGCTCATCGAGCAGAAGATGATCCCCTGCTTGGCCAGTTCCTTCTGGAACGTAGTTCCAACCGACACCGAATCGAACACCGCATCGACTGCAACCGGCGTGTGACCTTCCTGCTGAATGCCCAGAAGGGCTTGGCGTT
This sequence comes from Tepidisphaeraceae bacterium, assembly GCA_035545895.1. Classification (GTDB taxonomy): domain Bacteria; phylum Planctomycetota; class Phycisphaerae; order Tepidisphaerales; family Tepidisphaeraceae; genus DASZXJ01. The sequence goes on along the minus strand of DASZXJ010000071.1, from coordinate 5,655 downwards.
CTTTCAGCGGGATTCCGAGCTTGTCGTAGGTCTCAAGAATCTCCCTGGGCACATCTTCAATCGACTTGTACTTGCCGCCCTGTTTTGGCGCGGAATAGTAGATCGTCTGCTGATAATCGATCGGCGGATATTTGATCATCGGCCAGGCGTGCGGCTCTTCCATCGTCAGCCAGTGACGAAACGCCTTGAGTCGCCAATCGAGCATCCACTGCGGCTCGTTCTTTTTATGGCTGATGAACCGAACGATTTCCTCGTTCAGCCCCGGGGGCGCGGAATCGGCTTCGACGTCGGTAACAAAACCCCAGCGATATTCCTGGTTCGCCAGTGTTTCAATTTCGGTTTCTGCGGTAGGCACGATTTACCTTACATGGCTCCGGAAAATGCCGGAACCCAATGTTCGACGAAAGCAAGTCAGGGTCAGGCCTGAAAGCTGCTGCCGCACCCACAGGTGCTGGTGGCATTGGGATTCTTAAAGACGAATCCCCGCCCCATGACCTCATCCTTGAAATCGATTTCGACTCCATTGAGATAGAGATACGACTTCATATCCACAAGGATCTTCACGCCCTGCGATTCCATCTCTTCGTCGGCCTCTGTTTTAGGCTCTTCGGTCAGGTCCAGCATATAGGAGAATCCACTGCATCCGCCTCCTTTTACACCAACTCGCAGGCGAGTCTGGTCGGCAGGCAGATTCTGATCCTGAATGATTTTTTTGATTTCCCTGGCAGCAGTCTCACTTAGCAAGATCGGCATAAAATTGCCTCCAGCAAATAGTTACATCAAAGCGATTGGCACACAATCCATATTCAATATAGGACTTTTTTGCGTGGATTTCCAGTTTTATGCGATTGGGTCTCAACTGGAAACCTCTTGCTTGAGCCGACTTGCCGCCATCCGTACAATTCGGCCCCCACTGCTTTGGAGACTATGAGCGATAAAGTTGAACATCCCCCCGTACCTCAGCCATTTGCAGACCTGGGGATTCGTCCCTCGATCCTTCGCGCCCTGGCAGAACTGAAATTCCAGGAACCTTCGGAAATCCAGAAGCTGCTCATCCCGCGAGCGCTGGCAGGCGTCGATATTCTTGGCCAAGCCCGCACGGGCACGGGCAAAACCGCCTCATTCGGCATTCCGGTCCTTCAAATGGCGACCAAGGGATTGCCCACGCAGGCGATTATCCTGGTTCCCACCCGCGAACTGGCGGTGCAGGTTGATGCTGAAATCCAGCGAATCGGACAATTCACTCCCATCCGCTCGGTGCCGGTCTATGGCGGTCAAAAAATCGCCGCACAGATGAAATTCCTGAAGCACAAGCCCGAAATCCTCGTCGGCACGCCCGGCCGCGTGATCGATCTGCTCGATCGCCGGATCATTCATTTCGATAACATCCGATTTGCCATTCTCGACGAAGTCGATCGCATGCTCGATATCGGTTTCCGCGACGACATTCGCAACATTCTGTCGCGCATCAAGGGCGTGCGCCGTGCCGAAGGAGAGCAAGGCTCTGCGTCCGGTCACCAGACCATATTTGTTTCAGCGACCATCAGCGATGAAATCGACAAACTGGCGCGCAAATACATGCGCGAGCCGGTTGAAAAACTGATCGCCCCCGGTGCCGATGAAAAACCCACCGTCGATCGCGTCGAACAGTATTACCTTTCGGCCCAGCCGTGGGATAAATATCGTCTGCTGCGCATGCTTCTCGAACGGGAAAAACCGGAGCTGGCGATTGTCTTTTGCCGGACCAAGCATGGCGCGGAAAAAGTCGCGCATCGACTCCACGCCGATGGAATCGAATGCCGTGAAATTCACGGCAACCTCGCGCAGAATCAGCGCGACAAGGTGATGAAGAATTTCCGAGGCGGCAAGTTCAACGTGCTGATCGCCACCGACCTCGCCAGCCGCGGCATCGATGTGGCCGACATCAGCCACATCATCAACTTCGACATTCCCGAAGACCCCGAAGCCTACGTGCATCGCATCGGTCGAACCGCACGCATGGGCGCTGGCGGCAAGGCGTTTACCTTTGTCACGCGCGATCAGGGCGATGAACTGACCCGCGTGGAAAATCTGATCAACATGGTGATCCCCGTCACGACGGTCGAAGGCTTTGAGCCGCGTCCGACGCCGTCGGATTGGTCCGATAAGCCCCCCGGCTCGGAACCCGCGCAGCCGGCGGCGGTGATCCCCAGCCGCTTTGAAACCGCCGCCACTGCCGGTGCTCCCGCACGTCCGCTGACGCTGGGCAGCAAAATCCCCCGCAGCCGCCGTCGCCGCCGATAATGTTATTTTCCGATGCGCACGACGCTTGAAGTGGAACCATTTCCCCTTCCCACGGATAATCATCCGCTATGCCACGCAGGGGTAAAAAGATCGAGGGCAAGCCGCCGATTGCGCTGGAGGCGGTTCCGCAAAAACCACAAGAGCCATCGACGTCGCACATTCCCGATCCGCCTTTGCTTTTTGAAATCGCATGGGAAGTCTGCTGGCAGCTTGGCGGGATTTACACCGTGCTGCGAACCAAGGCCGCGGCGATGCTCGAACGCTGGGGCGATCGCTATTGCCTGATCGGCCCATACAACCCGCAGACCGCCGCCGTCGAATTTGAAGAACTCAATACCGAAGGCGTGATCCGCCAGACGCTGGACAAACTGCGCGGCGCGGGCATCCCGTGTCATTATGGTCGCTGGTTGATCAGCGGCCGGCCGCGCGTGATTTTGCTCGATCATCGGGCGCGATACCACTCGCTGGAATCCGACAAATATACGTTGTGGAAAGATCACGGCATTGAAACATACGCATCCGATGGCGAAGTGAATGACACGGTTGCGTTTGGATTTGTCGTCACCGAATTTTTCCGCGAGTTGAGTTCCGCCATGCCGGGCCGGGCGATTTTGGCGCATTTCCACGAATGGATGGGCGGCGTGGCCGTGCCGCGCATCTCGCATCTCAGGTTGCCGGTCACGACCGTCTTTACGACGCACGCAACACTGCTCGGGCGATACCTCGCCGGCGATGATCCGAATTTCTATCGCAATCTGCCCTTCGTCAACGCTGACGCGGAGGCGACCCGATACAACATCCTTCCCCGCCACCAGATCGAAAAAACCGCAGCGCACGCGAGCACGGTGTTTACCACCGTCAGCGAAGTGACGGCTGTCGAAGCGGAAAAACTGCTCGGCCGCCAGCCCGACGCGATTTTGCCCAACGGCCTGAACATCCAGCGGTTTGCGGCCTTGCACGAATTCCAGAATCTTCACCGCCAGTACAAGGAGAAGATTCACGAATTCGTCATGGGCCACTTCTTCCCAAGCTATCCGTTCGATCTGGATCGCACGCTCTATTTCTTCACCAGCGGCCGATACGAGTATCGCAACAAGGGCATCGACCTGTTCATCGAAGCGATGTATCGGCTCAACCAGCGCCTCAAGAATTACGCCGATCGTCCGACGATCGTTTCATTCATCATCACTCGCGCGCCCGTGCGAAGCATCAACATCGGGGCGTTGCAGAACCAGGCGATGTTTGATGAGCTGAAGAACACCTGCGCCGAGCAGGAAAAGATCATGGGCAGGCAATTATTCCTGGCTGTCACGACCGGCCGGCTGCCCACCGCCAAGGAACTGCTGCCCGATGACGCGATGGTCCGGCTCAAGCGCGGCATGCACGCCTGGCGCTCGGGCCGCCAGCCTTCCATTGTCACGCACGATCTGGTTGACGATGGAGGCGATCCGGTTCTGCGGCATCTGCGTCATCGCGGCCTGTTCAACGCCGCCGATGATCCGGTGAAGATGGTTTTTCATCCCGAGTTCGTCACCGCAACCAGCCCGCTGCTGCATCTGGACTACACAGATTTTGTTCGCGGCTGTCACCTGGGAATTTTCCCCAGTTACTACGAACCATGGGGCTACACGCCGATGGAATCGATCGCGCTGGGTGTGCCCGCGGTCACGACCGACCTCAGCGGATTTGGCGCGTATGTCCAGCGCCACATCGACAATGCAAAAGACCAGGGGATCGAAGTGCTCAATCGTCGCAATGCCAATTTCGACCAGTGCACCGAGCAGCTTGTCGATGACCTGCTGGAGTTTGCGATGATGACCCGCCGGCAGAGAATTGAACTGCGAAACAAAACCGAACGCCTCGGCGAACTGTTCGACTGGTCGGCATTGGTGAGCCACTACCACGAAGCCCACGACCTGGCGCTGGAACGGATCGGCGCCGTCAAACCAGGCAAGTTTGAATTGCGGTTTGTTTAATCAATTGGCACACGATGAACGATTAATTGTGTACTTCAAGGATGGTAATTCCACGCAGGCTTCTTTTCAGTACGTTCCATATAATCCAAAGTTAGGTTGATCGCAGAATCATAAGGGGTTTGACCAATGCATCAGTTAAAGATCCGCATATTTCTTATCCCATTGATTGCCCTATTCAACGGCGCATCAGTTCAAGGCCAAACGCGACCCAATGATTCTGGCGATCTTCTCGAATATCAGGATGGCGGCTTACACGTGATACTTCTGGCCAAGGGTGCCGCCCTCATTCAGGTTACTGACTTGAACCTATTTAAAGCCAGGGCAGTTCCCATGCCGGTTCAAACAACTATTTTGCCCGTCAATCCGTCAGAAGTCGAAAAGCTGATTCAAATTGTCATTGCCCTCAGCAAGCTGGAGACAACGACTCCTCTTTTCCGAGCATATGGTGCCAAAAGTATCTCAACGTATATCAAATGTGTGCATGACAACAATACTTTTAATTTGAAAATTGATTCCCGAACGATGAGTAACGGAAAATTCTGGGATGGGCTTATCAATGATGTTGAGGCTGTTGCCAATGTGGCATTGGTGCACGCGATCCAAACAAATTACCAGGCCGAATCACTGCTAAAACAAGGGCGTTCGAAAGAAGCGTTTAATCAGTTCTTTGTGGCCAATGAACAATTTGACGATTGGATGGGACATTACTGTGCGCGATACCGAGTGTTATGGGATTTCGGCGTGGGGCAATTCAAATATTCCGTGGCGAACAAGACCTACGAAGTGCAGCGGGGGATATCGACGCGCGACCGCTTGTTGGATCAAACCGGATCAAGCGAAGAGGCTTGCGCGCTGGCTCGCGAGATTTGGAAAAGACTGACGAGTGACATAATGATCGAGACAGGCAAAGGGGAAACAACGATCGTCAAATTTGCCGATGACTTGGCAAAAATGTCTTCGGGTCCAGAGGAAAAGCCCATGCGTGCGGTGGTATCAGAAGAAGAAATCAACTTGTTGAATCATTTGCAACTCGGCCCTTAGGCTTCACCTGGACGGCCCGCGGTTTGTGTGCGGGCAACGCGCATTTTGACCAGATTTTTGTGAATATCGTTGACAAATCCGCTTGCCCGACTCGTCAAATGGCGCGCACTTTCTTGCAGTTTCTGAGAGCCTAGAGAAAACGGAATTTTATCCACAGATTTCACAGATGACACAGATGACACAGATTAAGAAATGAAGGGGGAAAAAAGAGGATCGGTTGAAAGATCGTGGGACTTGAATTGTGGAGTGAAATTCATCTCCAGTTGATCGGTCCCCGGGCAAAGCCCGGGGCTTTAGCCCCGGGGCTGTGGGCATTTCGGATTGCGGATTGCGGATTGCGGATTTGGGAATTGGA
>DASZXJ010000070.1:0-5183 GCA_035545895.1 Tepidisphaeraceae bacterium | reverse complement strand
TAAAGCAGAACCCGCAGCAGCAGCCGAAACGGCATGGCGACCATTTTGAGGAATCGACGAAACGGTTTTCGCGGGCGCGGCGTATTGCTCGGCGCTTCGTCGAAGAAACTCGGATCCATCACGGGGCGTTGCATATTCGGTCGCACCTTCCGGTTACGCGTTAGACATACGATTCAATTTGTTCATAGGCAAAGAAGGTAAAACACCCAGTTATCGGACCTGCGCCCTTGACCCGGGCCGGTTCGAATCGTAGCTTGACCACGTTGGTCAGGGACGACCGGCAAAAGAGAGGCAAGGATGGCCAAAGGCAAACATTCCGTAGCGCTTTTTGAGGTGATCCAGACTGGCAAATCCACCAGCAAGGGAATTTCCCTCCGCACGCCGAAATGGTGGTTTAACAGCAAAAAACCCGCTGCCGCCGCGCCCCCTGTGTCCCCCAAAGAACCCGACATGATATCCTGCGATTCCTCGGCCCCCGCGCCGCGCGTTCAGGGCATTGATCTGAAGGTTGACCCGGATCGCCAGCGAATCAAGTTTGACGTCAGCTATACCAGTGCGATTGTCGCGGGATTTGCGGTGATCGTCGTGATTACGATGGCGTACGTCATCGGCTCGCGGCTGGCGCACGGCCCCAGCAGCGCCATGGCGGGACCTTCAACTGCTCAATTGAGACAAGGACCCGCCCAGCCGGATGTGTTGAACCTTGGTGCTGCCCAGCCACAGAAAGTGCCGGTTCCCGCGCCAGTTCCAACTGCTGAAAAAGCAATCCCGATCATTCCCATACCAGCCGCCGAAACTCCCGCGCCGCCGCAGCGGACGATGGGCCTGAACTATGTCATCGTCCAGGGTTATCCGCCCGAAGAAAAGTCGATGGCGCTCAATGCCTGTGAGTTATTGAAAAAGAACAATGTGCCCTGCACCGTGGAAACCAACGTGCCGGGATATCAAGGCGACTGGAACATCGTGATCGGATTGACCGGCTTTGAAAGGCCTCGCACAGACCCGGCCTTCACCGAGTACGTCAAAAAAATCTCCGACCTTAGCGACAAGTTTGCCGGCGACAAATCGTCCGGCAATGCCAAGTTCAAACGATTTGCACCCACCGCCCGAAAATGGACCGGCTTGAACCATTAGCTGAAAGTCCGTTTTACAATCAGACTTGTTTAGCCCCGCCGCTCGCGGCGGGTTTGGCGCTCGAGAACCCGCCACAAGCGGCGGGGCTATATAAATGAACATTAGCGCGGCCGGGATTTTGCCGGTTGCGAATTGGAAGCTTGCATTTCTGTCGCAGCGCGAAGATCGCGCAATTCCCGCGTAGTCAATTCCCGAAATTCCCCGACTGCCAATCCTTTCAGTTCCAACGGGCCCATTTTAATGCGTGATAGTTCGCGCACCTTGTGGCCGACCTTGGCGAGCATCCGACGCACCTGCGGATTGCGACCCTCTCGAGTGGTGATCTCAATCGTACTGCGCTGATGTCCCCGATTTAGAATCCGAATCCTGCTCGGCCCCGTCTTAAAGCCGCCCTTGTGAGGATCCGCCAGCCACACGCCTTTTTCCAACTGCTGCGTGTCCTCGGGTTTGATAAGCCCATCCACCGTTGCCCGATACGTCTTTGCAATGCCAAATCGCGGATGTGTCAATCGATTGGTCAGCTCGCCATCGTTGGTCAACAACAATAGGCCAGTTGATTCGGCGTCCAGCCGCCCCACCGGATAGACACGATACGGAAACCCCGGCGGCAGCAAATCGATCGCGCGCAATTGCTCGCCTTGTGCGACGTTGGTCGTGTAAACCCCCTTGGGCTTGTTCATCAGCAGATAAATCCGTTCAGACGAAATCCGGTTGAAAACGCGCACGTTTTCATCATCCACTTTGATCTTGTCGCGCTCTGGATCGATCATGACCGGCAACGACGTAACGACGCGCCCGTTCACGGAAATGCGTCCCTGAAGCACCATCTCCTCAATCTGCCGCCGCGAAGCCACCCCCGCTGCAGCAAGAACTTTTTGAATGCGATCTTTCACAAGCCCATCTTACCAAGCAATGGCTATCGGGTATAATGGATCAAGAAGGACCCGCGATGACCACAGTAGCGATTCACCAAAACTCCAATCGCCTGCGCAATCCGCCGTACAGGATTACCGTTGATCAATATGACAAAATGATCGAGACTGGCCTGCTTCCGGAAGGCGCGCCGTATGAGTTGATTGACGGGCAAATTGTTCAAAAAGATCGAAGCGCCAAGGGGGAAGACCCGATGACCGTCGGCAATCGTCACATCTGGGTTGTTCAAAAACTCACAAAGCTGAACAGCAAGCTCGAACGACTTGGTTGTTACATGCGTCCGCAGCAGCCGATCGCGCTTCAGCCCGACAACGAACCCGAACCCGATGGCGCGATCGTCCGTGGCAATGAAGACGACTATCTTCGCCGTAAGCCGGCCGAATCAGACGTCTTATGCGTCATTGAGGTTGCCGAATCTTCATTGCAATATGATCGCACGATCAAATATCGCCTGTATGCCAATGTTGGAATACCGCAGTACATCATTATCAACCTTGTTGATGAAGTAGTCGAGGTTTACTCGCAGCCGGCCAAAGGACGAGGCAAATACAATCGAACCGAGACGTTCAAATCCGGACAACGCATTGCATTTCCATCGGCAAAAGGCAAGGGACTGATCGTGCCTGTGCGGCAGCTATTGCCGTAGTATTCCAACTTAAAATAAAATTTAACATCGTCAACAAAAGCAAAGATGTGGTGCGAGTTCGAATCATCTGCGATAGAATTCGCACTTATCACAAGAAAATAATTATTCAATTTGGAAACGTCACCTCAAGCCACACGCAATCGCTCATCGTCTTAATCATTGGATTTTTCATCTGCGCTGGCAGGAGAACGGTGTCGCCCTTCTTGATGATGGTGGGCTCATTGACATCAGCCACCTTCACCTGCGATTCGCCTTCGAGCATCATCCAGACGACGGGCTCATCATAAGGCACGGCCTCCTCCACACCTTCGGTCATGCGCACTTTTTCAAGCTTGAAATATGGGCAATCGACCAGCCGGGTGACGGTCGTATGAAATCCCGCGACGTGACTTCGCTTCTGGATCGACTGCTTATCGATTTCACCGGTGAAATCGATGCAATCCAGCGCCTGCTCGACATGTAGCTTTCGCGGCTTGCCGGTTGCCGATTCGATTCGGTTGAAATCGAACACGCGATAGGTGGTGTCGCTGGGCGTTTGAACTTCCGCGACCAGAATGCCCGCGCCCAGCGCATGCACTGTACCGCTGGGCAGGTAATAGCATTCGCCATCCTTGACCGGAATGGCTTTGATCGATGATTCGACCGTGCCGTTTTCAATCGCCTTCTTAAACTGTTCGCGCGTCACGCCAGGCTGCAAGCCTTTGAGAATTCGTGAACCCGGCTCATGCTGAAAGACATACCAGGCCTCGCTTTTGAGATACGCCCCGGGATGCGAATCCGCATATTCCTTAGGCGGATGAACTTGCACCGACAAATCTTCGCGGGCATCGAGAAACTTAATCAGAATCGGAAACTGCCCGTGCTCGCCGACCAGCGGCACATCGCCGTATAATGCTTTGCCAAATTGTTCGACGAGCTGATGCAGCGTCTTTCCCGCCAGCGGGCCGTTGACGACTTCAGCGCTCGCCCATCCGGTGCTGCCTTCAACAATTCCGGGCGGAAAATCGTACAGTTCCCAACTTTCGCCGATTTGTTTGCCGGGCGGAAGCGATTTGCCAAGAATGCTCTCGAACTTTTGCCCGCCCCAGATCTTTTCGATGCAACGCGGTTTGAATTTAAGTGGATAAAGGCTCATTGACCGAGGTCATAATCAAAAGCGATTGGCTTTACAATCACTTTCAGCCTGCAATGCCCACACCTTCCGCTTGGGCAGCGACAATCAGGGAATCATCCAGCGTGGCGATTTTCGCGTTATTGCGAAGAGCCAATTCGAGATAAGTCGCATCGTATGCGCTGAGTTTGTGTTTCCTTGCCAGGCCGATCACCTCACTGCGCTGTCTGATCGTTAACATCGGCTGTAGAGCAATCGGGAGCGCATCCCATGCCTCAACAAGCCGTGTCATTTGCGATGAATCAATACGCTTTCGACGTTCCGCCATAATCAGTAAATTAGCGACTTCCAATTGCCAGATTGCCGGAGCAGTTGCATCTCCTTCGGTCAGGTTCTGCACAATTTCTGTATTCGCAGCGCTGGATTCATCTGGGATAAACAAGCTGGCGACAAACGATGCATCAATCACCAGTTTCATGCCCGCCCCTCGTCAATCCATTCACGAATTTGTTTGCGCGAATTCTTCACGCCTTTGCGCGACAACTCTTCGCGAACCTGGCTAAATGTAGCAAGCGCAGCAGAAACCCGGCTCCGATCTTGATGAACGGCCGGAATTAGTCGAGCCACGGGTTGACCATGGCGGGTGATAATCAACTCTTCACCGTTCTCAACCCGGTCCAAAAGACGCCCAAGCCTGGTCTTTGCTTCAAATGCGGTAATTTCGCGAGATGAATGTATGGCCATATATTTAGTCTAGCTAATTGGTCTAGTTTAATCTACTGAATCTTAACTTAAAGATTTGCGATCACACGTCCGATAATCATCCCTATGTGCTCGCACGGCGTGATGTTCCACCATTTTCATGGCCCCGGTCATGCGCCCAGCCAAGGGTCCATCTCCGCCGATGCCTTGCGCGATATGATCCGCGCCATCGGCACAAAGCATATTCTGCCGGCCCAGCAATTTCTCGAACAAACTCGGGCTGGTCGAATCAAGCAATCCGATGTCTGCCTTACCTTCGACGACAATCTTCTCTGCCAGTATGACATCGCCCTGCCCGTGCTTCAGGAATTCGGGCTGACCGCGTTCTGGTTCATCTATACCGGCCCATTTGATGGCCAATTCGAAAAGCTCGAAATCTATCGCAGCTTCCGCAATCAACGATTCAACTCCGTCGATGCCTTTTACCACTCGTTCGAAATGATCGTCAGCGAAGAAATCGACCGCTCGCTGAATCTGTTCGACCCCAAGAAATACCTGGCCGAATTCCCCTTCTATTCCGAATCCGACCGACGCTTTCGATTCATCCGCGATGAAATCCTCGGCCCGCAGCACTATCACGCCGCGATGAATCGCATG
>DASZXJ010000069.1:0-7747 GCA_035545895.1 Tepidisphaeraceae bacterium | reverse complement strand
ATCGGCATGACCGCGGAGCAGGCCGCCGGCCTGTTCAAGCCGTTCGTCCAGGTCGATGCTTCCAATACGCGCAAGTTTGGGGGCACGGGACTGGGGCTTTCGATCTGCAAACGTCTTTCGCAAATCCTGGGCGGAGACATCAGCGTGTCGAGCCGGCCGGGCAGCGGCAGCAAGTTTACTGTCACGGTCGCCACCGGCGATCTGAGCGGCATCGAATTCATTTGCCCTTCAAGCGAAGCAATGAAACACGATGCTTTTGCGGCTGAGAATATACACGCAGATCCGGCGCCTCATCTTCGCGGGCGTGTGCTGATCGCCGAAGACGGACTCTTTAATCAGGAAGTCTTCCGCTTTTATCTCGAGGAGGCGGGGCTGGAAGTTGATATGGTCGAAAACGGCAAGCTCGCTTGTGATCGATTTGCCCAGGCCTGCGCGAACGACAAACCGTTTGATCTGGTCATCATGGACATGCAAATGCCCGAACTTGACGGCTATGACGCCACCACGCGGCTTCGCGCCGCCGGGGTGAACGCACCCATCATCGCCGTCACCGCCAACGCAATGTCCGGCGATCGCGAGCGATGCATCGCCGTCGGATGCAATGATTATCTCACCAAACCCATCGACCGCGCGGTGATGCTCAGTACACTAAAGAATTACCTGCCCAAAGCTGCCTAGACATCACCCATTCTCGCCCAGCGCAATTTCGCCGAGCGCGAACGCGGATTTGATTTCTGTTCAATTTCATCGGCAATGATCGGCTCGCGGCTGACTTGCGAATAAATCCCACCCCTTGCGCCGTCGCGAAAGGCGTCCTTCACGCGTCGATCCTCGCCGCTGTGAAAACCAATGATGGCCGCAACACCTCCAGCCTTCAGACATTGCGGCAGGACCGCGAGCAGTCGTTCGAGATTCGCCATTTCACGATTGACCAGAATTCGCAGCGCCTGAAATGTCCGCGCGGCTGGATGCAATTTCGCGCCGGCGGCGCGAGCCAGCGTGAAATCCCGCGCCTCGCAGACAATGGCCATCAAATCCTGGGTTGTCGTGATGGGCTTGTTCCGCCGTCGCTGGACGATCAACTCCGCGATTTGCGGAGCGTCGGTTTCATCGCCCAGTTCCAGCAAGGCTGACGCGATTTCGTGCTCGTTCATGCGATTGATGATGGCCGATGCCGGCTGGCCGCGCGTGGGATCCATGCGCATGTCCAGAGGCCCGGGCTGACGGTACGAAAAACCGCGATCGGGATCATCGATCTGCGGGCTGGCCACGCCCAGGTCAGCGAGAATCGCATCAACCCGCTCGACACCCGCCTGCATCAATATCGTTGGTAATGCGGCAAAATTGTTATGAAACAACTCAAATACCCCGCCAACCGTTGCCAGCTTCGCTTGCGCCAGCGCGATGTTGGCGGGATCAAAATCAATGCCAATCAACTTTCCATCCGGCTTGATTCGCTCGAGTATGGCCGCCGAATGGCCGCCCAACCCCAGCGTGCAATCCACAATCACCTGCCCTGGCCCCGGTGCAAGGATTTGCAGGATCGGTTCAAGCAGAACAGGAACATGGCGAACGTCGCGCTTCATCGCTCGAATCAATCTTACCGATGCCATCCACGAATAAGAATTCGGTTCGTGTGCATTCGTGTGAATTCGTGGATAATGCCTCTTCGTTCAGATCAGGATGTTGTGACATCGGAGTGAACTCATGGCCCTGACTTATATCGTGACTCTCGAAAAAGACTTACCCGATGTTTTGGCAGCTTACGCGAAAGCCAAATCGAGCAAAGCGATGGCGCGCGAGACGGATCGTCTCGACCTGGCAGCGCGAACGTGCAAGGTGTCCGCCATCACAGCGCTGCTGTCGGAAAATCCGGCTGCACTGGCCGAGCAGATGCGCGCGGATGGGTTTGATCCGTCTAAAATGCGCCTGCCTCCCGAACAATGGTTCGCCGCTTCTGAAGGATTGAAAGTCGTTCGCGCCTTGGCCGATCATGTGGCTGCCAACTTAAACAACTTCAAGCAGCCCAACCCGATATTGCGCGACCTCAAGGCAGCCGAAACACTGCTGGCCGCAGCCGAAGCCGCGGGAACGCGATTTCATTTTACCAAGGCCGACATTTAACCGGGTTTTATGGCAAAAAGGGGAAGCCTCGATGAACGTCATCCCGCTGGTATTGCTGTCCGGACTGGACGGCAGCGGCATATTGTTTCGCCCGCTTATACAGTCCGGCGGTAGAGTTTTCACGTTCCCGCCGCGCGTCCCGCGAGATGGCCGGTCGCCCAGGCCCACTGAAAATTGAATCCGCCGATGCGACCGTCGCAATCCAGGACCTCGCCTGCCAAAAAAAGTCCCGCGACTTTTCGCGATTGCATGGTGCGGTAATCGATCTCGTTCAGCGGCACGCCCCCGGCGGTGACTTCGGCGTAGTTCCACCCGCGATGCCCCGTCACCGGCAAGATCAGTGCCGTGAGTCCGCGAACCAGCGACCGCCGCGCATCGCGCGACAATTGCCCCGCCATCGTCGTCGGGTCGATCATCAGATGGTTCAGCAAAGCAGCCGCGACGCGCTCGGGCAATCGAGTGGACAAACAATTAAGCAAAAACACCTTCGGCCGCTCTTTCGCGGTTTGCACGAACCATTGTTCCACCTGCTCAACGTTTTCGCCCGGCAGGAAATTGCATTGCAGGATCGGCTGCTGATTGGTTTCACTGGCGATCGTCCAATGGCGACTCGCATCCATCACCACCGGCCCACTGATGCCAAAATGCGTCCACAGCAGACTGCCCGCGCGATGATCGACCCGCTTGCCGTTGACGATGACGGACAATTCAACTTCCTGCGCGATCCCCGCGAGTTGGGCGTGAAACATCTTCGGATCCAGCACCAGCGGCACGAGGGCTGCGTAAGCCGGCGTGACGGTGTGCCCAAGTTCCCGAAGGATTGCCCAGCCCGAGCCATCGCTGCCGGTCTTGGGCAAGGACCTTCCGCCGGTGCAGACAATCGCACGAGCGGCGCGCAATTCCCCTGTTTCGCCCTGAATGACAAACGGTCGATCCGATTGATGGGACGCGACGATTCGCTTCACACGGCTGCCCGTGCGCAGTTCAACTCTCAGTTCGTCGCATCGTCGGAGCAGCGCGTTGAGAACGACTTTTGCGGAATCCGCAACGGGAAAAAGCTTGCCCGTCGGTTCGCGTTTAAGCTGCACGCCCAGCGATTCAAACCATTTGACGGTCTGATCGACATCAAACGCCGCCAATATGTTGCGGACGATATTTTGCGAGCCGTTGAAATCCCTGGAGGAAATCATGTGGTGCGTGACGTTGCAGCGTCCGCCGCCGGATACGAGGATTTTAGCGCCAAGCGATTTCGCGCCGTCAAGCACGATGATGCGTGAACCCTGCGCGACTTCCGCAGCAAAGATTGCCGCCGCAAGTCCCGCAGCCCCGCCTCCAATGATGGCCAAGTTGCAAGCGTCATCGTTTTCCATCATGGCACGTACACTTTTTGCAAAGGCCTTCACCGTAAGATGACCCTATTGGGCATCCGGTTCATTCGCGGGCGAGACACCACCCCCGCATTCCGGGCAACGATCAGGCGTGGCGCGCAGGTCGTAGCCGCAAATGGGACAGCGGCCGGATTTGATGCGCCGACGAACTTGCAGGGCACCCATCAGCCAGACTGCGGGAATAACACTGAAAATCAAGGCGAAAAACCAATCAGGAATAAGCAGCATGGTGAAGGGCACGAGAATGGGCTTGGCCTTGGCGGAATCGTCGTCGGCCATCCCGGTCGTTCGCGCGAAGCCAAAGCGGGCAAGCCCCGGCCATGAGCTATAAAAGGACTTGTAATATCCGGTCGGCAGGCGATTCCAATAACCGATCAGCCCATGTGCCTCCGGGATATTCTCGTTCACAATTATAGTAAGACTTCCACATTCACTGCTCAATCCGAACCGTGTTCTGCCAGGACCGACTGGCAAATAGACCAACCCTTGCCACCAATAGCTCGCGCCCCAAACCATCAGAGTCGTTACGCATAGAAGCAATGACGTCCCCACGACGAGATTGAAAAGCCGGTGTTTCACTTCGTCGCCCCCGCATTTTGGGACGGCATTGCTCGGCATTCCGGGCAACGATCGGGCGTGGCGCGACAATGGGCACCGATTTGCGATCGGCCGCTGTCGCGAAGATTAATGCTCGCCGTCGTAGAAAAACTGCTCGCGCGTGATTTTGTCGTCTTTATTGACTGTGTAGATTGCCACTTCCTGAAGAGCGACGCGCTGATTAGTGGCCTTGCGCGTGATATCGAGTGTGAAATGAACCGCGAACTGGTTGGGGCCGTTGAAGTATGGGCCCAGAACCTTTTCGCCGTTGAAGACTTTGTCGGAAACCCAGTCTTCGGACTTCTTGATAACCGGCTGCTGCCCCTTGGTTTCCCTGCCATCCCCTTCCACCGAAACGATGTCCGGGGCATACATGGTGCGCATCACGTCAAAATTCTTGCCCGCATTGCACATCTCCACGAATTTTCTGGCAACGGTTTCAAGACTCATTTGCGGCTCCTTCCATCTATAAAAAATCATTCGAGCAAAGGGCGTTGCTATTTAACGACCGTAGGCAAGGTCGCGGCGCGGATCAACTGTGCCAATGCTAATGTTGTTTTGGGTACTGGTGCATTTTCAAATGTGACACGAGCTTTCAGCCCGTGCTCATGGGCTGAAAGCCCCTACCACGTTCAAATTGGACCAATACCTTGTTTTGATCGTGCAATTCCTGACGCGCATTTGGAATTCCTGACCCACAAGCCTTCCAGAAGAAGGAACGTCAATGAATTTCGGTCAATTGATTTATTCTGCAGCGAAGACGAGGATGAGTTGGATCGCTCAGGTCCATCTGTTCCCACTTCACGCGGTGAGATGCCAATCTGCCCCGCGCTCCAAGCAATCGGACGAATTTCAAGGCAACGTGTGGAATCGAGAGGCGTTCGAACAATCCTCCGCGACCGAGCAGGAACTCCTCGACAAAATGTTCGCCCGCCTGCGTGCGTGTGACGGCTTCTTCAATTCGTCCAGCACAAATACCGTCGATGTCGAAGACTTTTCGGCTTAACAGACGGTCAAGATGGATGATGCGGATCTTCATCGGGGTTTTATTCCGGGAATGCGCTGGGTGACACGCGCGCGAAGCCATCGCTCCCATGCCAGCGCGGGCGAGCGCTCGGCATCTGTGTCGAGTTGCAATTCGATCCCGATGGACTTCAATTTCGACCATTGGATTCGCACCGGTTTTCCGCGATGCAGCCCCAATCGCGCTCCCAGGCGCTGAATCCATTTTCCCAGGCGCGTGCTAATTCGATCCGCCAACACCGTAACGCCAATTTCCATCCGCGCAACGCGCGGCGGACGATCACCCTCAATCGCAAGCACGATGCGGTCTACCCGTCCCATCGGCTTGCCTCGACGATCCACCAGGGGTTTATCCAGCACGTCGCGCACCAGTTCCAGCCGTGAGGGCAAGGGCATCTGTTTTTTATGACTCATTGATCAGCTCCCTCCGACGATTTCCAATGGTATGGCCACCATTGCAAGGATGCTGGCAAGAATGACCGCGAAGAAAACCACCCCGTTGGCAAATCGGCCATTGCCGTATTTGTCCATGTAATGCTGGTCGTTCAACAAAACGATAAATGGCAACACGACCAGGGGAAGAATTACCGTGGTGATGGCCATCGAAAACATGGTCAAGCCAATTGGATCAACCCCGCACAGCGGCAGCAAAGCCGCGAGGAAGAGAAATACCGTGTACACCAGGCTGAATCGTGCGGCTTCATGAGGAGATTTGCTCTCACCCCAGTTCCATCCAAACCCCTGTGAATAGACGTACGCAATGTCCAAACTGATTTCCAATGCCGCGCCAAAACATGCGATAAAAATGGCTGCGCCAAAAACATAGTATCCAGCCGGGCCAAGGGGCTCGCTGACGATTTCGGCAATTTGTTCATACGATTGTGGGATTTCGCGTCGCGGATGCAAAACGCAAGCCGCACAGATCAGGACCGCCACCGAAAGCAATCCGCCAAAGCTCATTCCCAGTATTGCGGTGATGCGATTCTCCGGCAGATCTTCCTCCGTCCATTTATCTTCGACCGCTCCGGAGGAATAAAAATTGAATAGATACGGACTGATGGTGGCACCCAGAATGCTGACCGCCAAAAACCAGTAATTCGCTGAATGGTGCGGCGGCGCGCCTGGCAGGAGTTGCCTGCTTATTTCAATCCAGTTCGGATGAAGCTCCAAAACCGCGACTGCAAAGACCGTGGTGATAAGCCCCAGAACAGCCACGCCGTACTCGATGGCACCAAATGTCCCATTCCAAAGCAGCAGCCAGGCCGCCACAAGCACCGGCAATGCCCACCACTGAAATGCGATCCCCGTCAGAAGCTGCAGGCCAACGCAGGCTCCGCCGATTTCGGCAGCCAAGACAAGAAAATCGACAATGGTTTCGGCGATCAAGGGTACGACGAAAAAATTGAACCCAAATCTCTCGCGTATTGCCGCTGGGAGTGGATGTCCGCTGACCGCGGCAAGCCGGCCCGACATTTCGATAAGGAACACCAGCAGACTTGTCCCCAATATCACGGCCCAAATGAGGCGAAACTCGAAGGCGGCGCCCGCCTGGGCTGCGGTTGCTATCGATCCCGCCTCAAGAAATCCTCCAATGCTTGTTACGATTCCCAGAGAGACTTCTAAAAGCTTTCGGAGATTCATGAATTCGTGCCGTTTCAATCCGGCCTGTGTCGATATGGATTCGAGTCTTGTTGCTGCTCCTTAGGCAAAATGTTTTGCTGCATCCGCTTGAGGATTCAATTGCACGCGTTCGTTTTCGCCTTCGTTCATTTTTTTGCCGGTGAGAGCCGCCAGCGCAAGCTTGGTGAGGACTCCGATCCTGCTGCCGCCATCCCAATATTCCGCTTCCTCGGGAGTGACGCAGATGAGTGTGAGTGTGGGATCGTCCGGGCCGCTGAACCAGTTTTTCCACAGCGGGCTCCACAACTCTTTGATCTTATTGCGATCGTCAACAATTCGTGCGTGACCATTGACCGTTGCCCATGTGCTGCCGCCACTATTGTAGCTGAGGAGTACACGATTGGACTGCGCCAACTCATCAACCTTGACGCTGTCGCGTTCAGTGGCGAAGAACAGTTCGTGCAATCCGTGCGGCACCTGCGCCGCCCCCATCGGCCGGCCATGCATCGTACCGTCCGCCCGCCGGGTCACGAACATCGCCGTATGAATCCTGCTGATGATTTCATAAAGCGTATCGAAGTGATCGACGGACGTTTTCGATTCGGTGTGCATCTATACACTCCTTGTCAACCAACTTTGTTTTATTGAAGACCGCTGGATTGAATCGGTCGATCAGGTCAATCCCGAAAAAATATTGCGGGCATCCCCGGAGCGGAATTTGTCGAAAATATCCTTCCGCCGACACCGTCGGCGGCTTTACACGGTGGATGTCACTGCGGAAACGAACAGATGCGCGAAAATTCAGCGCATTTCATCGACCAATCCGCTTGTCTGACTCGTCACATTACGCGCAATTTTGTGCAGTTTCATGGAGCCTACAGACAAGAATTTGATCCACAGATTTCACAGATGACACAGATTAAGAAATGAAGGGGGAAAAAGAGGATCGGTTGAAAGACCGTGGGACTTGAATTGTGGGGTGAAATTCATCTCCA
>DASZXJ010000068.1:0-14215 GCA_035545895.1 Tepidisphaeraceae bacterium | reverse complement strand
AAATCCGCAATCCGAAATGCCCACAGCCCCGGGGCTAAAGCCCCGGGCTTTGCCCGGGGACCGGATCAACTGGAGATGAATTTCACTCCACAATTCAAGTCCCACGATCTTTCAACCGATCCTCTTTTTCCCCCTTCATTTCTTAATCTGTGTCATCTGTGAAATCTGTGGATCAAATTCCGTTTTCTCAAGGCTCTCAGAAAGTGCACGGAATTGCGCGCAATATGACGAATCGGACAAGCGGACTTGTCGATGAAATGCGCTGAATCTTCGCGCATCTGCACATTTCCCGCGCTCCCTTCGGCAGACCGATGAAATTTTCACCAGGTCCGATTCGCCGCGACACGAAGTGGATCGCTCTCCTTTTCTATCACTATGGATTGAAACTCTGTGAGTGCTCACCACCGGCTCAACGCGTCGAGCTAGAAGGTGCGAAGGAAAGTGAAAGGGAATAGAAATGGCTACGTCCGTCTCATCGCTTGAAGAAAGAGGTTGAGGTATGAAACGTGGTTGTCTTAACTGCTGTCGTTTCGCGGCTTCCACACGGTAACAAGCGTGATATCATTCTGATGAAATGATCCTCTTCGTTGACACAGAAACCACTGGCTTGCCATCTCAATACGCCGACATTGTGAATCAACCCTATCTTGTCCAAGTGGCCGCGGTTTTGTGTGACGACAGTCGATCGGCAATCGGACGTCTGAATTGCCTGATTCGACCTGATGGTTGGACGATTCCCCTTGAGGCGACGGCAATTCATGGTTTTACGACTGAGATATGCCGTCGACATGGCGTTCCGCTATCGCGTGCAATGGGTGAACTTATTTCTCTTTGGGAAACTGCAAAACGCGTTGTCAGTTACAATGTCGGTTTTGATTACAAGATCCTGGAGTTCTCCGCACGCCGGGTGAACATCACCCTGCCTGACCGCGACCTGTATTGTGCGATGCGGCAAAGCGCGAAAATCCTTGCTGATAATGGGCGGTGGCTAAAGCTCGGCGTAGCTTATCAGTGTCTGTTCGGCAAAAATCTTGATAATGCACATAAAGCAGATGCTGACGTTGAAGCTTGTCGAGAAATCTACTATGCCGTCGTTGACGCATTGGCTCCGGTTACACGGCTCGTGGGTGATGTGCAAAGGTTGAGCGCCCGAAATCTACGCCGGGCCCTTAGCGGCGCTGAAGAGGTTGAGCAGCACCAGGTGTTAGTTCAATCACTTTTGCGCCTTCATTGTGCTCCCCAAACGCCGATTGATTGGACCTCAATGTCTAAACGCCAAGACCCACTGAAGTCTAACAGGTTGAAAACTGCAGAGAATGCGGCCATTGAGCGAATGAACGCATATCGACCAAGTCGCCTGTCCCGATTTATGGGCATCCCCTATGATCCAGCCGAGATGTTTCAAGGAGAGATTGAAGAGGCAAAGAAATCAGATCAGAAAGAATATGAACAAGCCAAGGCCACCTACAAACTGAATCTCAGGTCTGTTCAAGAAACACGGACAATGGCGGTAAGGGTGACCTCAGGTGATTTATCCGCATATACCGAAGTTATGGACGAGATCGATCTTTGTGCTTCTCCGTTGATCGGCAGGCAAGTCATCTACTCGTTTCCTGACTCGACTTGTGCTGAAGTTTATGCATATCTGAATTCACCAGACGTAATCCCGGAGCAGACGAAGAAATTGCTATCCAGCGGTCGAGTGTCACTCAAGAAGAGTTCCAAACGGGACTTCATTCTTCTCTATCAAGACCATCTGTGTAGCTCGATTTTAAGATTAGCCAGAGACTTTTTGGCGAGACTGCCGATTGAAAAAGTCCTTGTCCATGGCTTTATTCCCGCTATCGACACGGCAACAGGCCAGCCGATCGATCGGTGCGTAGTCAGCTGCCTTATCGGCAGGGACCGAATGAGTGCGATCGAATTTGAAAAAGTCGATCCTTCGGATTGTCTTTGCAATTTCCCAAATACAATGAAGATTAGTCGCGGCGCGTTATCCGAAGTCAGTCCACTCACTTTTGAGGGCTGTCAGCTACGTCAAGACCCGCGCCGTAGCAAGTCACATAAAAAGTCGTCTGTCCAGGGAATATCTGAGGATTAGCGCGCGACAATTTAAACAGGAAAATGAGAGTTGCTAGGTCTAGGCTGATACTCAGGGAATCACTCTCAAGAGGCAGGCGTTGCATTGACTTAACACCCGACCATTGCGGCGCGTGCGCGATTGGGCGGCAGGCCGCATCATGGAATCCGGTTCAGAGGCGATTTTCCATTCAGCGAATTGAACGCAACCCCTCATACACCGCCACAGCTACTGCTGACGAGAGATTTAAGCATCGCTCATCGGCGGCTTGGGGGATTCGTATGGTTCGATCCTTGTATTTATCGAGAATCGATTCGCTGATGCCGCCTGTTTCCGAGCCGAAGATCAGCCAGTCGTTATCCTGAAACTTCGCATCCCATAGCGATTGATGACCCTTTGTTGAGAAGAGCCAGAAACGATCGCTTCCGACGATTTTGAAGAATGACTCCGTGTCGTCGTGCATCGTGAGCCTGAGTCTTGGCCAATAGTCCATCGCGCTGCGCTTGAGTTCGCGATCGGACAGAACGAACCCCATCGGCCGAACCAGGTGCAGTTCCGTGCCGGTCGCGACGCAGAGGCGGGCGATGTTTCCCGTGTTGGGCGCGATCTGCGGCTGAAGCAGCGCGATCTTCAAATGATGAGTGGGAAGATTCAACAACTACATTTCCTCAAAAAAAATGCTCAGAGCCACGAAGGGATGAAGAGACGAAGAACGCACGAAGAGGAGATTAAATTTTCGGTTTCAAGTTTGACTTCTTATTTCCTTGTCTGCACGTCCCGCTTAAGCGGGATGTGCCAATCTTCCTTGCGGGTCCGCCTGGATCAGTTGGTCGTTATCCGCGCAGTAAGCGCTGAGGCGTCCGCTGGGACTGAGCGCCGCCGCAGTGTCGAGCAATACCATTTTTGAAGAGACGATCGGCTTGTATGTTCCCTCATAGCCCTTGTAGGTCGGCACGGGCGTGTGTCCGAAGAATCCGCGCTTGGGCCACGACTGCGACTTGGTCAATTCTGCGTCGGTGAATCGTCCCCACAGGATTTCCTGCCGCATCGAATCATTGGCGCCAAACCCTTTCATCGCCTTCGCCGGGCCGGATTTTTGCTTCAGCGGCCATTTGCCGTGGATCAGAAACAGGTCGTCGTCCTCAAGAAAAACCGGCAGCGAGTGAATGAACTGTCGATGCGCCGGCGGAAAGAGATCGATAATCGGCTGAAGCGATGACGGCGTGCGATTGATAATCGCCTGCCCGATCATGTCCATGGTCGCGCCGTAGCTTTGCAAAGTTTCAAGCAGGCCATGGTCAAGGAACCATTGCATCGCGAGGAAGCGGTTGCCGTGCGAGGCGTTGTCGGCGTAGGCCGTGCCATGCAGGACCTGATCGAGCACATCGTCGTGGTTGCCGCGAATAAACCGGGCATTGGGAAGGGAGAGGATGAATTCGATGACGCCTTTGGATTCCTTGCCTCGGTTGACGTAATCGCCCACGAAATAGTAAGTGGGTTGGGCATCAAAGCGCGGGATGGCGGCGATGAGCGCCTCCAGCGGCCTGAGCATTCCGTGAATATCTCCAATGATCCAGCGCATGACGTGATGATCGTAGCATAGAATAAAACGAAGGAGACCGACATGCCCAAGCTAAACGAACAACAGATCAAGAAATCCCTGAGAGGCCTATCCGGCTGGAAACACATCGGTTCGGAGATCGTCAAGACGTTCTCCTTTGAAAACTATTATGAAACAATGGCGTTCGTGAACGCGACGGCATGGATATCGCATCAATCGAATCATCACCCGGATTTGGAGGTGGGGTATAACCAATGCAAGGTCCGGTATAGCACGCATTCGGCAGGGGGATTGAGCAGGAAGGATTTTGAGTGCGCGGGGAAAATCGAGGCGCTGAGGCCCTGATTGGTCGGTCAGAATGCGGAATTCGGAGTGCGGATTGCGGAATGAAGGCAATGGCAAAATCCGCAATCGACAATCCGAAATCCGCAATTGCTTGACACCCCATTTCATCCCCGCTAGACATAGACGCCTCTATGTCCCTGTCGACGGTGGTGCTGGCACAAACTCAAGGGCCGATGGTGCAGTCGATGGTCTTCGATGCGCTGGGCATTGAGAAAGGCCCGCTGGCCAATCTCATCTATAGCTTTGCGCTGGTCGCGGCTGTTTTTCTGCCGGGCGTGATGGTTTTTGCGATGTTCGCCATCTGGTGGGAACGCAAAGTCGCCGGGCACATGCAAAGTCGTCTGGGACCCAACCGGGTTGGCCCGATCGGGCTGCTTCAGTCTTTAGCGGACGGCATCAAGCTGTTGACCAAGGAAGACCTCACGCCGCGCGATGCGGACTGGTTCCTGTTCAAGCTGGCGCCTTATATCGCCTTTGCCCCGGTCTTTGCGGCGTGGCTGGCACTGCCGTTTGGGCCGGACATGACCTTCGAGCCGCGTCTGGCGGTGGGCTTGTTCTGGATTCTGGCGATCTTGTCGGTCGAGATCATGGGCGTCATCCTCGCCGGCTGGGCCAGCAATAATAAGTGGTCGGTTTACGGCGCAATGCGTGAAGCCTGCCAGATGGTCAGCTACGAAATTCCGTTGGGGATTTCGATCATCGTCGGAGTGATGGCGGCCGGGACATTGAACCTCGTCGATATCAGCATGCAACAGGGCGGGGGAATTCATACCTGGCTGATCTATAAAAATCCCTTCGCCTTTCTTGCATTTTTCAGCTATTTCATCGCAAGCCTGGCGTCGAATAAACGGGCGCCGTTTGATCTGCCCGAATCGGAATCGGAACTGGTGGCGGGTTTCCACACCGAATACAGCGGCCTGCGGTTCAGCTTCTTTTTCTTTGCTGAATACGCAGCCATGTTTGTTGTCGGCGGGATTCAAGCAGCGCTGTTCCTGGGCGGCTGGAACGATCCGTTTGGCATCATTGGATATCTGCATCATCAGTTCAGCACGCCCGGCCATGAGATGGCGAAGTTTGCGGTCAATGTGGTTGGCGTGGGAATCTTCGTCACCAAGGCGATGTTGATCGTCTTCGTGCAGATGTGGATTCG
Source organism: Tepidisphaeraceae bacterium (assembly GCA_035545895.1). Classification (GTDB taxonomy): domain Bacteria; phylum Planctomycetota; class Phycisphaerae; order Tepidisphaerales; family Tepidisphaeraceae; genus DASZXJ01. Next base: position 9,079 of record DASZXJ010000068.1, on the reverse strand, counting down.
CTGGACGTTGCCTCGACCACGCATCGATCAGGTGCTTTATGCCTGCGTGAAAGTGCTCTTGCCGGTCTCCTGCGTTTTGCTGTTGGGAGCGGCATTGTGGCAACTGTTTGTGCCTGATTTGCCCGGCGTTCCGTGGAAGGATTACAACCCGTTCGCCCTAAGCGATTGGACCAGCCACAGCGCGATGGTTTCGCTGGTGGTGCAGGTGCTGCTGGCGCTGCTTGGCATCAGCATGTTCACGGGCGTCGTGATGTGGATCGTGTACGCGGCTGCGAGCGGTCGCAATTTGAAACAGCGATTGACCGATCCGGACCCATTCCCCGAACCCGTTGCCGAGCCGGCGAGTGCTGCTTAACGTCATGACTATCCTGGCCCAACAACCCGCCGACCCGACAGCCGCATGGCTGTTCTACATCTTCGCGCTCATGTCGGTGATTTCAGCCATCGGTGTTGTGGCGACACGAAACATCGTCCGTACCGCCGTTGCATTGCTCTTTACACTGATTGGCGTCGCGGGTTTGTATTTTCTGCTCAATGCTGAGTTTCTCGCAGCGGTTCAACTGGTCGTCTACGCAGGCGGCACGCTTATTCTCATCGTTTTCGGCGTCATGCTCACCAGCAAGAGTCCGTTCAGCCGGTTCGAACCGAAGCTGGGCGAAGTGATGGTTGCAATGTCCTTCGCGCTCGTGCTTCTGGTGGCGCTGATTGCGGGCATTCTGCGGGCCAAGTTCAATGTGCAGAGTTATGAAAGCGGGCTGTATCCGCTGGACAAGCTCGGCCAGGCTCTACTCGGCGATTTTCTCGTTCCGTTTGAATTGTCGAGCGTTCTGCTGCTGGTCGTCATGATCGGCGCAGCCTATCTCGCCAAGGCCCGCAAGCGTGAGGAGGGCAATCCATGACAGGCGGTCAGATTGCTCTTCAGCATTATCTCATTGTCGCGGCGATCCTGTTCGTCTGCGGCCTGCTGACGATTCTGGTCAAGCGCAACGCCATCGGCATCTTGATGGGCGTGGAGCTGGTTTTGAATGCCGCCAACGTCAATCTGGTGGCGTTCAACCGGTTTTCGTGGGCTGGCACGAGCGCGTCGCCGCTGCTGAGCGGACAGATATTCGCGATTTTTGTGATCGTTCTCGCCGCCGCCGAAGCCGCGGTCGCGCTGGCGATCTTTCTGAATTTCTATAACAATTTCAACACGATCGACGTCGAACGAGCACAGAACTTGAAAGGATAGGGGCAAGCGGCAAGGGACAAGGGGCAAGTGAATTCGCTTGCCCCTTGTCCCTTGCCCCTCGCCACTTTTGATATGCCTGCTCCCGCACTATTACTGACGATCGCGACGCTGCTGCCGCTGGCATCGTTTGTCATTCTTGTCTTTCTGGGCAAGAAGATGGGCACGCCGCTGGCGGGCATCGTGGGCACGACTGCAATCGCGCTGAGTTTTGTCTGCAGTCTGATCGCCATGATCCTGTGGATTCCCGGCGCGGCCGAATGGGGCATGGAAAAGTCGCCCATCAACATGACTTTCGGATGGATTCCCGTCGGCATCTGGCCGAGACAAAAGCATCCGGGATATCTTGATGTCGGCGTGTTTGTCGATAGCCTCACGATCGTCATGTTCAACATGGTGACGCTGGTCGCCACGCTCGTGCATATTTTCAGCATCGGCTACATGAGCGAAGACAAGCGATATCCACGATTCTTCACCTATCTCGGCCTGTTCTGCTTTTCGATGCTCGGCCTGCTGCTGGGCGGCACGGTTCTTCAGCTATTCATTTTCTGGGAACTGGTCGGTCTGTGCTCTTATCTGCTGATCGGTTTCTGGTATGAACGCAAGAGCGCATCCAACGCCGCGATCAAGGCGTTTGTCACCAACCGTGTCGGCGACTTTGGTTTCCTCATTGGTTTCGGAATTCTGTTTTATCACCTGGGCAACGTCACATTGCCCGACATGTGGATTCAACTGGGCGCAGCCGGCGGCGGGGGAGACGTCGTGCTCGGCACCGGCATGACATTTACCTCCAAGCTGCTCACCATCATGGGCATTGGTTTGTTCTTTGGTGCGGTCGGCAAGAGCGCGCAGTTTCCGTTGCACGTTTGGCTGCCCGATGCCATGGAAGGTCCGACACCGGTCAGCGCGCTGATCCATGCTGCGACGATGGTGGCTGCGGGCGTTTACCTCGTCGGGCGAATCTTTCCGGTCCTCACGCCTGATGCGAAACTGTTTATCGCGATTACCGGTTGCGTCACGCTTACCATGGCTGCACTGATCGCCATCGCGCAAAGCGATATTAAAAAGGTGCTGGCCTACAGCACGCTCTCGCAGCTCGGTTACATGATCCTGGCGATGGGCGTGGGGTCGTGGGTTGGCGGGTTGTTTCACCTGATCACGCACGCGTTTTTCAAAGCCTTGCTGTTCCTGGGTTCCGGCAGCGTGATTCATGCGGCTCATCATGAACAGGAAATGCCGCAATATGGCGGGCTGATCCGCAAGATTCCGGTGACCGGCGTGACCTTCGCCATCGCCGTGCTGGCGATTGCCGGGTTCGGCATCGCGGGCGTGGGTTTCTCGGGGTATTACAGCAAGGACATGATCCTGGCGCACGCAGCCAGCTTCGGCTTTGCCGCCGAGGAAGCGGGCAAGTCGCACTGGTACTGGCTGCTGTTCCTCATGCCCGTGATTATCGCGTATGTCACGCCTTTCTATATGACCCGCTGCTGGATGCTGACGTTCTGGGGCAAGCCTCGAAACCAGCACGTTTACGACCATGCTCACGAACTGCCCATCATGTGGATTCCGCTGGCGGTGCTCGCGGTGATGAGCATCCTGGCCGGCGGGTTGATTCCTGTGAGGCAGTTCCTTGTCGCTTCGATTAACGAAGCTGACATCTACTGCAAAGCTCAGATGCGCATCGATCACATGGAAGGGGAATTCGTCGGGTTCTCGAAATATTGGAAACCCGAAACAACCGTCGAAAAGACCGGCAACACCGAAGCCGAGCCCGCGCCTGCTGCCGTGCCCGGCCAGGTCGAGAAACTCCAGGAGGAAGGCCACGAGAAAATGGAACACGCCCTGGCCGGTGGTTTCGCGTGGTTGATCGCCATCGGCGTTGGCGTGCTGATGTATTGGAACGGATACTCCATCGCCAACAAACTGATGAACATTCCGCCCGTTCGATGGATTCACACGTGGCTGTATCGCCGGATGTATTTCGATGAACTGTACATGAGCGTGTTCGTCGGAATCGTCATGGGGTTCAGCAAGTTTTTTGCGGTGTTCGACAAATACATAGTGGATGGGATCGTCAACCTGGTCGGCTGGCTGGTGAAACAGACTTCGTTCCTGGCTGGTCTGAGCGACCAATATGTGGTGGATGGCGCGGTGAATGGTGTAGCGGCACTGTCGCAGGAACTGGGCGCTGCGGTCCGCACGCCGCAAACCGGACGAATTCGACTATATGTGACGGTGTTGATGGCCGCGGTGACGCTCGGCCTGGCTGGCGCAATTGTTGTTGTGTTATCGAGATGATGAAACGGTGACACGGGCGTCTTGCCCGTGCCGATACGCTTGCACGGGTGAGACGTCCGTGTCACGGGATAAGACCTATGGAATTCCTGAATAATTGGCTACTGACGATCCTGATCTTTCTTCCGACCGTCGGCGCGATAGCGGTGCTTTTTGCCAAGAGCCGCGACGCTGTTCGCTGGATCGCGGTCGGCACGACGCTTATCACGTTCCTCTTCTCGCTGCTTTTGCTTGTCACCTTCGACTGGAACGCAGGCAGCGCCAGCTACGGTTATCTCAGCGGCGGCGGGTCGGGCGTCGTGCAGATGGTGCAGCGGGCATCGTGGATCAAAGCCTTCAACATCGAATACCTGGTCGGCATTGATGGATTGTCGTTCCCGCTTGTTCTGCTCAGCACGTTCATCTGTTTCCTGAGCTGCATCGCGTCGTGGAACATCGAAAAAATGACCAAGGGCTATTTTGCCCTGTTCCTGTTCCTGGAAACCGGCATTCTCGGCGTTTTCCTTTCGCTGGATTTCTTCCTGTTCTACGTCTTCTTCGAAGTGTCGCTGCTGCCGATGTATTTCCTGATCGGCATCTGGGGCGGCCCGCGCAAGGAATATGCTGCCATCAAGTTCTTCCTGTATACGCTGGTTGGTTCGATCGGATTGCTGATCGTTTTGATCGCAACGTATCTTTATAGCCGCCAAGTCTTCCCGGTGACTGCGACGAATCCGGTTGCAGGCACGTTTGACTTGATCAAGCTGGCAGGCCCGGAATTTCAGAATGCCATTGCCGGCGGAATGTTCTCGCCCAAGACGGCTTCTCTTTTCTTCTTCCTGTTGATGTTCGGTTTCCTCATCAAAGTGCCGGCCGTGCCGGTGCACACGTGGTTGCCCGATGCGCACGTCGAAGCGCCCACGCCCATCAGCATGATCCTGGCTGCGATTCTTTTGAAGATGGGCGGCTATGGAATTTTCCGGATCGCCTATCCACTCTATCCTGAAGCCGCCAAGCACATGTGGCTGCTCTTTGCGATCATCGGCGTGGTGAGCATCATCTACGGCGCACTGTGCGCCATGAGTCAGAAGGATTTCAAGAAGCTCGTTGCCTATTCATCGGTTTCGCACATGGGTTTCGTGACGCTCGGCGCCGCCATGATGACGCAGGCCTCGGTGAATGGGGCGCTGTTTATGATGATCGCACACGGCATTACCAGCGCGATGCTGTTCTTCATTGTCGGGGTGATTTACGAACGGGCCCATCATCGCGAAATCGCCAGATTCGGCGGCATCGCGACGACGATGCCTCTCTATACCGGTTTGGCCCAGGTGGGCATGTTCGCCAATCTCGGTTTGCCGGGTCTTTGTGGATTTGTCGGTGAAGTGATGGTGCTTCTGGGCGCGTTCGCGGCCGCGAAATCCGATTCTATTCTGATCCGAGGCGGATTTGCGACGATCAACCAGATTTACGCATTGTCGGTGGTCGCCTGCTTTGGTGTGGTGCTGACCGCGGGCTATATGCTCTGGACGATCCAGCGCGTTTACCTTGGCCCGGAAAAGAGCGAATACAAGAGTTTCCCGGAAGTCGATGGGCGCGAACTCGGCATCCTGACCCCGCTGGCAATCATGGCAATTGCCATGGGCGTGCTGCCGACGGTTTTCGTCTTCGCGTTCACGAACCAGACTGTTTTGGCGATGTTTAAGTTGTTTGGATAAGAAGCAGGCAGCAGGCGGCTGGCAGCAGGCAGTCAAGCCTGCAACTGCCTGCTGCCCGCTGCCTGCCGCCCGCTATGATTGACAAACCCTTCATCCCCGCGTGGAACGAGCTGCGAGCGTTTGCTCCGGAGCTTTGGCTGATTGCCGCGATCGTGGCCGTGCTGCTGACGCCGTTCTTCGCGCGTCGAAGCAATATTGTCTGCGCGCTGGTGGCACTGCTGGGCATGGGCGCAGCCCTGATCGCGGCCATCGTCGTGGGCGTCGATGAAACCAGCTATGGCCCGCATTTTCGCGGATTGATGGTTGCCGATCAGATGTCGGCCCTCTGGAAGGTCATGCTCCTGATCTTTTCGATGGGAATCGTGCTGATGTGGTTCAGCACAACCGCAGCGACCATGCACGAAGGAGACGGCCCGGAATTTTTCACGCTATTGCTCGGTGCGACGCTCGGCATGTCCCTGATGGCCGGTACAAGCAACCTGCTCATGGTTTTCATGTGCGTGGAACTGGCGTCCCTGCCCAGCTATGTGCTGGCGGGGTTCCGCAAGACCCACAAGGTCGGCGCCGAAGCATCATTGAAATATGTGCTGTTCGGCGCGGTCACCAGTTCGGTGATGGTCTACGGCCTTTCGTATCTGTACGGACTCTACGGCACACTCCAGGCGGATGAACTGGCGTCCCGGATCATTGCCGGCGGCACGCCTTCCGCGGCCTTGCTGTCGGTCGCGGTCTTTGGATTGATCATCGGACTTGGCTTTAAGATTTCAGCCGTTCCGTTCCATTTCTGGTGCCCGGATGTCTTCGAAGGCGCGAGCATCGATGTGAGCGCGTTCCTATCGGTGGCTTCCAAAGGCGCGGGATTGATCCTGATGCTGCGATTGCTGCTCGTGATTGCGGCAGGCATGGGATACCGAAGCACCGGCGGAGTTTCGCTCGGCGCGATTGCGGCAGTCGTCGGCGTGCTGGGCGCGATCACCGCGACGGTCGGCAACACAGCCGCGTTTGTGCAGGACAATATCAAACGATTGCTGGCCTATAGCTCGATCTCTCATGCGGGTTATATGCTGTGTGCTCTTTCGTTAATCGTGAAACACGATTCCAGCACGGCATTTCTGGCTGAAGGCGCGACACAGGCCATCCTGCTGTACATGGCTGTGTACATGTTCATGAACCTGGGCGCGTTCACGGTGGCCGGGCTGATTTATCGTGAAGCAGGCAGTGAAAACATCAACGACTACGAAGGCATGTTCCGCCGCAATCCGATTCTGGCTGCGTGCATGACCACGTTCATGTTCAGCCTGGTCGGCTTGCCGCCGTTTGCCGGATTTGTCGCCAAGCTGAACGTGATGTACGTGCTGGGCGCCAATGGCGGCTGGTGGTGGGCGCTGGTTGCGGTCATCGGCTTGAACACGGTCTTCAGCCTTTACTATTACATGCGGGTCATTCGTGTGATGTACCTCAAGAGCAGCGACAAGCCGTCACTGAGCCCCAATCCGCTTGGCATGGCGATCGCGGTGATGTGCGCGGTCATGTTGGTGGTGATGTTTGCCGGATATGGTCCGCTCAATCGCTTGACGGCGACTTTTGGAAAAATGCAGTCGGCCGCGGGCGGGCAAACGCGGCTGACCTCCGCGGTTGAAAAATAACCGATTTCCGGCCCGGCCGGAGGTTGCGAATCGATGGTTGAAACCAAATCCACGTCGGCAGTTGTGATCGACACGCTCAATGCGCTTCTGGAGGCGGAGGAAAACAGTATTTTCCGTTTCATGGGAGAGGGCTCGCCGTACCTCTCCCGCGCCACCGCCGAAATTCGTCGGCCGTTGAACGACATGGTAATCGCCGGCCAGCAGCGGGTTCTGGACCTGGCCGACATGATCGACCGCATGGGGGGAATTCCCAAACCCGGATCGATCCAATCTGAAGAACAGTATCTTGCCTTTCTTACCATCAAGTTTCTCATGCCCAAGCTGATCGAGGCCCAGAAGGTGGCGATCGAACGCTATGAAAATGCGCTAACCGCTCTTAAGAACGGGCCCGCGGAAGTGGTTGAATTGCTGAAAAAGCACCTTTCCGAACACGAGCGGAACCTGAAGACACTTCTTCACGCCGCCGGCTGAACGCGGGCTTTACGGTAAATCCCTATCCGTCTGCCCGTTAAACCCTACCGGGAAATTTGGACTGCCGTATAAATAAATTCCACATTTTGTGCGCAATGTTGCGCGAATGTTGTCGTTATACTCCGCAGTGAGGGGGCATCGGCCTGCCTTGGGAATCGGTGGGTATCCAGCCGCGATGAACGTCGGCGAATTGGTTGGCATGGAGTATGGCCAGGCAATCATCTCAGATACATGGTGAACGTTCCACATCTTCGCGATGGTGGGCGGTGCTTGCATTGTCTCTTGCGCTGACGGGCGCGACAGGCTGGCTCGATTATTTTGTCGGGCCCGGCGTTTCAGTGCTGCCGTTTTATCTGATCGCCATCGCGCTGGCGGCATGGGGGCTGGGCAGCGGGATGGCGATCTTCATCTGCTCGTGCGCAACGTTGCTCAGCCTCATCGTGCGACTTGAAACGCGCTCGACTCCGGTCGCTGACCTGTGGAACGCCGGCATGCGGTTTGGCGTTTATCTGTCTTTTGCGCTGGTCGTCGGGCACTTGCGCTCGCACAACCGGGATTTTCCGATATTCGGACTGGTTCGCCGCGCCATCGGAGTTTCACTGGTTGCAGCCATCGTGCTGATGGGTGTTGGCATTGCGATTCAGCGATCGTCGCCCGGATCGTCGCCCGCCCGAACCGATGGATCATCGCATGTCGCGCTGGCGAGGAGTGCTGACAAGCCCGCCGAGGAGCCGCTTTTGCCGCTGGCGAAACTGGCAACCCATTTACCGGTAGCGCTTCACGACAGCCGCGCTGTTTTGCTGGGCAGCCGCGATCCCAACGGGCCCAGTTGCGTGGCGGTCCTGCTTACCGGCGACGTGAAGGAAACGCTTCCCGCCAACCCGGGCGACCTCGACGGCGGGCCGGGCACCAAGAAAAGCGTCCTGCTCTTTTTCGATCGCGGAGAGGTTAAAAGCCCCCTTCAGGATTATCGCTGGCAACAGTCGCGCATGAAGAAATTCCTCGAAAACGAGGTGGCTCAAAATCGGGACGCGCGTGTTTCAATCCATGAACAATTCCTCGCGGCCGAGCGTCTCGCGCAGGAACTCGGATCGAGCGTTGCCTGGCCGCCGGATATTCTCCCCGCCAACTTCGACAATCATGACGATTGGCCAAGTTATTGTCTCTGGCGAATCGACCGGGCGGCGCAGGCAAAGGATCTGTCCGAGGCAAGGCATTGGTCGCGCGAGCTGTCGGGCGCCCTGTTTTCGCTGGACGATTTGCATAGCTGGCTCGATTTTCTTTGCAATAACGAATTGCAGGGGCTGGCGTTTGCGTCGCAATGCCGTTCACTTTTCATTGACGGCGGCGAACCATCGCCAGACTACAATACGAACCTCAACATCAGCTTGTACCCGGCGGGCGTTCTGGTCTTGAACGGGCTGTCCAACTATTACGAAGTCGAGCGGCAGGCCGAGACGATTTACGCCTGGCCAACCGATCAAACCGGCACGATGCCTTTTGATCAGCACCTTACGTCCGCCTCGTTGTGGCTGCCACCGAACCTGCGCGAGTGCTATCTGAAGCTGCAGCAGGTTTTGTCTCCGCAAAACCAGCGGCAGTGGGAGCAGGCCGCCCACACGCCTTACGAGCACGGGTATCTGGTCAACATGTTGTATCACGCGTGGCGGTCTGATTCGGCGGAGCATTTGAGCAGGGTGCTCCAACGGTTCAACGATAACCATCCCGATTCCAACCTCACC
>DASZXJ010000067.1:0-36813 GCA_035545895.1 Tepidisphaeraceae bacterium | reverse complement strand
TACGGTCGCCGTCCGCGACGCCAAAACCTGCAAGCCGGCGTAATTGGGTTGATTCGCCTTGACCGCCGCGCGTGAAATGACCACCGGCGAGCCTGTCTGCTGCCCAGCCGAGCCGAGCAGATCAGCAGCCGACGGCCACTTGGTCCCGTCCGCGATTGCCAGCGTCGCGCCGTCGTCGAACATTCCCGCGATGCGCGTCGTCGCTGCCGCCGCGGTGGAATTGCCATCGGTGTTGGGAAACGTCGTGCTGCTCAGTGCGCCGCGGACCAGGTCAAACGATCGGCCATTGATCTGGTAATGGCTGTTGCTGGCGTATTCCGGCTGGAACGCGAAGAACTGGCTGACGGGCATGCGTTCCGTGCCGATGTCGCCGTTGCGCGAGCCGCGATCGCCATTGCCCGCGCCAAACGCTGCGATGAACTCCGCCTGTTCCGGCGACTGGTCAAACTGCGCCTTGACGATCACCCCATCCACTGAATCGATCGCCAGGATCGTCATTTGTAAAATGGAATCGTTCCAGGCCGGGTCGGAAATCTCATAGACCATCGAGCCGGGCCGATATCGCGCGACGATCTTCCGCGATTCGTGAAGCCACTTCACCTGCGATGGGGTCTTGACCGCGAAGCGTATCGTGCCGCCGCGGCCAGGGAGGAACAGGCTTACCTCCGGTTTGTCGCCGGCGTCCGCGCGGAACGCGGTGTTGCTGCCATACAGCGACCGGTTGAACGAATCGGGCCCGTTGACGATGACAAAGTCGCCATTCTCCGGCCGATAGCGCAGCGGCCGATCGATCTGCCCGGCGAGGTTGGGCGTCGCTGCACGTGCGTTCAGACAAATGCTGTTTACTAAAACGATTGCACAAAACGCAAAAATATTAGCCACGGAGTTCACAGAGATTGTTTCTTTTGTCTTTTCTCCGTGTCCTCCGTGTTCTCTGTGGCTAAAAAACGATTTCCAATTCCTCCCGCGCGATTGATTACTGGTTTTCATCTGTCCAATCTGTGTAGGCTGTAAGCAAAACTCGTTATTATTTCGCCAGCTCCGTTTCGATCGTCTGCACGACGTCATTGCTCATCGGCGTGATGGGCGAGCGCCATCGCGATACAAGCTTGCCGTCCTTACCGATCAGGAACTTTTCAAAGTTCCATTTTACCTCGCCGCTTTCCTTCGTCTTCTCCTGCGGCTGGGTCGTCAGATATTTGTAAATCGCGGCCTTGTCCGGTTCCAGCACCGAAATCTTGGAGAACATGGGGAAGCTGACGCTGTAATTGTCCTTGCAGAACTCGGCGATCTGGGCGTCGGTCCCCGGCTCCTGCTTGCCAAAGTTATTGGCGGGAAACCCAAGGATCACAAACCCCTTGTCCTTGTACTTTTCGTACAACGCCTCCAGGTCCTTGTATTGCGGCGTAAACCCGCACTTGCTGGCGGTGTTGACGACCATGACCACCTTGCCCTGATATTGAGCCAGGTTCACATCCTCCCCAGCCAGGGATTTCATGGTAAATCCGAATACCGAAGTTGTTGGCTTGTCATCCGCGCGAAGTAACGCCCCAGCCCCAATCCACCCGACCATGAACAGACCCAAAACGATACCAGGGCGCATATAGGCCTCCTTAAATTAAAGCCCTCAATCTTTGACCCGGTTATATAGCGTCAAGCCCGGCAATTGTTGTCCAGCCGCGGGGAATGGTTCACCGTTCAAAATTATTTGCGCGCCCTATTAAGATTTCGCGATGGGCCTCCGATTCACTCATCGGTGGGACAATTTGAATCCCAAATGTTCCAAGGCGTTCCAATCCGTGAAATGCGGAACGAACCCATTTTGGGGAAAGGAGTCAGAAGCCAGAAGGATGAAAAGAGAAAAGAAGTCAACTATCGAACGCCCACGGCACCGCCGTGGGTTTTGGAACCCATCAAATATGCAAAACGAACCCACGGCGAAAAATCGACCTATTGCGCCATCACGCGGCTGATCGTAAAGACCGGCAGCATCAGGGCCAGCGATACACCACCGATGATCAGACCCATGATGATAATCATGGCCGGCTCGATGTAGCGAGTCAGATCGACGATGGTTTCCTTCAATTCCTGTTCCGAGAACGAAGCCACCTGCTCGGTCACCTGAGCGAGCTTGCCGCTCTTCTCGCCGCTGTGGATCATCTGGGCAATCGATCGGGGAACGAGATTGCTTCTGGAAAGCGGTTCGGACATCTGCTTGCCGGTCTGGATTTGGGATGAAACTTCATCCCACAACTCGCGGAAGTAAATGTTGGGGCAAAGGTCGTGGGCAGTGGTCACGCAGTCGAGAAGATTGACCCCCGCCCCCGCCATGGTCCCGAGCATGCGCAACCCTCGTGACAGGTGCATCTTGCGGAACATTGCGCCAATCAAGGGAGTATGCAGTTGAATCCAATGCCAAACGCGTCTGCCCTGATCCGTGCCAATGTAGAAATAAACACCGGCGCACAGGCCCATCACGCTTGCGATCAGCAGCAGATAGTGGGCGACCAAAAAGTCGCTCATGCCCATCAGGATTTTGGTGGGCATGGGAAGAGCTGCACCTTTGCTGGCGTAAATCACGGTAAACCGGGGCAACACAAAGGTTAGGAGGAAAATCGTCGTGGTGATCGCAAACGCAAGCATGATGCCCGGGTACGTCAGTGCTCCTTTAACTCGACGGACGGTTTCATGCTCGTCTCGGAGGTATTCGGTCGCTCGGTTAAGCAGGCGCGACATCATGCCGCTCTTCTCAGCCGCTTTGACCAGCGCGACGAAGACGCGCGGAAAGCTCCTGGGATGACGCGCCAGTGCAACGCTGAAATCGCTTCCGCCTTGCACTTCGGTGGCGAGGTCTTCGACCAGTCGCTTGACGTTCGGTTTGATGGCCTGGCTGGAAATACATTCCAGCGCCTCGACCAAGGTCACGCCCGTCTCAAGCATGATCGCAAGCTGTTGGGCGATCTGGATGACTTCGGCGCGGGAGATTTTGATCCCGCTACTGCTCTGGATCGCGGCAGCCGCTTCAGGGCTGGCGACGGGTTTGACCGAAATGGGGTATTTGCCGCTGGCGCGCAGCTGCTGTGTGACTTCCGCAATGGACGCAGCCTGCATTGTCCCGTTGGCGGGCGAACCATTTTCGTCTCGAGCTGAATATGCAAAAGTCTGCATTGAAATTCTCACGCAGTAACGCGGTAGACCTCATCGAGCGTCGTAATGCCGGCCTTGACCTTTTCAATGCCGTCCGCGCGAAGCGTCGTCATGCCCTGCTTCGATGCCATTTCCTTCAAGTCGTACAGCGCCGCACCCTGGCTGATTTTTTCAAACATCGCGTCGTCGGGGATGAACAATTCGTAAACGCCGATTCGACCCGAGAATCCAAGATTTCGGCAGCGCGGACATCCTTTTGGCCTGTAAAGTACGTCAACACTTCCCGCGAGCCGTTCAAGCGTGCGCTTTTCGTTCGGCGACGGCGTATACGATTCCTTGCATGTCTGACACAGCTTTCGCACGAGCCGCTGGGCAAGCACGCCGCAAACAGTCGCTCCGACGAGGTAAGGTTCGATTCCAAGGTTATACAGGCGCGTAATGGAAGACGGCGCGTCGTTGGTATGCAGCGTGCTCAAAACCAGATGGCCCGTGAGTGCCGCCTGGGTCGCCAGGCGCGCGGTCTCGCTATCGCGCACTTCGCCGATCATCAGAATGTCCGGATCCTGACGCAGCAGAGATCGCAGCGCGTTGGCAAACGTAAAGCCGGCCTTCTCGTTGACCTGAAACTGGTTCACGCCGGCAAGGTTGTATTCAACTGGATCTTCAACCGTGCAAATATTCACATCGTCGCGATTGAGTTCCTGAAGCGACGCGTAAAGCGTTGTGCTCTTGCCGCTGCCGGTAGGACCGGTGACCAGCACGATGCCATTGGGCAGGCTGATCAGTTTTCGCCAATGCTTGAGCGCTTCGTATCCGAACCCGAGTTTTTCGAGGTGGACCGAAGCCTTGTCGTTGTTGATGACGCGAATGACGACCTTTTCGCCGAGCTTGCCGGGCATGGTGCTGACGCGAAGATCGACTGGGTGCTTATCCATCATGACGCGGATGCCGCCATCCTGCGGAAGACGCCGCTCGGATATATCCAGTCCCGCCATGATCTTGATGCGCGACGCGACGGCCGCATGCATCTGGAAAGGCGGGCGCAGGCGCTCCGCCAAACGCCCATCAATTCGATAGCGAACGCGAAGGATATTGTCGCCCGGCTCGATATGAATGTCGCTGGCGCCCTCTTTCACCGCGTTATAGATGCAATAATTCACGAGCTTGATGACCGGCGAATCGCCCGCCATCGCCTCGAGATTGGCAATATCTTCAACCTTCGCGGCTTCGATGAACGTGAACTCTTCGGGCTTGACGTCTTCGATGATGTCGTCAATCACGAAAATTCGGTCGTTGGGCAGATAAGTCTGAAGCGTCGCCTTGATATCGCGGGACGTGGCCGCGACCAATTGCACCTTGTAGCCGCACAGTCGCTCGATTTCCTCGAGAAGAAAGACGTTGGCCGGCTCGGAAACCGCGACCGTCAGAGTTCCTTCCACCAGAAACAGCGGAAGAACCTGGTGCTTTTCAAGGAAATCCTTGGACAAGATGCCGATGGCTTTGGGATCGCAAACCCGCGGGCTGATGCGGGCATAAGGCACACCATATGCGTTGGCGAGGCATTCGGTGATCTGATCTTCCGAGCAGCAGCCGAGTTCAACAAGCACTTCGCCGAGCAGCTTTTGATGATTGCACCGCTTTTGTTCATCGAGCGCGCGATCAAGCTCTTCCTGCTTGATCAGTCCCCTGTCAAGAAGCATTTGTCCGAGAGGTTTTCGCGTGGCTGTGGCGATCATAATCCGGACCGTGCTTTATCTCATGGTCTTCAGCGCCGCGGTCAAATCGGCATGACACTCAAAGCGGTGCTCCAGGCGAGTCATTTCGAGAATCTTCCGCATGTTTTCGTCAGGCCCCGCCAGCTTGAACTGGCCGAACAATTCCTCACTCTTTTTCCTCATCCAAAGCAGAAGTTCCAGGCCCTCGCTATCGACGAAGCCGGCTTTCTCGCAATCGACGACGAAATCGACAATGTGCAACTTGTCGATCCGCTCTTCGAACGCCTTGCGCGCCGGATCGATCTCGTCGTTGGAAAAGTCGCCGTCGAGCGACATCACGCAAATCTGGTTGTATTCTTCGCACTTGACTGGCATGACCAAAGGCTCCTATGCAGCGCGAAGGGACTGCTGCATTTCAATCAACTGCTTGGTCTGACGGCTGTGATCGGTGAGCAGGTCTCGGAACCGATCGGCACCGATCGACAAGAACGCATCGGTCAGTTTGGGATCAAACTGGGTTCCCGAGCATCGCCGGATTTCCGCCAGCGCCGCTTCCAGAGGCATCGCCTTGCGGTACGTCCGGCTGGAAGTCATCGCGTCGAAGCAATCGGCCAGGCAGATCACTCGACCGACCAGCGGAATTGCTTCGCCCGCGAGGCCGCCGGGATATCCCTTGCCGTCGAAACGTTCATGGTGATGCAGCACGCCCGGAATCACGTCTTCAATCTGCTTGATGTCCCGCAGGATGCGAGCACCGATTTCCGGATGCTTTTTGATCTGTTCAAATTCCTCGGCGGTGAGCCGGCCGGTCTTTTGCAGCACGGCCTCAGGCACGCCGATCTTGCCGACATCGTGCAGCAAGCCGGCCATGTAGATCCGCTCGACCACGTGATCGCCGAGCTGCGCCTGTTGCGCGAGCAACCGGCTCAGGAGCGCGACGCGCTCGCTGTGGCCGCAGGTATAGGCGTCCTTCGCGTCGACCGCACTGACGAGACTGTGGAGCAACCCCATGAGCAGGCCGCGCACGTCCTCGTACAGCATCGAGTTTTCAAGATAAATCGCGGACTCGTTCGCGATCGAGTTCAGCAGCTTGCTGTCAACCGTATCAAACTCATCGCTGAGCTTGTCCAAGCCAAACAGGCAGCCGAGCACCTGGTCCTGTCTTTGGAGCGGGACCGCAAGAAGCTGATGCGCGTATTCGCCGAGCCAGCCAAGCTGTTTGTCTTCGCGGAGATTGTTGATCAGAAGCGGACTCTTACGCACGCGCAGAATATTCATCAGGTCATCCGCCAGACGGTGAATTTGTCCTGGCGGAAGGCTCATCGCGCCATAGAGCACCGGCGGCTGAGAAGCCGTGGTGTCGGTTCGCAAGGCCACGCCCATCCCGCGAACGCCCATCAATTCCATGACGTCGAGGCAGGCTTGTTTGAAAAAGTCGTTGGGACTGCGGTTCACGCGCATTCCGCTGCTCAATTGATAGATGAGGCTCAATTCCTCGTACGTATTGGAAAGCTGATTCGAGAGCGAATCGAGTTCCTTTTCCAGGCTGGTCAACCGGATCTGATCGCGAACCATGCTGAGCAGCAAACGCGCCACGCGCTGCATGACATCGTCCTTATGCGGGTTCAATTCGTCGGCTTGTTGGCTGAGCCAGATTCCGTCCAGACCGAGTCGGCCGCAAACGGAGACGACATCTTCGCTGAGCTTGAAATCCGGGGACTTGGCGGCGAGCACCAGGATGCCGGACATCTGTTTTCGCTGGACGAATGGAAACGCAGCAAGGCAGACGCCGGGCACGAACTTCCAGATCGAAATGTTCGAGCCCGCGTTGATTCCGCCGACGAGTTGACGAAATTCCGGGTCGAACGTTTCCCGCCACTGGATCATGGGCAGGACGTAGCGCTGGAAGAACAGGCCCGCGGCGGGATCGTGATAGGCGACGCTGCCATCGGAGTTCAGCGCTATGATGAACATGCTGCTGGGGCGAAAGCGCGACGCGAGATTATCCATCACCACTGTCGGGATGGTTGACGACACGTTCGACTCCGGAGTGTTTTTAATGTTTTCCGTCATCATGGATTCGTTCCCCTTACAAATGGACGTTTCCTCATGCTGCCAACTGGAGAACTTCGTTGACTGTCGCCAAAAGCTGTCTTGGGCTGAACGGCTTGCTGAGCATGCGGAGGATTCCGCTTTGCTCGGTATCGGTTGGCTCCAGGTGATAGCCTCGCGCGGTCAACATGATCGCCTTGATGCTGCAGGTCTGCGGGTCGTGCTTGAGCTTCTGGCAAAGCTCCAGGCCCGACAGTTGCGGCATGTGATAGTCGGTGATGAGCAGGTCGGGTTTTTCCTGGTGAGCCAGATCGAACGCTTCCTGCCCGTCCGCGGCCGTCACCACGCGAAAGCCGGCATTGCGCAGCTTCAGCGAGACAACGTTCAAGATGTGGCTTTCATCATCCGCCACCAATATGGTCTTGGTTTCCTGCATTTTTCTCTCCCTGTCCCTCCGGCGTTACTAAATCAATTCGATCTCAAAGCCGAACGTGCTGCCTTTGTTGACCTGGCTCTCAACAAAAATCCTTCCGTGGTGCACGGTTTCGATAATGTGCTTGACCAAAGACAGCCCCAGGCCAGTTCCCTTGGCCATGCGGTTATTAGCTTCGGCCCTGTAGAACTTATCGAACACAAAAGGCAGGTCCTTGGGCGGAATCCCAACGCCCGTATCACTTATGCGGGCGATAACCTTACGCTTGGATTCGTCCACGAGGGTTTGAACGGTTATGCGGCCTGATTCGGGAGTGTACTTGACCGAGTTGCTCAACAGATTGAGCACCGCCTGGTAAAGCATGTCCTTGTCCGCCTGGGTCTGATAAAAAACCGGAGTGAGTTGCTCGACGATTTCGATCTTCTTCATTTTCGCCTGAGGAGTGATCACCTCGATGGCTTCCTTGAGAATGACCGTCAGACTTTGCGGCTGCTTGTTGACTTTCACCAGGCCGGATTCGATACGGCTGATGTTCAGGATGTTATCGATCAGGCGCCCGAGGCGATTGGCTTCGCTTTGGATAATATCGTAGAACTCGCGTTTGGTACGTTCATCGTCGGCTTCGCCGTCGATCAGCATTTCAACATAGGCTTTGATACTCGCCAGTGGTGTACGCAGCTCATGGCTAACGTTGGAAACGAAGTCGTTTTTCATTTCCGCGACTTCCTTTTCCTTGGTCATGTCATGGAGCACCGCCACGACACCGGCGGGCTGGTCTGCGCGGTCGGAAACGCAGGAAAGCGTGGCCTTGAACGTCATTGGGGACGAACCTGGGCCTTTGATCTGGTGCTCGACAATACGACGACCATTCGTGCTGCCGCTTTGACGCATGTCATTGATGAGCTGGACCATCGTCGTATCCGCAATCACGCTGGCCATTGGTTTGCGGGTGGCTTCTTCCAGATCAAAGCCAAAAATTCGAGCGGCGGCTTCATTGGCCAGAACCAGTTCGTCAAATTGATCGGTTACAAGCACCGCGTCGGAAATGCTGTACAAAATGGCCTCGGCGTGCTGGCGCCGGCCAGTGGCGACCTTGAGCTGAATCTCGATTTCCTTCAGCTTCATCGCCGATTCAGTGACAGATCGGTCTGCAAAGTCCATCACATCGTTGATGGCTCCCACGAGCGACTGCGCCTGAATATCCGAAGCGATCACCTGTTCGAGCTTGCCGCGGGAAATGCTCTTTTCAAGTCGTTTCTCAAGGGTAATGCAGGAGCGACGCAGCATGGTCAACGCGAATAGAGCGGATGTCGCGGCAAGCATCAGAAGTGCCGCGCCGGCATACAAGGACGTGTCCGAGTCCCCACCCAGGGCGAGGACGCGCGCCTTCTGCATGAGACAAACCACCCCTCCTGCCAACAGCAGAAAGGCAAGCAATGTTAGAAATGTAGTTCGACGCACTCCTGGCTCCCTCTCGCACGGTTCATCTCTCCTCCGGAAGACAATGATCCGTATTTCACACTTTTGGCTACTGACTCAAATCAACCGAAGCCATCAGATGAGACGCAAGTTCATCATTGGGCTTGAGCTTCAATGCTTTGGCGTAATACTCAATTGCCTGCTGGGGCTTGCCGGTCTTCTCCATGATGTATCCGACCATGCAAAGACTGACCGGATCAGCCCGATCCAGGGCTGCCGACTTTTGAAATTCGGCAAGCGCCTCGGTCAACCGATCCTGACGCAGGCTGATATATCCGAGCAGCAAATGGGCCTCCGCCGACGCAATATCCAAAGACAGCGCTTTCTGAAGAATCATTCGAGCGCGGGGAATATCGCCAAGTTGCAGAGTCACCTTGGCCAATCGCAGCCAGGTATCCGATGATGACGGATTTAACTGGGTGGCGCGATCAAAGGTATTTCGCGCTTCCTTGAAGTTGCCAAGTTGCATCTGGCACTCACCCAATGCGACCCACAATTCGGGGCGATTGGCCTGGAGTTCGATACTGACCAGTCGTTGAAATGCCTCGGCAGCAGGACGATATTGATGATTCTCGAAATACGCCATCGCCAAATCTTCGCTGACCTCGGTATCTTCCGGAGCGAGGAGCTTGGCCGTGCGAAGGGTTTCGATTGCTTCAGCCGGCTTTCCCAGATCAAGCTGCAATTTGCCAACCGCATGCCTCAGCACAGGATTGTGCTCAAAATGATCGAGTTCGCCCTGAAGTAACGCCAAAGCCTCTTCGCTTCGCCCAAGCGCGACAAGCGATTCAGCCTTGGCCAGGACATACGCTGCCTCGGTCGGCAGTTTTTGGCTGGCTCGTTCGTAGCACTGGTAAGCCAACTCCGGTTTTTGCCACCGCTGATAGACGATTCCCGAAAGATATTCCGCTTCGGCATCCTTGGGATTGATCTGGATTGCCGTCGCCAATTCCTTTTGAGCGACTTCAAGCTGTCCCTGCTCGATCGCCAGACGCCCTGCCAAAATATGCAGGCCCGCATTTTGCGGATCGAGCCGCATGGCATCGCCCAATGTCTTTTCACATTTATCGAGGTGCCCGGTTTCAAACTGGCTCTTGGCGAGCGAGCCCATGACCGATGCGCGGGTCTTGTTCCACTGCTGGACGGCCTGCTCTTTTTGAGTCGGCGTTTTCGTGGTCGAACTCTGGCATCCTGCCAGGGATGCGATCACCAACGCAATGACGAGCGCTTTGATTTTCATGACAATTCCTTGATGCACATGTCCCGCTCGTTGCGGGACACGTGCAAGATGGTTACTTACTCAAATCGGCCGCGTCTCCGACTGCGGGCAATTCGTCCATGGGCAATTCCGTGACACTGGTCGCTTTGACCGAATCCGAATCGTCGCTGGCGACCGGCTGCGTGCTGGGCGCCGTGGCGGGCTCGGCAATGGCCATCGCAGATTCTTCCATCACCTGCGCGACGGGTTGGGTCGTGCTTGGCGCAGTGGCCGGCGCGGCCGTCGCGAAATCGTCAACCCGGGCAACCGGCTGCGTGGACGGAGCGCTCGTGGGCGCAGCCGCCAGTTGCTCGCTCATTGACGCGGGAGCCTGGACGACTTCATCCGCATCGGGCTGTTGTTCAGCAACGGCGCTGGGCTGAGTTGCCGGCGGACGATCCGCCATGATCGCGTGCGATACGAATGCTCGAATCGAGCTATTGTCCGCATCGGTCAATTCCTTGCCGGTCAAATCCTGCTTCAGCTTGATCGCTTCGAGGAACTTGGGATTCAAGTTGGTGGCCGCGTCGAGGTGCCAGATCGCGCGCTTACGATCCGGATTTCGCTTGTTCATCTCTTCGCTGGCGATTTCGTAATTCATTTCCGCCAGGCGCTCTCGGCCCCAAATCATCATGCCCTTGCGAACGCCGACGCGAAGACGCTCCGCATCCTTCATCTGCTGTTCAGACAGTTCCGAGTAAGCGATGTCATCCTTAACAATGTGCGGCGTCAGAAGAATGATTAACTCGTCACGCTTGGTCGTGTCGGCCTGCTGTCTGAACAGTGGACCGGCAAAAGGCAGATTGCCAAGCACCGGAATCTGCGAGCGAGTGCTATTGGCGGACTCGCGGAACAAACCACCGATCACGATCGTGTGGCCGTCTTTGACCATCACGTTGGTCGTGACTTCGGTGGTTGTTTTGAACGGCAGATTTTGAGCGGTCTGGAGTCCGCCGTCTGAGTCTTCCGGGTGGACTTCCATGCGGATGTAACCGTCATCACCGACGAACGGACGAAACACCAGGCGAGTGCCGGTATCGAGGAACTGCACGCTCTGCGTGCTGGTGGTTTCAGTGGTGGTGGTCGTGAGGTAACCAATTTGCTTACCGACAACGACTTCGCCCTTCTGTTTGTTCAGAGCGAGCACCTTGGGGTTCGCCAGAACGGTTGTGTCGGTGACGCCTTCCAAAGCCGAAAGGAAGACGGAGATATTGTCCATCACCACGCCGACCTTAAAGCCGTTCGGAATTCCGCTGGAAAAACTGTTTCCGGTCCCGACGGTGGAATGTGTGTCGCCGGCGGCGAAGGCGGTGCTGCCGGTCGGGAGGTTGGCATTGGTGATCTGGCCGCTGGTATGCGTGATCGAGGAAAAGTCCACGCCGCCAACGATGTTGAAGTCAACGCCCAAAGCGTTGTTTTCGCTGAGGCTCGCGCTCAAGATTGTGGCTTCAATCAAAATCTGCTGCGGACGACGATCAATTTCCTTGAGGATCTGCCGGACCTTGTCCAGGTTTTCCGGGTAGTCGGTAACGACGAGCACATCGTCATTTGCATGACTGTTGCCACCCGCTTCGCTGGCTCCGGTGGGAATACCAACCTTGGCGGCAGGAGATAGCGCAACCTCGCCGGCTTCCTTGCTCAAAACCGGCTTAATCATCACTTCCGCGTCAGCAGCGGGCGTGTAGAAAAGGTGAAACACTTCCGTGTGAGTGACGCGAGCGTCCTTTTCCATCTGCGCAACTTCTTTGGCGCTGTAAACGTAGATGAATTTGCCCTTTTCGACCCACTTCAGGCCATTGGTCTGGAGCAGCGCGTCCAGAGCTTCATGAACCGTGACGTTATAGAGGTCCATCGCGGGCAATGCGCCATGAACTTCCTTGCTGGGAATGATGCTTGTCTGCGCCTGGAAGCCGATGACGCGCAACTGTTCGACAATGTCCGCGCCCGCGGTGATGTTGAGGCTGAAGGTGCCATCGGGGTTCAGTTGAACGGGAGCAGCAGGTGATTTTACTTCGGTGGTTGCAGGACTCGTCGTGGGAGAGGAAGCAAATGGATCAGCTTCATCGAGAACCTTGACATCGGTGGTTGATTTATCCTGCGAATCCCCCGGCCTTGCCGGTTTTGCTGCAATCGCCCGATCGCTATAAACGGACGTCGCGGCCATAAAAATAAGACCCGCGGTTTTGATCCACTTTTTCATACGCTTTGCCTCGCCTCGGGCATCGTCGCCTATTTCATTTGGATCGCGAGCATGATGCCCTCTCGCTCGACGATCACTTTCCGTGTCTCAATTTTGAGCACTCGGAAATCCGCGACGACGCTGCCCTCACCCACCAGTTTTCCGTCAATCATGGCTTTTGGCACGGGTCCCATCATGACGCTTTGCAGTCGAAGTTTTTCCGCATCCACCGTAAAGCTCGCAATCATGTTCTCGTGCCGTTGTCTTTCATCGGTTCGCTGGTTGATTGACTTCTCAAGCTTGGTCCAGAAACCCTCATCCGTTGATTCAGATTGCACGGTCCGAGAACCATCGAGGGGGAAATAATCAATACGGACCGCAAAGAGGTTACGACTTATCGGAGGCACAGGCGCCTCGACCCATTTCTGGAAGGCTGCCGCTGTCCCGGAATGGTTGGAAGCGTCCGACGAATTGCCGGATGCGTCTGCCGTTGAAACCCCATTATAGAATGACGGCACCGGCATGGCATTGGCGGAACCGGGCGCAGTCGCCTTACCGTTTAGGACAAGCCGTCCCACCATCACCAGCAGCACTGCAAACAACACCGCCAGCGAACCCGTCTTCTTTGGGTCCGCCTTTGCGGCTTTGCTGAAGTTATTGATGAAGTTGGCTGCTGGATTCATGATTTCATTCCGCCAAGTAGTAAATATTCATGGTCAATTCCGCTTTAACCTGGCCGGTCTTGTCCTGACTCTTGAGGGTCAATGCCGGAATGCGTGTTAATCGCTGCAATTCCTCGGTGTGGCGCAGAAATGAGAAGATGTCCACGAAATCGCCTTCAAAAGTGAATTTGATCGGAATTTCGTTGAGTTTGTCGGTTCGCTCAGGCTTGTCCTGACTGAAGGTATATGCCAGTCTTTTGAGCGATGCCTGTGTTCCAAGCATACCCACATCACGAATAAATTGAGCGAATTCGCTTTGATTCGGCAGCGTTTTAACCTTGTTTAATCGCACCTTGAGACGTTCAACATCCTCGCGCACCGCATCCAGCACATCGGTCTGCCCTTTGGTCGCAGCAAGTTCAGTATCAATCTGACCAATGCGGAATGCGAGTTCGTCCTGCTTGGCAATCTGCGGGCGATAGCACAGGAAGTAGAATCCCAACACAAGCAGTGCGGTGGCAGCGCCAATCATCCATTGCGCTCGCGTCGACCAGGAAGTTTGAGTTTCAAGACTTAGCATCTTTAATTGCCTATTGGTTCAGTTCTAGCACAAATGAAACTTCAAACTCGCGAAGAATGTGACCATTGTCGGTCACGTCCTTGGCGTACTTCACCGCGACCTGATTGAAAAAGGAGACGCTGCTTAGGCCCGTCAGGAAATTCGCGATATCGGCATTGCTCGGCGCCACACCCACGATGCGAATGCGCATTTTCCGGTCGATTTGCCTGGGCTTGGGAGCGGCCGAAGGAAGCGCTGCCACGCTGGTCGTTATCCGTTCCTGCTTTTCGGTGGTGCACTCGAATTCCTGAACGCTCATTTCCTTGGGCATCAGATTGTCGAGCGTCTGAAGCATCCGGGTCATATCGACCTGCGATCCGATCGATGCGACGAGTCCCTCCTGCTCCTGCAGCTTCCTGCGATAGCTCAATTGTTCAGCCAGAATCCTCTGCTGCTGGTGCGTTTCGTCGAGATCGTGCTGTTTATCCCTCAGTTCCCGCTGTTTGATACGAACGTTTCCTTGTGCAAGCGCAGCCCATGTACCCAGGCCAACGAGCAAAAGAAGAAAGATCCAGCTTTGCGTAACAACAACTCGTTTACGCCGGGCAGTCTGCTGATAAGAGGGTGGAAGGAATTCCAGTTCACGCATGGACGCTCTCCTGCGCGTGAGACTTGGCTGCGCCGTCAACTGCCTTTTCCAGATCGATCACCTCTGCCGTTTCGTTGCGAGGCGCGCCGGGTTCGCGTTGCCGGCCATCGCGAGCGCCGAAGTATCCGCGAGTCGATTTAAGGCCAAGCCCAAACGCGACCGCCCATTCACCCATGAAGCCTCGTCGTTCAGATTGTTTCATTCGAGCGGTGTTGACGCTGATCAGCGGCCGACCGGCTTCGACGGGGATCGGGAGCACGGAATTCATCGTCGCGAGCAATTTTGCATCGCCTCCTTCGCCGCCCAGCAATCGTACTTTCCCGGGCCGATGGCCGCGAAATGTCACTGAGTAATATCGAAGGCAAAGCGATATCTCGCGAGCCAGTTCTTCGATCGTGCTGCGAGTCGCATCGTGCACCGCTTGCCTGACCGAATCGGAATTATCCTCACCATCGCAAGCCGGGCCGGATTCAACAATCCGTCGCCGCAAAGCGCGAGCCTCTTCAATCGTAATTCCAAGTTTTCGTGAAACATCCTGCTGCAACTGGCTGGATCCAATGTCGATCGGCTTGAAAAAGCTGATATCGCGCCCCTTGCCGATGATCACCTGCGAAAGACGGCTACCGATATCAACCAGCACATGGACTTCGTTTTCATCTTCGCGGCGACGGATGAACCGCTCGACGCCGCGATACAGCGCACTGGGTTCGAAATCCAGCGAATCGATAATGCACCCCGTCCGGTGCAACTGCTCGACGAACGTATTGATTTCACGCTGCTGTGCAGCCAGACAGATCACTTCAAGCCGGGTTTCGCTGCCCTGCCGGACTTCGCCGGTCGGAAGGAAACGGACACAAGGGTCATTGATATCTTCCGGGAAAATATTTCGAGATTCGAACTCGACCGCCGCTTCAAGATCGGATGGCGGCATGGGTGGTAGTCGCAGATTCTTGACGTGAACAATATCACGAGGAAGCGAAGTAATAAGGTGCCTGCCGCTGAATTGACCGTTGCGGAGCATTTGTTTCACTGCATCCATTGCAACGGGCAAACGCAGTTCAGGCTGATTGCGGACCTCCTCGGGCATGACATGCTTGGCTGCGGCAACGACCGACAGGTTGCCCTCTGTCACCTCGAGCTGGAGCATCTTGATGCTGTCCATTCCGATGTCCAGGCCAATCGGTTGAATTTGGGATCGTGTCAGTCTTAGCATGGCTCTAATTCGTTACTGGACCGTAATCTCACCGGTAAACGGCTCCACTGATATCGTCAGCGAAGCGGTGCCGCTTGTGATGACTATTGTGCCATTGTTGGTCAGCGCCGTTATCGTGCCATTTGGCCCGGTTGTTGAGTCAAACGAAAAGGGCTGCCCCAATTCGTCAAAGCCCATGTAGGCTTTACCACCAAAGGACGCAGAGGTCAGCGTTACATTTGAAAGACCCGAGCCCGACGAATTGAATGTCGTCGAGTACGTGCCTTTGGTTATTGGATGCGTCAAATCTGTCATCGCGGACGTGTCGCTGTCACGCGATCTCAGGGTGTATGTCTGACCGCTGAACTGCACGAAATGCTTCCGTTGCATGGCGATTGCGCGATTCTGGGCATAAATCAGGTCGGCCATCACAACTCGCGCGCCGGCGGAACAGACCAAATCGCTTCGCGAACCGATCTGCGGAATAATGACCGCCGAGGCGATTCCAAGAATCACTACGACAGTCAATATCTCGACCAGCGTGAATGCACGCCTGACACGGAATTTGCTTGGGAACATGACAACCCTCCGAGGCTTTCGCATCAGCGACTCAAATTCCATTCCCAATTGCAAGCATCCGCCGGCGGAAACGAACCGCGTTATCGGGCGGCAGGCTTACCCTTCATTTCATCGGGCTGAACGACGCGGACCTGTAGCCCGCCATTGCCTAAAAGGTCGATTATTTTGTCCAGCTTGGTATTGGCGTTTCGCAATTCCTCCAGGGTTTGCATGCGGTCGCGCGCTGCATCCACCGCTTGTGCTTGCGCCGGGGCAACAAGTATCGGACTACCCAGCCATTGCCCTGCGAGCAACATCAACTGGAGCACAACAACAACACCTAAAAGCCGTGAGGTCTTCATAATTGGTCCTTTCAATTCTGGTTCCATGCCGTGACATTCGAAGGCAAATCCGTGAATTTCACCGCCAATGGGGCTTGGGTCGTCGTCGTCAAATTGACGACGTCGTTATTAGCGGGGGTATAGTTGACGATCATCGTGCCCATCCCTGGCGCACCGAGCGGTTTGCCGCTGGGAATCAACAACGCACCGTTGATGGTGGCAGTCGTACCGAGCACCAGGGCGCCTGCAGCCCAACTCGTGCCTTTACCTGCGTAGACCACGCCATTGACGGTCAGATTGGTCAGTGTGCCGTTAATCTTGAGGAAATCTTCGGTCACGATCGCGGGAAATCCGCTGACGCGATTAATTGTGAGTGGAACAGCCAGGTTTTCGATTTCGACCTTCCCGTGCGCGAGGATTGTCGCGTTATAGACACCCCCGCCATAGAAAAAAACGTTGCTGTTGAAATAGAACACATGCCCAGGATTGTTGCTATTGGCCACCAGGTCTGATGGACTGTAAATTTGTTTGTCCGAGGTGAAAATCTGCGGCGTACCAACCGTGCCGTCGGGCATGGTATATGTGCCGTTATTGATGTTACCGCCATAAAAATTGAGTTGCGATGTGCTTGGCACGGTGAAATCATTGGATTGAAATGCCGTGCGAGTCCCGCCGCTGATGTTTGATGTCCCCGCGCCGGAAATTGCCCCCGCGGCGACAAACGATCCGCCGTTGAAATAGGTCTTGGTCGGCACGGTGATAGGCCCGCCAAATCCAGCGGAATAATTCGGAGTGGCACGGACGACCCGAACCGTGCTCGATGCAATTCGATTGGCCGCCGTTGCGCCGGCGCTGTGGGCGGTGGCGACCACGGAATACGTGTCAGGGGCTCCGTTTCGCGTGGCGCTGATGTCAAAGCTGCCGGTCATTCCAGAAACGGTGACTCCGCTTGCTTGAATGGCGATCGTGCTTCCATTCGGTCCTGCCCATGCGGAGGGCAATCCGGCAAGATCGCGTTGAAGGTAATAGGATGCGACCTGCAAGCCTGATTCAGCCAGATAATCCGCCTGCGCCGCACGGACATGATTGCCCGAAACCTGCGACTGGAGGCTTGCATTTGAAAGAATTGCAAAGCCAATCAAGGTTGCTGTTGCAACGGCAAACAGCACGATCATCAGCGCAACGCCTCGATATTTTCTTTTGGCTGGCATTTTCATATCAGTTATTCGGTTGAGCGATCGGCGCGCGAACGGTGGCAGAACCGTATTGAACCATCAATTGTCCGCTGCCTCCAACAGCCGAGCCCGAACTGGCACGGTCATCCACCATGACTTTGAGAGCAACTTTAAGATTCGGGCAGAATGTCGTTCCGCTTGTTCCGGACGTTTGAAACACCGCTCCGTAAATATTGTGGGCAAAGACCTGTGCTGTGCGATTAACCTTGAATTGAGTAAATACCGTTGACGAAGTGAACTTTGTGGAATACGACCAGGTGCCGGCCGCATCGGCAAAACCGGTCGGGTAGCGCACCAGCGTATGATTGGTCGTATCATGTTCGATCATTTCGCATTCATTTCCCTGGATAAAGCCATCGCCATTGGTGTCGTTTTTCCAGATCATGATTGCGGCGCCCGTAGCCGAACCGTCGGATGATCCCGCGCGAACGGCACCAAGAAGCCGGGCGTTTCTAATTTCATCTTCGAGGCGCTTGATCGTCATGTTGCCTGCCAATGTGATCGATTGCGTCTTCTGCGCGCTCTTCCAGGCGTTGGCCATCGCCAGGGAGAATGCGCCTAGCGCCATCATGACCATCGACGTAACGACCAGGCCAAAGCAAAGCTCGACAAAGGTAAATCCGCGTCTTGAGGTTTTTGGTTCCATCTCAATCCTCTTAGCGGCTGACCGTGTTGCGCGCGACAATTCGCGACAGCGATACCGTAACGCCACTGCTGCCCTTGACCGTAACGCCAATCACCGCGAATTCGCCGGCGCTGACCGTTTGTCCAAAAATCGATGTCGGATACGTGACTGAAACGACCCGGGAATATTGCTGCGCGCCGAGCGTCGGTGTGCCGCTGGTGATGGCTGTTGAGGACGGGCTGGCGCTGCTGAACGTGCCCGTATCGGCCACAGTGACGCTGCGGTGGATCGGAATTGAAACCACTTCGGTATAGCCGTTGTAATCGATGACGGAATCGTAGAGGGTTCGATCGGTCGTCGTCGGCCAGCCGGTGGTGGCGTCGCTGGTATTGATGGGCAATACCGCAATGTCTTCCATCAATTGCCGGGCCAGACCGGCGGCGACGGAATCTTCTTCCTGGGCATGGATCTGCTGCTGGGATGCGATAATCGCCCCGCTCACGCCAACGACCGCCAGCGCGAGCACGATCGTTGCGGCAAGGCTTTCGGCAAGCGTAAACGCCCGCCGTTTTGTTGATTTAATACTGTGCGTATGGAGTGGCATGCCCATCACTCCCGCTGAGGTTTGAGATGATCTGCTGTGTGCTCGGATTGTAAATCCAGCCTGTCGTATCATCGATATCCGCCGAAAGCGTCGCGGAGCTGCTGAGCTTGATCGTGTCGAGATTGTTCAGCGGGTTATAAGGGATCCTGGTGAGGTAAGGTCCAAACTTATAAACAGATGAGCTTGTGGCATTGGTCGCACCGGACTCGTCGGTCGGCAGGGTCATTTGCAGCGTGAAACTGCCGCTGCCCGAACCGGGCGCCACATCGCGATGCTGCGCTTTATAGACCGCGATCTGCGTGCGCAAATATCGAAGATCGTCCTTGAGGCTGTTCTCTTTCGCTTCGTGCGAGGCATTGCTGAACTGCGGCACGACGATCGTCGCCAGGATTCCAAGGATCACGACGACGATGAGAATCTCGATCAGCGTAAAGCCCTTGGAGAGCATTCGCCGTGGCGAGTTCGCGAAGTCGGGATGTGATGCTTTGTTGTGCATCGGATAACCTGGGCGAGCGCGCCGGCATGACAGCTCGTGGCGAGCCACCATGCCGGCGCTGTTTCGCCGTTAATTGGTTATTGGTCGGCATTCAGGCCGTCTGCTTCGTTATAGACCTTCGTGCCGGACTTGGTCGTGGCAAAGATCTTGCCGGTTGGGACATGATAGACCCAGCCGGTCGAAGTCGAACCACCCGAGACCGACGCGCCAAACGTGGGTTCAGCACCCGAGGCAATGACGACAGTCGCGGTTCCACCGTTCAACGAGTTGACGGGGGACGCATTCAGGTATGGGCCGAAGTTCGGCGTACCCGTTGTGGTATAGTCGTCGTTGGTCTTGGTGGTCAGCTGATCCCAAGCGGTCGCGCCGCCGGTCGTGAGGCTGGCGGAAACCACGTCACGATGCTGCAGCTTCGCGAGCTCGAGCTGGCCGCGAATGGTCTGGAGCTGGCTGGTGAGGCTGTTCTTACGAGCGTCCTGGGAGGCATTGGTGAACTGCGGAATCACGATTGCAGCCAAGATGCCAAGGATGATCACCACGATAAGGATTTCGACGAGCGTGAAACCGCCCGCACGATTACGATACTGTCTCATTTCAACTCTCCTGTGTATGCCTGTAAACAATTCCGGTTACTCAACTCACGGAATAAGGCGGCCAAAGAAACGAATGCCGCGCGCTGTGCCGTGTCACAACATCTGATCCTCAGAATGCTTATCGGCCGGCTGTAAACGGGCCGGCGCGCTTGCCAAGGCCGCCTCCTTTCTCGCTGGCCTGATTCCGCGGTCGTCGCAGGTCAGTGAGCCAAGACTCCGGGGCAAACCGAATTCTCGGATAACCTGCACATCGGCATAGGGATAGCGCCACTTAACCGCACTGCTCCATTTGCCTGTTTTGCCCGCGGAAAACGGGCCTCGCCACACAAGCTTCGAGAGGATCCGCCCCGACTGATGTCGGGACCGATAAAGAACAGCTCAGACGTGCATACGCAGGCGTCCATGAGCATCCTTTCGGCAAGACCGTCAATCCGAATGAACGATAATCCATCCGGACCAGGCCCTTTGCGCATCACCGGCTTGGCCGATGAGCTGAATGCCGAACCTTTCAGCATCCAGCGCCGCTTCACAGCGGCTTAGCCCTTGTCAGGGATCCTCAAACTCGCCAGTCCATCGGGACTGGACAGATGTGAATTACGATATGTCTTGACCAGGTGCAAATTGATAACTGTTGCCCCACAATTTCCGATTGTATCGCCTGGCTGGCGATTTATTGTTCCTCGACGTCAAGTCCGATATCCAGTGCGGGCGCCGAGTGTGTTATTGCCCCCACTGCAATTCGCTCGACACCGGTTAATGCGATCGACCGCACCGTTTCCAGCGTCACCCCGCCGGATGCTTCCAATTGAAGCCTTCCTTTTTTGCCCGAGGTGTTTCTAAGTTCAACTGCCACCTGCATGCGCGGGCAATCCATGTTATCCAGCAAAACCAGGTCAACCCCGTCAACTTTCAAGACCTCTTTCAATTGATCGAGGGTATCGACTTCCACTTGAATGATTCGATTCGCATCCTCTGCCTTACTTCGCTGAACCACGTTGCCGAGGAACGCGCTCAACTCGCGGTTTGAGACACCGGCCAAATGGTTATCCTTGATGAGCAAAGCATCAAAGAGCCCGGTTCGATGATTAAATCCTCCGCCACATCGAACTGCGTACTTGGCCAGAGATCGCATTCCGGGCAAGGTTTTTCGCGTGTCATATATCTTCGATCCAGTTCCGTCGATCCGGCGCACGAAACGCTGTGTCAGGGTTGCAATACCGGAAAGATGCTGAAGGAAATTGAGGATAACCCGCTCGGCCGCCAGCAGCGAAGTCATTGGACCCCGAATCCTAAGCAGCGGCGTCACCCGGGCATCGCTGTAGCGACCCTCGATGATTTCCAGGTGAAAACCGGGAATCAACTCGACTCTCAAGCGTTCATCATAAGCCCGGCAGACCATTTCAACGATCGGCAGTCCGCATGCGATGCCGATTTCCTTTTGCATCAGGGTGGCAACGCCGATTTTTTGCTTGTCACATAGCAACCTGCTGGTCACGTCGCCATCGCCAAGATCCTCCTTTTTTGCGAGGAGAATCAAATCTTTCAATTCATCATTTGTCGGGAATGGATACATAGTTAACGCCTCAAGTGACTGCATTAACTATATCACGAAGTTGTCAAACATGCCGCCGCTTTTTCCGGAGTTGTCATTGGCACAATAGCGCCGCCAGGCGGTTCGATAAATTCGTTCGAGGTTGGCGGTGAACTTCATTGCATCCATCAAGGGTGAGACACGCATCAAATCGCGTAAACTGCTTCGAAGCTCGCAAAGCCGCGGCAGATCGTTTGCCAAGGCAATGGCTATTTGCACGAATTCGTCCGGACTGTCCGCAACCAGATCCCGCAAACCAAGATTGGACATCTGGCTGAACCCCGCGCGCGAGACAGCCGTCTGTCCGCACATACTCACGACCGGCACACCCATCCAGAGCGCATCAAGGCTTGTGGTATGCCCATTGTACGGGAATGTGTCCAGGCACATGTCAATTTCCAAATATCGCCGTAAATAGAGCGGGCGCGGCGAGAAATTGACGAAATCAATCCGGCTCGACGAAACGCCGAGCTTTTCAACAACCTGATTTCGACAGAGGCCTTGCGGGGCGAGCAGCATTAACCGCGAGTCGCAAACTTTGCGCATCACCTTGCCCCATAGTCCCAAAACAAAGTCGTTGACCTTGCAGAAGTTGTTTAGACAGCCAAACGTGACGAACCCGCGATTCTGGGCCGGCAAACTGTTGATCTCAATTGGCTCGGACAAAGGGTCATAGCACCAGAAGGTGTCTGGAAGACGCAAAGATTCCTCGGAATAAACATCATCCGCATTTTCGATCGGGTCAAGATATGGATCGGTGATCCGATAGTCGATGGTTTCCAAACCCGTTGTGCCGGGATAGCCAAGCCAAGTTAACTGCACCGGCGCGGGCTTGCGGGCAAATACCAGCTTTCGGTTGTTGGCCATGTGCAGGGTCAGATCGATCAGCAGGTCAATCCTGTCGTTACGGATCATTTTGGCAACTTCGGCGTCTTCCTTTCCCGAAGTGCTTTGCCAATGATCGGCATATTGCTTCAACAGCGCGGTACGCTGATCTTCAATTGCCACATCGGAATAAATGAAGATCTCAAACTTGCGATGGTCATGCCTGGAAAACGTGGGAATAATAAACAGCGACTGACAGTGTTCTCGAAACTCGGCGGATATATAGCCAATCCGAAGCCGCCGATCGGGTGAGCGATCGTTTTCATGTGGAAGCACTTCCGACAACAGCGGCAAAGCGTGTTCGCGATTCCAATTCTCGTGTTCCTTAAACAGGGATTCCCGAGTGGCATTCAAATCGTAGTGCAATGCATAGACGAGGTTGCTATGCACTGAAGCCGCGCTTCGCCGCAGTTTCAACGCGCGTCTGAAAAAGCCGGCTGCTTCACGGATTCGCCCCAGGTCTTTCAGTGAAACCCCCAGATTGTTCAGCGTTTCGTATGAATTCGGACGAATGGCCAGAACACGGTTATATTCGTCAATAGCCTCTTCCAGCCGACCAGTGCGCCGAAGAATGTGTCCGAGACTGTTCAGCGCATCGACAAACTTCGGCTGCAATTCGACGGCACGCCTGAAAGCCTCTGTCGCTGCGTCAATTTCATTATTGAGAAGATACACTTCACCCAGGCGATGCTGAATATCGGGCAAATTCGGCTTTAACGTCAGCGCGCGTTGATATGCCGCGATTGCCTTGGCGATTTCGTTCTGCTGCGAGAAGATCAGACCGAGGCTTGCATGATATTCGGCGGTTCGCGGGTCCAGCGAAATGGCTTCCTCGACCAGACCGAGGGCCTCTTCCTTTTGCCCGGAATCCAGTGCGGACATTCCAAGCAAATGCACGGCATCAGCAAATTGAGGTTGAATCGCCAAAATATGACGGCAAAGAGACTCTGCTTCGTCGAGATGCCCTGCTCGATATCGTTGCACGGCCATCTCAAAAGCGGATTCAATTGCATCGTTTGACATGGCGGCATCCGTGCCCAATGACCCTATTTTGCAACTCGCTTCTTATTGCGACCCGAATTCCTCGGCTGCCAGATTTTTGGCTGATCTGACTGGTCGGACGAAAACGCATTTCCACTTCGGATCAATGGCACACCTTTTAACTCGTTAATTTTATCCCGCAATTGCGCGGCCCGTTCAAATTCAAGATTCTGCGCGGCTTGAAGCATTTCCTCTTCCAACAGCTTAATGACTTCGGACTGATCGAGCTGGTCATCATTGACGTGAATGGCTTCCTGAACCGTTCGGCGGGCTTTTACTTCCGATTCAAGCCCTTCCCGGATCGCTTTGACGATCGTCTGCGGAGTAATTCCGTGCTCTGCGTTGTATTTCGTCTGCAATTCTCGGCGACGAGCGGTCTCGTCGATTGCATAACGCATCGCGGGCGTGATCGTATCCGCGTAAAGAATGACCCGAGAATTCACGTTTCGCGCAGCTCGGCCAATGGTTTGAATCAGCGAGGTTTCCGATCGCAAAAAACCGGCTTTGTCGGCATCGAGAATCGCGACCATCGAGACTTCCGGCAAATCGAGACCTTCCCGAAGCAGGTTGATTCCCACCAATACATCGAACTCCCCTTTTCGCAATGCTTGCAGGATTTCAACGCGTTCGAGCGTTTCTATTTCGCTATGCAGATAACGCCCGCGAATGCCCGCCTCCTGAATGTAAGCGCTCAAATCCTCGGCCAGACGCTTGGTCAAGGTGGTGACCAATACGCGTTCGCCTGCCTTGGCACGTTCCTTGATCTGGTCCAAGAGGTGCGGTACCTGGCCTTGGGCGGGATGCACAATGATTTCAGGATCGATCAGACCGGTCGGGCGAATTACCTGTTCGACCACTTCGCCTACGCATTTTTCCAATTCGTATTTTCCCGGCGTGGCCGTGACAAATATCACCTGCTTCCACGTCTCTTCAAATTCTTCGAATTTCAGTGGCCGATTGTCCATTGCGCTGGGCAGGCGAAATCCGTGACTGACCAAGATTTCCTTGCGATTCCGATCGCCGTTATACATTGCACGAATCTGCGGCAGCGTGACGTGCGACTCATCAATCACCAGAAGAAAGTCCCTGGGGAAATAATCGATCAAAGTATATGGCTTATCCCCCGGTTTGCGACCGTCCAAATGCCGGCTGTAATTTTCAATGCCGCTGCAATAGCCCACTTCAAGGATCATTTCCATGTCATACTTTGTACGTGCAAGCAATCGCTGCGCTTCAAGCAGTTTGCCCTCACCGCGCAACTGCATGACGCGCATTTCGAGTTCCTCGCGTATCGAACGCACTGCATCCTGCACGCGATCCTCCGGCATGACATAGTGAACCGCCGGATAAATGAAGACCTGATCCTCGCTTTTGAGCAGTTCCCCGGTTAAAGGATTGATCGCATCGATGGCCGTGATTTCGTCGCCAAAGAATTCGATTCGGTAAGCAAACTCCTCATAGGAAGGATGCAATTCAACCACATCGCCGCGAACGCGAAACGTGGCTCGCTTGAAATCGATATCGTTGCGTGCATATTGCAGATCGATCAGCTTTCGCAGCATCTCGTCGCGGTCGGTCTCCACGCCCTTTCGAATCGGCAATACGCTTCGCTTGTAATCAACCGGCGAACCCAAGCCAAAAATGCAGGATACGGACGCGACAAGCAGTACGTCCGAACGGCTGACCAAATTGCTGGTTGCGCTCAATCGCAATCGGTCCAGGTCATCGTTCCGAGACGCATCTTTCTCGATATAGATGTCTCGCTGGGGAATATACGCTTCCGGCTGATAGTAATCGTAATAACTGACGAAATAGCCGACGGCGTTGTTGGGGAAAAGCTCTTTGAACTCCTCATAAAGCTGGGCGGCCAGCGTTTTGTTGTGGCTGATGACCAGCGTGGGCTTTTTCACCCGCTGAATGACATTGGCCATTGAGAACGTCTTACCCGAGCCGGTGACGCCCATAAGCGTTTGAAACTTGCGCCCCTGTTCCACGCCGCTCACGAGTTTATCAATGGCCTGAGGCTGATCGCCCTGCGGTTGATACGGACTCACAACTTGAAATTCTGCCATGTTGAACCGTCGTAAAAGTCGCCCGTATTATAGCGGCCCCATGCTCCACAGGCTCGGCATTTATGCACTGGGGAAAAACGGTTCAAACGATCTTAGCTGTGTTGCTGCCGCTGCTTGCGGCTGGCATGCATCCTCATTGACCGGGTCAATACGCTGCTGCGTCGCGAGAGCGTGGAATAAGTTGCTGCGCTCATGAACGCGGTGAATCGGATCGCTTTTTATCGAACAACGATGGATATCTCCACGCCAGCAGCGCGAGCATGATTCCCGTGACGGCGAGCGTTACCGGCCAGGCGAAGTTGTCTTCAAAATGTCTTGCGGTCAACCGTTGTACGGAAATGGCGAGGTATACAAGCCCGGAGAAGAAGAACGATTTCATCTGACGCGGCACGCTGGCAAAGATGAAACCGAGTGCCCCCAGCGGCAGGAGAATCTCGGCTGCGGTCCAGCTCGATGCAAAAATGGGCCAGTCGTTTTCCAGCCGAAGCACGGGAATTAAAATGTGTGAAGGCGCTAACCAGAACATCAATGTGCCGATCCGTCGCAGCCACGCGCTTGCGGCAGAACGATTGGCGAACGCGCCGGCGAACAAATAAAGCAGGCCGTTGCCCATCAAGCTGTATTGCACCTGGCGTGTGCGCGCCTCGCCTTCGAGTTGGCCGGTGAGTCCGAGCCAGCGTGGGGTTGGTCCGAAATGGGCGATGAGTGTCAGACTGAGCAAAAGCAGGATCAGGCCCATGACGTATAGCGGGGCAGCGAACGATTGGATTTTAGCGCGCAAATCCCACGCCATCGCAATCAGCACGAGCAATGCGCCGGGCCAGAGATACCAGCCGCAAATGATGTCCAGCCGTCCCTGACGCAGTTGCTCGCGCAAGCCGAGAAGACCAAACGTTGTGGTCGCGGCAGCAATCAATAGAAGACCGCAGATCAAGGCAAAGGCCGCGGTGCGAGTGATTCGCCAGAGTAAAAGCCCCAGCGCCAGACCACTCAATGTCGCCGCGAAAAGCTGGTAATTGGCGAGCGTTCCTTCGAATAGATCATCCTGGCGGTCGCCGGCGGCGAGCGCTTTGGCCCAGACCAACGTGGTCGCGATTGCGATGGGACATGCCATTGCAGCGCCGATTAAAAGCACCAGCGCGACGCGCGGGGTACGACGTTTCCAAAGCACAAGCCCGCCACCGAGCAGCCCGATGGCGAGAATCGCCGGCAAGACCGGCCGGGCTGCGCCAAGACCCGGCCAGGGAAATGCGAGCATCAAGAATGCGCTCACCGCGCATGCCCACACGCCCAGATGCAGGATGACCTGCGAAAACGATATTCGCCGGCTGTCGAGCACCCAGAATTCCTCGCATTGGCGCAGCCGGTCGTAGCGGTTGAGAAAATAATCGAATTCGCGCGTGGAGATGAGCCGATCGCCCTGCCAGCGATTCAGATCGGATACGTGCCGATCAATTCCATGTTCAAGTACGGAGACGAGCAGCGTAGGATCCGCGTAGACGGCTTCGCCGTGGACAAAACGTTCCAAGTCGATCAGGAATTGAGTGGCG
The DNA here is from genome assembly GCA_035545895.1 of Tepidisphaeraceae bacterium. Lineage (GTDB taxonomy): Bacteria > Planctomycetota > Phycisphaerae > Tepidisphaerales > Tepidisphaeraceae > DASZXJ01. The sequence continues at coordinate 9,897 of DASZXJ010000067.1, read as the reverse complement.
GATGGATATCGGCGGGCGGGGTCTTTTTCCAACGCGGTCAAACAGATGGCCTGGAGCGCGCCGGGAATTTCCTCGCGCAGCGAGCGAGGCAGTGGTGGATCGGCCAGTCGAATGGCGGTGATGACCTGGGCCGCCGTATGACCGGCAAACGGGCGCTGGCCGGTCAATAGCTCGAACAAGATGACGCCCAATGAAAAAACGTCGGCCGCCGGATGTGCTGGCTGACCAAAACTCTGTTCGGGCGCGAGATATGCAGGCGTGCCTTCGAAACTGCTAGACATTTCATGGCCCGGGGTGCCGGCCATTCCGAAGTCAACCAGCTTCACCACGCCCTGACGATCAACCAGAATATTGCCCGGCTTGAGATCGCGATGAACCAATCCGCGGCGATGCAATTCCGAAACCGCCCGCAACGCCTGGGCGAATCCATCTAGCTGCTGTTGCAAGGGTCGCCTGGCCAGTGCATCGGTCAGCGGCTGACCATCGACCAACTCCATCACAATGAATGGCGCGTCGGGTTGAGATGAGACCGCAAAGATCGCTGCAATATTCGGATGATTGCTCCGCGCCAGATTTCGCGCTTCCTGAAGCATGGCAGACGTTCGATCATTTGAGCCGGCATCGAAGAGGCTTTTCACTGCAACAAATCGGTTGAGTTTGAGATCGCGGGCCTTGAAGACAACCCCCCTGCCGCCGCGGCCGATCGGTTCGAGGATTTCATATTCGTTGCCGGCATGGGTTTGCAATAGCTGTCGTAATGCAACTTCCTGCTGCAATCCCGCGGCATCGCGCAACCGTTGGGCGAGCGTCTCATCGGCACGAAGGTCTTTAAGATTCCTTTGACAATCCGCGCATGCGGAGATGTGCTCGGAAAGATGCTTGGCCGATGATGCGCCTAGAGCAAATTCGTGAAGCTGCGAGGAGTCGGGACATGGCGACATGTCTACCATGTCTCCTCCATTTGGGGCATGAGTTCCCGGATGCGAGCGAGAATTCGCCGCTTGTTCTGGTAGACGACATCGAGGCTGATGCCCAGCCGTGAAGCCACCTGTTGCGCCGGCCATTGCTGCAAGGCGTATAGCTCAAACGATTCCAGGGTTTGCGGCGCGACCTCGCGGCGGATTTCATCGAGACATTGACGCAGCACCGCGCGCGACCATTCCTGCTGCATCGCGGATTGAAGATTGGGATCGGCCACGTCTTCGATTGCATCATTGATCTCAGCTTGACCGAGCTTTTTCTGGCGTTGAAGTTTTCGCTGAAGGTCGCGAACCTTGTGAGCCATGATTCCCGCCAGCCAGTCGCGCAGCCGGCCCTGCTCGCGCTTGTACCGGCCTTGACGATATTGCACCAGAAACGCGCTGAGTGTTTCCTGCGACGCATCTTCTGCATCGACCGGATTGAGGCCGAGTTTCCGAGCCACAGACATGAGCAGCGGCCGATAGCGGCAGTCAAATTCCTGCCAGCTTGCGTGGTTGGAGGGGTCTTTCAGCCCTTCCAGCAACATGGTGCTGGTTTGGGTCATCACCGGATGAATTTGTATCGCTTGGCGGGTCCGGTCACAAGTTTTGGAAAATCCGTGTCAGAACGGGCACGCCAAAGACGAATGGAGGGTAGGAGTGCCCCTTGAACGCGAATTTGGAGAGACCATGAAATCGAAATACCTGATGTTGATCGCAGCGATGTGGCTGGTGGCCGCGGGGTGCGTGCGAACAATTCATCCAATTTTGAACGACGATCAATTGATCGTGGATAAGACGCTGGCGGGTTTGTGGGTTTCGGAGAATGGCGAGGAAACCGCCGACGTAAAACCGCCGGGTGATGATAAAAAATATGTGGTGGTTTACACGGATAAGGATGGGAAGAAGGCCAATCTTGTCGTGCGGCTTGGCAAGGTCGGAGATCTGCTGCTTGCTGAAATCACCATAGCCGAGCCCGAGGGCAGTGATGTGTATAAATTTCACATGATGCCGCTCTATTCGTTTCTGGTGATTCGGGAGACCACCCCACGGCTGAAGTTTTCGGTCATGCCCCAGGAATGGCTCGAAAAATACCTGGCAGGCCATCCCAGGGAACTGGACACGGTCAAGGTGGACGACAAAATATTCATCGTGAGCGCAACGACAGAGGATTTTCAGCAGTTCCTGCTTCGCCATCAAAAGGACGAAGGCGCATTTGGGAATGACAAACCGGGCGTCATGGTTCGGCCCGGCGATCCGACGACGCGGCAGGCCGATCCGGCAAAATAGAGCACCGGGCCAGTTGCAGGCAACGCCTTTTAGCCCCGTCGCTTGCGGCGGGTTTGGCCTCGAAAACCCGCCGCAAGCGGCGGAGCTGAATGAATCAACTCAAACTGGCCCATTACCCAAAATTGTTTCAATTGCTCGTCCGATTAGCCAGCGGTAGGCTAATCGGGAGATGCGACGACTGGCGGTCATCCTGTTGGTCATGCCCGCGATTGCGCTGGGCCAAGCAACGACCCAGCCGCGGGATAGCCTTCGTCGCGGTGAATTTCACACGACTTTCACCGAACAGGATCCGCGCAGCCCCATTGAAGCGCAAAATCGCAGACATCACATTCGCATCCAGGAATCGCAGCGTTACAAATTACCCGAAGAGAGCTTCGAGGCTTACGTACCTCGCGATTACGATTCATCCAATGCATATGGCATTCTCGTATGGGTGAATGCGGGCAATCGCGGACAAGTTCCGCGCGGATGGGACGAACTGCTCGACAAGCATAAACTCATTTTCATCTCGGCTGACAACAGCGGCAACGAACGCGGCGTGGGCGTACGTTTTGGGCTGGCGATGGATGCCGTCTTCAACCTGCAAAAAACCTACAACATCGATCCTGCACGCGTATACGCCGGCGGAGTGTCGGGCGGCGGAAAAGTTGCTTCGATGCTGGCGGTGATTTACCCCGAGACATTTTCTGGCGCAATGCCGTGCGTGGGAGTGTCATATTTCAGGGACATTCCACTGGCTGGCGACCCAACGCATTTCTGGGCGCACGATTTCGATCAACCTCCACTGGCCATGCTTGACCGCGCAAAGCAGCTTGGCCGAATCGTGCTGATCACCGGCGGCAGGGATATGAATCGCGATTCAATCCAGGGAACCTACGAGCGCGGCTATTTGCCGGATGGATTCAAGAATGTCGAATATATTGAAGTGCCGGACATGGGCCACACGCTGCCGCCGATCGAGCGAATTGAAGGCGCGATCAACAACCTCGATGAGCCCCTGCCGGGACTGGCGGCCAGGATGCTTGAAATGGGCCAGCAATTGCAAAGAAGCCATAAGGATGCGGAGGCGCATCAATTATATCAAGCGGTGAAATTGCATGGCGATGCGCGATTGGCTGCGCGTGCCGAGGAATTGCTGACGGCTTCGCCAATCGTGAAACTGCCCAAGCCCACAAAAACCATTCCCGCCACGCGACCCGCTGTTGCCTCACCGGTATCACGCGAGGTTGAAGCGCAACAACTGCTCTCACTGGCTGAGGGTTATGAGCGAAACAAGTTTATCTCACAAGCGAGAGAAAGGGCGCAGCGGATCGTGCGCGAATTTGCCGATACACCATCGGCAGCCAAAGCCAGGCAGATGCTTCAGCGACTGGCTTCTCAATGACTCGATTATTTGATGATGATCGGCTTGGGAGGCGGCGCGTTGGGATCGAGCACGATCACGTTGGTGACCAATGGCGAGCCCGGCTGCGGTTCGCGAATGGCAATCGCAAAGCGAACGCCGGCATGCACCGGTGCACTGTCCGCCACGATGATGAACCAGCCCTCTTCCGGCGCTTTCACCCCTTGCGGCGTATATACATAAAGCTGTTTGGAAACCGGGCACGAAAACGTATCGAGATTTTCAAAGCCGGGAAGCTGCCGCAGATCGGCCAGCTTCTCGGGAAGCTGGGCGTGCATGTTGAAGTAGAGCATCAGTGGACCGCACAACTCGTGCAACTGAGCAGCGCACGCACTGACCGATGGATTGGCCGATGAGTTCTGGGCAACCGTGGGAGCGACCGGTTGGGGCACTGCGGGCTTCTCAACCGAAGTGCTTGCCGCCGGCGCAGCGCATCCGGCGAAGAACATCACGGCCATCAGCGCCAACAACAACCGATGCCGCGAGCGATCTCGCGGCATCGGCCTATTGGTCAGGGTGAATTCCCGGTTACTCATTATTCGCCGCCCCCACCACCGCCCCCACCCGTCGAACCGCCGGACGGCATATCCACGCCATTCGATGCGCCGCCGGCACTGCCCGGAGTCAAAATCTCGGTCGTATTGTCCCGGACATCAGGCTGAGTCGAAGGAGTCGGGATGCCAATGTCCATGCCCTTTTGATGTTCCTGGAATGCGCCCGGCCCGACTGCATTGGGCAGCAACTTGGTCGAATCCAGTTCCTGAGCGCCCATTTCCTTGAGTTGATCCGGTCGCGACGCCACGTGCGGCGTCATGAAGATCAGCAGTTCGGTCTTGCTCTTCTCTTTTTGTTCATGCTGGAACAACGGGCCGACAAACGGAAGATCGCCGAGCAGGGGCACTTTGTTCAAAGTGACCGTGTTTCGATCCTGCATCAAGCCGCCGATGACGACGGTCTGACCATTCTGCACCGCAACACGCGACTGCGCGGATCGCTTGGAGAAGACGGTGGCATTGACGCCCACCGCGATCTGGATGGTCGAATCCTCGCGCGCCGAAATTTCCGGTGCGACATCCAGCAGCACCATGCCATCAGGGTTGATGTGCGGGATGACGTCCAGCAGAATACCGATGTCGCTGTACGTCACGTTGTTGATGATATTGCCGTTGGTCGTCTGGTTGGAACTGGAAATGTAAGGGACGGTTTCGCCGACGATGATCTCGGCGGGCTGATTGTCTGAAGCCAGAATGTATGGGCGGGACAACACATCGATCTTGCCGTTGATTTCCAGCGCGTGAAGGGCGGCTGCGAAATTGGTTTCGTTAATCGTTGCAATGGCACCAACCCCGTTGGCAAATTGCGGCAGATTGAAATTCGTGCCGCCTATTGAACCCAGCGTCGAAGTCACCGCGGTCGTGCCTGATCCCACGGTCGAAGTTCGCAGGTTCATGCCTGAGAATTCCACGCCCAGGTCGCGCGAATCGTTGTGCGTGACTTCGGCGATAAGCACCTTGATGAGCACCTGTGGAACGGATCGATCCAGATCGTCGAGAATGGCCTTCACAGCCGGCCAGTTTTTGGGATCGGTCGTGACGAGCAGCGCGTTGGTATTGGGATCGGCCACAACAGTGACCTGTCCGACCAATCCTGCCGCCGCGGTTTGCGCGTTGGCCGAAGCGCCGCCGGTGAAGGTGGTACCCACGCCGCCTGCGCGTCCACCAGTACCGCCAACTCCGCCGCCAAGGCCACCGCCCAGCCCACCACCCAGTCCGCCACCGGTGCCCCCTCGAGTGCCACCGCGTGTGCCGCTGCTGCCGACGCGGTTTGAGCTGAGCGTCTGAGCCGACTGTACGCCGCGGTTGTTTCCGCCCGTACCCAGGAACAACAGGTTGGCGACGGCTTCGATGTTCAGAGCCGAGCCGTTGCGCAGCTTATATACGTAGACTTTGTTGCCTTGAGCCGGATTGGCGTCGATCTCCTTAACAAGTTCGGTGATCTGCTTGAGGGTATCGGTTGGGCCGGTGATGACGAGCGTATTGGTGCGCGTGTCATAGGAAGCATTGACGGGCGCGGTTCGCAGGCCTTGGTTTTGGCCTCCCCGTCCTCCTCCTCCGCCGCCCCCACCACCGCCGGGAAATCCACCTGGTCCACCAAACTGAGCGTTCGCTGTGCTCGCCAGCGCCATCGCAAAAATGGCAGCAAGCACCCACTGATTAAATCTTTTGTTCGTCTTCATTTGTTCTTCCTTCATCGTGGCGCCCGATCGACCGTGCAACTGCAATTGCCTTTGCTCGACGGTGCGCCTGCCACTGGGGCGTTTCAACAACAGACACTTGAGCATCATCCGATTTATTTGCCGGATGCGCTGTTTGCGCTGCCGCTCGATTTGGCCACCAATGCCTGCACGGTTGCCTTCAATTCCGCCAACTCCTTTTCCAAAGATTGGATCTTCTGGTCCTTCTCGTTGAGTTTTTGATTCAGACCCTGAATGGCGGAGAGCGCTACACCGCCTTCATCGAGGTAGGTGATGGTCTTGTCGTCTTGACCAATTCCAAAGGCTCCGTAGAAGTCCTGGGCCATCGGTCCGAGATGCCGTTTTTCGGGATCGTCCTTGTAATTCCATGTGGTAATGGGCATGGACGCCACCTTGGCGAGAACGGTCTGTGGATCAACCGAGGCGAAGTTATCCTTGAGGTTGCGATCGCTGCGACCGAATCCACCGCCGCCACCACCTCGACCGCCACCGCCGCCGAAGCCGCCGCCTCCACCGAATCCTCCGCCACCGCCGCCGAATCCACCACCGCCACCCCCAAATCCGCCGCCGCCGCCGAACCCACCGCCTCGACCGCCAAATCCATTCCCGCCGCCCCCAGCACCACCACCAACACCGCCGCCGCCAGCGCCAGGCTGTGTTCGATACAAATCATTGATCAACCGGGCGACATCCTGGGCATTGGCGTATTGCAACTTGATCGTCTTTACATCCGAAGCATCCGCGACATGTGAATCCAACGCCCGAACAATCTCGGCAATGCGCTTAATGTTGGCCTTGGTATCCGTGATCATGATTGCGTTGCTCGACGCATTGGTCGTGAAATCCGCCGCGGGATTGACCAGCGGAGCCAGGTCCTGCCGAAGCTGGGTCGCCACCGCAAAGCGAAGGCTGATCACCGCCGTCACCAGTTCATCCGTGGGATGAAGGTCTTCCATTTGTTTAGGATCGGACGGATCGACCTGAATGACCGGTAAGCTGGATCGACGAAACGCGTCGATGGTATTGACCTTCAACAGCTTGCCTTGCTGGAGGACCGCATAACCCTTGTCATACAAGACCGAATTCAGCAACTGAATCGTTTCGACCGGGCTCAGGGGCGATCCCTTGCTCGTAACGGTCACGCGGCCTTGTGGAGGAACGACATAGTCGATTGTGTAATCGCCGGCGACTCCCAATTCATCAAGTACGGTGCGGATGTTGGCCTCCTGGAAATTGAGCAGCAGCCGACCACCGGGCTGGGTGGTGATGCCGGTCAATACCGGACGGGTAGCCGGGGCAGCCGCCGCTGCCGGGCGCGTTGAAGGCGCAGTGGTCTGTGCGATCACGACTGGACCTGCCGCGCACCCCAGCACCGCAGCCGCCAGCACTTTTGCCAGACGATTCCGCATACGCCGTGATCCAAATTGATTGGCCATTTGTTTTGCCTCAACCTCGTTGTTCATAGTCCCACCTGTGTCCCTGATAATCTCATGTTCGGCAATTACCTGTTTAACGACCTGCTCCCTGTTCCTGCTGCCGTCGAAGACGCATACGTTCCTCGATGCTCAATCCGGCATTTTGGGCGGCATCCGTCGGAGGCAGCGCCAAGGCTGGAGCCTGTTCAGCGGCTGGTTCCGCTGCCGGCGCTGGAGCCGGAGCCGGGGCAGCGCCAGTCTGCCCTTCAGTCGCGCGACGCAGTTTCATTCTTTCTTCCATGCTTAAATTGGCGGTATTCGGATCAAGCGACGGCGGCGCAACGGCCGGGGCGAATTGGCGCTGAAACTGCCCGCCACCACCTTCCGCAGCCGAACGTACCGCGAAATCTGAAACCGATCCAACCTGTTCGCCGGTCAGATTGCTGCCGATCGACACCCAGGTAATTTCTTCTGAACCGGTCCTGCGATAGCCGACCTTGTCGATTCGCATGTCCACGATTTCGCCGATTGCAATTTTGTCCCCGGCTTTCAATCGTTGAACCTGTCCGATGTTTCGACCGGAAATGGTCTCCATGTAAGCGTGATACTGCTGATCGACATCATCGAACACGATGCCGGTTACGACGTTGGCCTGTTCGGGAGGCAGCTCGCCCGGACCGGCAGGAATTACCGGACGAATTCGTCGATCTCGGAGGAAGATGTTTTGCTGGGAAATGATCCCGTAATCATCGCCACCCACGCTGGCGGCCTGGCTATATTGGTTGTATTGGAAGCGCTGGCCGCCGTAGCCCTGGTTGTATCCACCGCCCTGGTTATTGAAACCCTGGTTCATCCCGCGTCGGCCGCGTCGGCCGCCGCCGTTGCCGTATTCATTCTGGCCGTTGTTGTTGTAATTGTTGCCGTCCTGCTGCTGTTGATCCTGCTGATACCGCTGAGCGGACACAGTGCCAGCCAATACACAAATCATGCCGGCAACCGTCAGAAATCCGGTTCGCATTTTAAGATTGAAGCGTTTCATTATCTGTTCTCCCGCTGAGGCGACTGCCCCGTTATTGGAGCGGTCGCGCTGCCCCGGCCCTGTTGGGCTTGCGCCATCGCCGGCCTGGAACTCGGCGGCGCTTCGCCCGGCCTGAGATTGTCAGGCACAATGAAAATCGTGCTCACCTGCATCGTCACCTGCAAATCGTCCTGGTTTTCCTTTTCCGACGCGATATTCATGTCATTGATGCGAATCGGTATCGATGCGTGCTGGATTGACTGAACCAACTGCGCGATCTGGTTCATCCGGCCGCTGGCATTGATGCGGGCGGATTGTCGCATGAAGCCCTTCTGCCTCTCGCCCGGTTTGCCGCCCAACTTGCCGACCAACACCGGCGAACTGGTCGTGACGTTGCGGAAATTCAATCCGCTTTGCTGAACCCAGCCGACCACATTCTCGGTCAACTGCGCCTGGGCGGTGGATGCGTCATCCTTGATTCCGCGAACGATGTTTTCGCTCCACATCTGATCGTAACGAGCACGGTTATTGATCATCCGGGTTTCTTTGTCATATTCATCATTGGCCATGGCGATATCCGTATTCACTTGATTCAGGCTTTCCATGAGCGGCTCGACTACGAGGCTATCCAGCGCCCAAATGCCGACAACCGCGCCCAATACAATCCCAATTGTCCTCTCACGCTTGTTCACTTCGTCGCTCCTGTCTTGGACGGATTGGGGGTATAAATGAATTCAACTGAAAAGGTGTTGCTTTGCTCGCCACGGCCGCGGCTGTTGCCGCCGGTCGATCCGATCCCCTGCAAATTCACATTACTGAATCTTGGATTCTGCTGAAGCACACTCACCAGACGATTCGCCAGCGCTGGAATGGTGGTCTTGCCTGTCAATGTTCCGCGCAGCCGGCCCAGGTCCTTTGGATCTTTGACGTCCTTGTCGTCTTCAATCTTGAAACTGGTGGTCACAATCTGGGGATCATCGCCGAATGCGATGGTCATTTCGCGCAGCACATCAAGCGTGGTACCACGATTCTTCAGATACAGATCGCTGAAATCGACTTTGTCCTTAACTCCCTGAACTTCAGAGTATGGCTTGCTGATACCCGCCAGCTTGTCTTGGATACCACCGAGCGTCGTTTCATGGAGATTGAGATCAATAAAGACAGCGAGAATCGCGATCAACAAGATCGCGCCAATGATGATGGCGTAGGTGCCCCGGCGGCCGACCTTGCGGACCGGCGGCGGAGCCAGGCGCGACTTCACGAAATTCAGCGGGAGCAAATTGCGATCCGACCCCGTCAATGCGAGCGCAACGGCTGAGGCGAACTCCTGCGAAGGTCCCGCCTTCACACCGAGCATCTTGAGGCTGTCGCCGGCTTTGACCTTCAGCCCGACTTTTTCGGACAGTTCGGCGACCTGCGTTGACGCCAGGCCAACACTGTCCCAGAGCAGAAGCTCATCATCGCCATTGGCGGCGTGGCCATTAGTGGAGGCGGATTTGGGTCCGAGTGCCACCGCGCGGCGAAGTTCCGTACCCAGCGGGCCCACCGATGCGCCGTTT
>DASZXJ010000066.1:0-14363 GCA_035545895.1 Tepidisphaeraceae bacterium | reverse complement strand
GGTCGATGGCGAGGGCCTTTTTATAATTCTCTTCCGCCTCGTCCATGCGGCCGGCGCGCTCATGAATATATCCGAGGTTGTGCCAGACCTGTGCTTCTTTTGGCCCCAATTCGATCGACTTTTTGGCGGCTTCCATGGCCTGCTGATCTTTTTTCGCTGAAGCCAGGGCAACGGCAAGATTGGACCATGTTTCGAACGAACTTGGCGCCAATTCCACCGCGCGATTTCCCGCCATCACCGCGCCATGTGGATCGCCGATCATGTTTCGCAGCAGACAAAGACGCAGTTGCAGATCGGCACGCCGCGGAGCAAGGTCGCAGGCACGCGACAGGGATTTTTCAGCCTCAGGCAATCGTCCGGCATCGCTTAACGCCAGCGCCAGATTGAAATGCGCATCGATGCCGCTGGGCTGAAGATCAATCGATCGCTTGAAATAATTGATCGATTCCTGGGCGCGGCCAAGCGAACGAAGCACATCGCCCATGTTGTTGAGATTGGCAAATGTCGGGGCGAGAGAAACCGACCGGGCGATCAGTTCCAATCCCTGTAACGAGCGGCCGGACTGGTGCCACAATAGTCCGAGCAGATGGAGCACATCCGGCTGATCGGGAACGGCCGTGAGAATCTGCTGATAGATCGGCTCGGCCTGCGGCAATCGACCGGCTTGATGGTGCGCCAGCGCCAACTGAAAGAGATTTTGAAGGTCGCTGACCTGCGTCATCGCAAACCAAGGACATCGCCAATTCGATATCGCCCCGGCTTTTGCGTGGCAAGCCACGTTGCCGAGCGGAGCGCGCCGTGGACGAACGTATCGCGGCTGGTTGCCACGTGGGTCAATTCGATGCGTTCGCCCAGCGCGCCCATGTAGATTGTATGCCTGCCGACTTCATCGCCGACGCGAAGCGAATGCATGCCCACCTGTCCGCGCTGGCGGGCGACATCATCGCCGTGCCGCGTATAGACCAGCGCTTCGGGCCCCTTGCCGACGGCCTTGAGGACGGCGTCGGCCAAGGCTGCCGCGGTGCCGGACGGAGCATCCTTCTTAAAACGATGATGGGCCTCGACGATTTCAACATCGTACTCATCGCCGAGCATTTTGACCGCCTGCTCAGCAAGCCGCGTGAGTACGGCCACGCCCAGGCTCATATTGGGTGATTGCAAAACGGGAATATGATGGGCGGCCTGATCGATCGCGGCGTGATCGGCATCGCTTAACCCGGTCGTGCCGATGAGCATCGCGATTTTACGATCGCGGCAAACTTTCAGCCAGTGCCTCATCGAAGAAGCGGCGGTGAAATCAATCAATACCTGTGGAGTGGACCGAAGATCAGAAGTAATGGGCAAGCCGATGTTGCCCACGCCAGCGAGTTCGCCGGCATCGTGCTCGAGCATGGGATGATCCCCGCGCTCGATCGCGCCGGCAAATGTAAATGTGCCCGCCTGCCGCGCCAATGCCAGCAGCCTTACGCCCATGCGTCCGGCAACGCCCGTAATTGCGATGCTCGTCATAGGCAGAACATGATGCCGTCAACCCGCCGGATAAACAAGATGCGGGCTCGAAGGTCAATCGGGCCCTACGAAACGACCGTCGCTTCCTGAAATTCCTTCTTGCGATCGACCATCTGGGCACGCAGGCGGGCAAGGATGCTGCTATGCATCTGGCTGACGCGCGATTCGCTGAGGTCCAGCGTCGCGCCGATTTCCTTCATCGTCATCTCTTCGAAGTAATACAGGACGATGATCAATCGCTCGGCCCGTGACAGGCCTCGGGTCATTAGCTCCTTGAGATCCTTGCGTTGGATTTCGCGAACCGGATCGGCACCGCGCTTGTCTTCCAGCACGTCAATTTCGCGAACATCCTTGTTGCTGTCGGTTTCAAACCACTTGCGCGTCAGCGAGACCGTGCCGACGGCTTTGGAGTCCTTGGCCATCTTTTCAAATTCGCCCATCGATACTTTCAACCGCTTGGCGACTTCTTCGCTCGTGGGACTGCGGCCCATTTCCACTTCAAGCGCCTTGGTGGCACTGTCGAGTTTGTGGGCTCGCGAACGAACCAGGCGAGGCACCCAATCCATCGAACGCAATTCGTCGAGAATTGCGCCGCGAATTCTTGGAGCACAGTAGGTTTCAAACTTGACGCCGCGGTTCAGATCGAATGCGGCGATGGCATCCATCAAGCCGAATATTCCCGCGGACATGAGGTCGTCGAGTTCGACTTCCTCGGGAAGCTTGACATGGATTCTTTCCGCGTTGTAGCGCACGAGATGGAGATAGTTTTCCATCAGGATGTTGCGCAGCGGTTCGGTCTTGTTCTTCTTGTAGTCAATCCAGACTTCCTTGATGTCTCGCTTTTTCGGACTGAGGGTCTTTGTCATAGCCATAGCATCTCCCGCGGATCATAAAGCAAAAAGGTACAAGCGCAGTCGGCTGAAAGTGCCAATCTGATTTATCGGCCATCCTCCGGCATCCGTGCCGCATGATTTTTCAACTTTTCTTCCTGAACTTTAACATTTTCATCAAGCATTTTTTGCGCCATGCTCCCAATAACCAGGCCGATAACCATGGTCATCGCCATTGCGAGCAATGCCCGCGACAATACCGTCGTGAACGGGTTGCCCGCGCTGGTCCCGGCCATCACGCAAACCGCAAACACGATGAGCGACAAGGCAGCGGCAATTCGCTGAGTCATGGTTCACCTTTTGAGCCAGCCAATCATCCGGCTGAAAAAGCCCATGCCGTCGGTCCTTGCGCCATGACCCTGGCCGAGGCGCATCGCGAGCTGCGCGATGGCATGTGTGGCCGCTGAGCGCGGGCTGTCAATCACGAAAGGCGTGCGACGCCGCACCGCCTGCGGCACCGCTGCGTCCGAAGGCACGTAACCCGCGTCATAAACCGGAATATTCAAAAACTGCTTGGCCACCTTGGAAATTCGCTCGTAAACGACATTGGCCTCGACTTCGCTCTTGGCCTGATTCACAAGAAGGCTCAACCGTCTTTTGCCCGCGTCGCGGCTGATCACCTTGATGACTGCGTACGCGTCGGTAATGGCTGTCGGTTCGGGCGTCGTAACCACCAGCACATGGTCGGCAGCACGAGTAAACGAGAGCACGTTTGGACTGATTCCTGCACCGGTGTCGATCAGGATGATGTCCGTCTGGCTTTCGAGTTCAACCAGAGCGCTGACCAGCCGCTGGCGATCCTGGTCGCTGAGGTCGGCCATGCGCGCGAGTCCTGATGCGCCGCCGATCAGGCGAAATCCGCCTGGCGCTTTGACCAGTACATCCGCCAATTCCTTCTTGCGGGCAATGACGTGAGACAAATTGCAGGGCAAGTCCAGATTGCAAAGCACGTCGGCGTTGGCCAATCCGAGATCGGCATCGAGCAGGACAACATCCCTGCCCGCCGATGCCAGTTGAATCGCCAGGTTGACCGCGACATTGCTCTTCCCCACGCCGCCCTTGCCACTGGTGATGGCAATGACGCTGGCGCTGCTGACGCGGGATTGCATCAGCGAGCGGAGTTGAGTGGCCTGATCCAAGGCAAGGGTCATGTTTGTTTCCTAAGTAATCTCGTGCGCGGTTGTCCCTACTTGAGAATCATTTCCGCCAGCCGTTTGGTACGGCCGACTTCAATATCGTCCGGCACATCCTGCCCCGTCGTTACATAAGACAGCGGCTTGCCCACGCGGCGAAGAATATTCAACATGATGCCGGCGTGGGCAGCTTCATCCAGTTTGGTAAAGATCATTCGATCAATTCGCATTTCCCCGAAACGCTCCACCGCCAATTCCAGACAGCACTGGCTGGCGGTTGCTGAGAGCACCAGATGCGTTTCATCCGGGCAGGCGCTGGCGAGGAAGTTGCGAAGTTCGTGCAGTTTCAATGCGTCGTTAGGACTTCGACCGGCAGTATCGATGAGAACAAATTCGTTATCGCTCATCGAATTGACGGCAGAGCGCAATTCGTCCGGGCTTGCGACAACGCGCAGATTCGATCCAAGAATGTCGGCATATTTTTTCAATTGATCGACGGCTGCGATGCGGTAGGTATCGATCGTAATCAGTCCGACCCGGCGCTTTTCCCGAAGTTTAAGGTTGGCTGCGAGCTTGGCGATCGTGGTGGTCTTGCCGACACCGGTCGGGCCGATCAATGCCACGACATGAGGGCCTTCGCGCTTGCTTCGCTCGATCGCGCCGCTGACGGGAATGAGCTTCTGAATGTGATCGAGCAAACGTTCCTTGACCCACTGAGACTGGCCCAGATTTTCCGGGCGAATTTCCTTTTGGACGGCGTTGATGACTTCCAACGCCAGGTCCTGGCAAACCTGCCGCGAAACAAGCTGCGTGTAATAGTCGAACAATTCCTCGGGAACCTGCGGCTTGCTTTGATGGCGGACCTGCGAACTCAGGTCCTTGACCATCGTCTTAATGCATTGCATCTGCGACGAGAGATCGAACATCATCGCGCGCTGAACGGCGGGCGTTTCGAGCAGGGTGCGGGCAGCATTGGTATTGGCGGCATATCCGAGCGGCGCGGGCGGCGGCGTCTGCCTCAGCTTCGGGCGACGCGCCCGGCCCAAGTCCGCCCCACGGCCGGCGACAATTTCAACCACCTCCTGCCGGCGCAATCCCAGCCACCTCGAGAGTTGATATTGGCGCGTATGCATAATCACCGCATCGCTTCCCAACGTGATTTTGACCTGCGCCAGTGCTTGTGCCATGGTCGCAGCCTTGAAAGTTTGCAAGCTCATACCCTAAGCCTTCACCCGTTTAGACCAACCATCCCGACGGCCTGAACCGACACTTCTGGAACGATTTCGTTATAAGCCAGCACTGCCGCGTGAGGCAGCGCACTTTCAACCATTCGGCGCACCGTCAGCCGAACCTGCGGGCTGCACAACACCACCGCATTGCGCCCGCTTTGCGTGAGTTCGGCCGACTTGTCCGCCATCTGCTTGACGATCTGCTGTGCAGTCTGAGGCGGCATCGTATTGGTCGCGCCGCGCTCGGACCGCTCGATGTGGCCGTTGATCAAATCCTCAAGAGCCGGATCAAAGGTCAGACACCACAAACGATCTCCTTCATCGACATACTGCTTGCAGATCGAACGCGACAAGCTATTGCGGACATACTCCGTAAGAACATCCGGATCTTTCGTACGGCTCGAAAAATCTCCGAGAGTTTCAAGAATCGTTTCAAGATCGCGAACCGGCACGCGTTCGCGCAGAAGATTTTGCAGCACCTTCTGAAGTTCGCCGGGCTTGACCTGCGTGGGAATCACTTCCTCGATCAGGGCCGGTGAACGTGTCTTAAGGTTCTCCAGGAGGTTTTTAACTTCCTGCCTTGTGAGAAGTTCGTAGGCGTGCGATTTGATGATTTCAGTGAGGTGGGTGATCAGCACCGCGGCCGCTTCGACTACGGTGTAATTGAGCAGTTCTGCCTGTTGGCGCTGGGGCTCGGTAATCCAATATGCGGGCAAACCAAAAGCAGGCTCGATGGTCTGGCTGGCGCCGGTGATGGTGCCGGTGGTTGCGCCATTGTCCATGGCAAGGAATTGCTCGGGGTAAGTCACGCCGCGACCGACCGCTTGCCCGCGGATTTTGACGACATAGTCGTTGGCGCCGAGCTGCATGTTGTCGCGAATTCGGATCGGCGGAACGACAATACCCAGATCCATCGCAATTTGCCGACGAACGAGGCTGATGCGGTCGAGCAGATCGCCGCCTTTTGATGCATCGACCAGCTTGACCAGACCGTAGCCAACCTCAAGCTCCATGGCGTCGAGATCGAGCAGTTTTTCGACTTTTTCGGGTTCCTTTTTGAGTGTCTTCTCCCGCTCCGCGGCAGCCGCGGCAGTGGCGACCTTGCGCTGCCCGCGCGTAAGAACCAGCGCCAAGCCGCCACAGCAACCACCGAGGATGAACATGGGGATTTTCGGCAACCCAGTGACGCTCATCAGTGCCAGGAATGCCGCCGCCACGACCAGCGATTTGGGATTCGCGAAGACTTGCGACAGCATTTCATCGCCGAGGTCTTTGCGGCTGCTGGTTCGCGTGACAATCAAGCCTGCGCCCAGTGAAACAATAAATGCCGGCACCTGGCTGACCAGGCCGTCGCCGATGGTCAATTGCGTATAGAGCTTGAGCGTGGGGAACAAATCCCAGCCATGTTCGACCATGCCGATATACAAGCCGCCAAGAATATTGACGAAAGTAATGACCACGCCCGCGATGGCGTCGCCGCGTACGAATTTTGATGCACCGTCCATCGCTCCGTAGAAGTCGGCTTCCTGTGCAATTTCTTCACGGCGTTTTCGGGCCTGCGACTCGGTAATTGTGCCCGCGTTCAAATCCGCGTCGATTGCCATCTGCTTGCCGGGCATGGCATCCAACGTGAATCGTGCGGCCACTTCTGAAATACGCGTCGCGCCTTTGGTAATCACGACAAATTGAATCACGAAAATGATGATGAAAATGATGATGCCGACCGCAATAGATCCCGCGGTCACAAAACTCGCGAACGAATTGACCACTTCGCCCGCGCCATGAATGGCCTGCTCAGGAGTCGTGCCTTCGCCCGCGGTTAAGATGAGCCGCGTTGTCGCGACTTCAAGCACCAGCCTGAATAGAGTGATGGCGAGCAGCAGTGATGGAAATACCGCAAATTCGAGCGGGCTTCTCACATAAATGGTGGTCACCAGCACGATCACAGAAAGCGTGATATTGACCACCAGCAGAAAATCCATCACTGCCGGCGGAAGGCGAACCAGAATCACCAGCAGCAGCGACACGCACGCCAACGGAAACAGCATGCCCCGGTTTTCCTGGAGCTTGACGAGAAACGGATTGGCTGCAACCGCGTTGGCCATAATTTATCGAAGCGCGACTATGTGGTCGCGAGTTCCCGATGCTCTCTCAGCTTTCCACTGATTTCGTAAACGTAAGCAAGAATCTCCGCGATCGCGGAGTAAAACTGTTCTGGAATTTCCTGGCCGACATCGACCAGCTTGTAAATCGCCCGTGCGAGCGGCGGACGCTCGAGCACCGGAATGCCATGTTCGATGGCGATCTTCCGAATTTCCTGAGCAAGAAAGTCGGCGCCCTTTGCCACCACTTTCGGGGCGTGCATCGTTTTTGCGTCGTATTTGATCGCCACCGCAAAGTGCGTCGGATTGGTTACGATCACGTCGGCGGTCGGCACATTCTGCCGGATGCCCTGCTTGGAACGCTGGATCGCGACTTGCCGACGGCGCTGCTTGATATGCGGGTCGCCTTCCATGCGACGCATCTCTTCCTTGATCTCCTGCTTGCTCATCTTGAGCTTTTGCTCGGTGCGATACTTGTTCCAGGCATAATCCACGACGGCCAGAATCAGAAGCACCATGCCGATGCGCAGAGCGATGGAATAAACAATTTGCGATCCCAGTCCGAATATTTGTATGAAATCGAGCTGCTGTGTCGTCAATATCTGAGTCATGCGCGTGCGAATCGCCCCGTATGCGACATAAGCCACTAACGTCATCTTCAAGATATTCATGGCCATCGCGACCAGGTTATCGCGGCTGCCGAGAAGCTTGCTGACGCCCTTAAACGGGTTGAGAGCGGAAAACTGAGGTTGAATTCGGGTGAGTGTAAAGAAAAACCCGACCTGAACCATATTCACCAGGATGGCGACGACCATCACTCCAAGAAGCAACGGCGCCATCGCGGAGCCGACGACTCGGATGGCGAGCATCATCTGCATGCCGACGGTATCGGCGACCGGATTCTTGAGTGAGCCTGGACCGAGCATGTCTTCCGTAATCGTTCGAAGTGCACCGATGAGATTCGGGCCGTACCAGCTCAGCAGAACGATCACGCCGACGAGTAAGACGGCGGCGGTCAGGTCCTGACTTTTGGCAATGTTGCCCTGCTCGCGGGCCTCTTGTCGGCGTCGCGGCGTCGGGGCTTCGGTTTTGTCGCCAAAATCATCTGCCATTGTCTAACTCTCGATCACATTATCGCCGCTCGGTTGCGGTCCGAAAAAAAACAATCACCGTCCCAACCATTTCAACTGAATAAAATTCAATGAGTCTCTCAAATGGGAGTCGATCACGATTACGGTCAGCCCGATTCCCACGATTGTCACCGCCATGCCAACGAGAGAACGAACCGTCAATCCGGCGGTCATCACGTTGATCTGCGGCATCGCGCGTCCGATACAGCCAAGTGCCAGGTCAACCACGAGGATTGTCACCAGCAACGGCGCCGCCAGTTGAAGCGACAGCGTCGTGCAGGCCGTCAGAAGCGATATCAATGTGTGCAACAGATCGCGATCGACGCCAAGCGATAACAGGGGCAACGAGGCAAAACTGGATTGAAGCGCCTGTATCATGATTCGGTGTCCATCAATTAAGAGGAAAATGATCAGCGTGAGCATGAAGTACAGATCGCCGACGACCGAACTCGATTTGCCAAATTGCGGATCAAACGTTTCACCAAGGTTTAGGCCCATTTGCTGACCGATGATTTCGCCGGCACCCTGGGCGGCAATGAAAGTAAAACTCAGCGCCATTCCCATGGCGATTCCGAACGCCATCTCGCCGCCAATGCTCAAGGCGAGTTGCCAGCTTGATTCGGGAAGTGCTGCCGGACCCTTGACGGAGCCGCTCATTCCAGCCGCGAGGACCAAGGCGATCAGGAGCCGAACCCGCCGTGGAATACGATCGCTGCCAAAAAATGGAGCGAAGATCATCATGCCGGTGACTCTGAAGAACACCAGCACGAAGGTTGGGACAAATTGCAGGACCTGATCGATGTCCATGACTTAAAACCTGGATAACGATTGCACGAACTCTTACGGTATACGCCCATTTGCGAACATGGCGGCTGCATAGTCGAGCAGCCGTTGCGCGATCCACGGCATGAGGACAATCGCGGCTGCGATCATCGCCGTGATCTTCGGCACGAAAGTCAGAGTCTGTTCCTGGATTTGTGTGACTGCCTGCAACAGCGAAACGATGATGCCGACGATCATTCCGATCACCAGCATCGGCGCTGCAATAATGAATGCTAAGACGAGAGTCTGCCTGAGCAGGTCTGTGGCTTGATCCAAGCCCATTGATCACACCCTTCCTTGAGTGCTGCCGAGTTTAGCCTCGCGCATCCGTCCTTGGATGCGGTTACGAAGTCAGAACGCTAAAACTATCCATTAGCCCGCTGGTAATCAAGTGCCAACCGTCAACTAAAACAAACAAAAGCAATTTGAACGGAAGCGAAATCAACACGGGCGGGAGCATCATCATTCCCATGCTGATCAACACCGACGAAATTACCATATCGACAATCAAAAATGGAAGATAAACTTTGAAGCCCATCAAAAAAGCGGTCTTCAATTCGCTGAGCATAAATGCCGGAATCAATTGCATGGTTCCCACGTCCTTGTAGTCCGTGATTTTCTGGTGCAAATAATCTGTAAAAAGATAAATATCATTGTCGTTGCCGTTTTTTCTGATCTGGCCGGACATAAATTCGCGTACGGGAATTGTCGCATAAGCCAGCGCGGTTTTTTGATCTATTTTTGCGTCCATGTATGGCTGAAGCGCCTCATCATTGATTTGCTGCCACGTCGGGCCCATCACAATGAAGGTCATGAACAGCGCCAGCCCAATCAGCACCTGATTCGGCGGCAATTGCTGCGTGCCCAGCGCCTGCCGCAGGAGCGAAAGGACGATGATGATCCGCGTAAAGCTGGTCATCATGATGAGAATTGCCGGCGCCAGAGACAGCACGGTCAACAAAATGATGATCTGCATCGCAGCCGAGAAATTTTCGCGTGTGGACAAATCAGGCAATTTCTGCGCGGCAGTATTCACCAATGGTTGGGCGGCAGCCTTGGGAGCATTGGATGGCGAATTGGGCAATACTTCGTTCACGGTCGCTCCTGCGGGCGATTCGCCGGGAGTTTCCTGCGCGGTTGCCGTGCTTACAATGAGCAGTAATGCCCAAACGATGATATTGAATTGCACACGTAGATTCACGCGAGCATCCTTTCTCGCCGCACTGAAGTTGCCCGCTCTCACGGCTCCGCCGCGATCACCCCGAGACGGCAACACGACTCACGGATTCCCGATTTGCTTCGCCAATCCGCGGATTTTCCGCATCAAGCCATCCAGATCGCCGCGCGCTGATTCGATGGGTTCCACGTCGATATCGATCGATGACGGGGGCTGGCTGGTTTCCACGGCATCGAAAGATTGTTCGGCGTCGGTCAACGACTCTGAAAATTTCGAACTGGACTCCGTGGAATTGCCGCTGACCCGGCCGATGATCCACGCCACTTCGTCAGCTTCGGTGATTTCAGTCAAGCGGCTAAGCTGCGCGCCGTTATCCGCAACAACCAGCACCCGCTTTCCGA
The DNA here is from genome assembly GCA_035545895.1 of Tepidisphaeraceae bacterium. Lineage (GTDB taxonomy): Bacteria > Planctomycetota > Phycisphaerae > Tepidisphaerales > Tepidisphaeraceae > DASZXJ01. Next base: position 3,970 of record DASZXJ010000066.1, on the reverse strand, counting down.
CTTGTACGAGTAATACCTGCTGCTTGGGCGAAATCGGCGATCTTCCCAGCAGTCGAACCACGCTGGAGGCTTTTGAGCCGGCGAGATTGGGAAAGAATCGGCGCGCGACCCACCGCAGAAAGAAAATCAGGGAGATAACGATTGTCAGCGAGATCGCTAATCGTTGAAAGTCCAGCAGGGCGCCATGCGGAACAACCGCGTGTGGAAGAGCACCGGCCGAGGAAGGTTCGGTGGTTGCTGCGCGACGAACCGGCTGCAATTCCATCGATCCTGTGGAAATCGGACGGGTGGTTTGTGCGAAATTCGGAGCGCAAGCGACCAGTTGCGCGACCAGCCACGCAGCCAGGGCCATTCCGCGCATCCATGCGCGGGCAGACTCGTTGACGATCTTCACTATCCTTCTTCCTTGACTCCGGCAACGATTTCATTGACCCGGACGCAGAAATTGTCGTTCAAAACAAGCACTTCGCCCCGGGCGACAAGCCGATCGTTTACAAAAACATCCACCGGATCGCCCGCCAACTTATCTAACTCAACGACCGATCCTTCAGCCAGTTTCAAAACATCTTCAACCAGCATCCGGGAACGGCCAAGCTCAATCTTCACGTTCAACTCAACATCGCGAAGCAGTTCGATGCTTGAGACCTGCGCATCGCGCATTACCTGCTGGAGATTCGCAAGTTCAAATGGCGCGGCGCCATCGGGCATGGGAGCACCGGCGCTGGCGGAGGTGGCATCGTCAAATTGAGCCTGCTTGAGAAGTTCGTCGATACCCGCTGGATCGATCGTGGCGCTGCCTCCGGTTTCAGGAGGGGCAACAGCCTGCGCAACGGCATCTGAAGCGGTTGTGTCTGGAGATGCTGTTTCCGCAGCGGCTACGTCGGGCGCAGCAACTGGTGTAGGATCCGGGGCAGGTGCCTGTTCTTCAGCCATGGTTCACCATCCTTGGCGCAGCCAAATGGCAAGCGAACCAGTTTATAAACCGTGGGCGTCTATCCGGCAAGCCCTGATTTCATTAATCCATGCGAATTGGAATGCATCTGGGCACTAATACCTCGTCGATCATTCCTTCGCCGACAATGTCGTCGAGTTGGTATTTGACCTGCCTGCGGAGTGTTTCGAGTCCCGGCTCTTCGCCGCCCCCGAGTTTTTCAGGATCGCTTTGCGCGATGATGGTTCGAACGCGGTCTTTGATTAGCGCATCTCGCTCTTTGAGAACGCCTTCAACGCGCTCTTTATATTCGCCTTTGGTGACCGCGAAGATCGTCACGTCGTAAAGGAACTTTCTGCCGGTTTTTTGATTGGGCGCGCGAAAATCGATCACCGGAACCTCGACGCTCTTTTTCTTATCGATTTTGGTCGATGTTGCGGCCGCGCCATGTTCGGCGGCGGGCGCGCCGTGCTCGGGCGCCGGGGCTGCCTCATGTTCGGGAGCAGCGGCGGCGCCTTCCTCTTCGGTCGCGAGGCTCGCGCCAACAGCGGCCTGGGGCTTGCTGCCTCCGAGCATTTTGAATCCAGCGAGCAGGACAGCGGCTTCAAGGATCATCACGCCGCCAAGCAACACAGGGGTCTTGGCCAGAAACCCAGCCTTGCTTTTTGCTGGAGCTGCCGCGGCATCTTTTTTATCCGCTGGCTTTTCCGCATGAGCGGCGGGCGCCGCATCGGGTTTCTTTTTCGCTTCTTCTGCCATGCATCTACCCTGTGCCTTTCGCTGACAGTCCGATAACCGAGCCCCCGCTCAGGGACTTCTCTGTTAATATCGGCAAGGCGCGCCGGCAGCTTCTGCCAAGATGAAAAATGGCTTTGGATACCCCCGATTCAATTGATTATTCGGTGATCGGCTTGCGGACCAGACGGGCGTATTCGATGGCTCGCCGAATGACTTCCTGCAGCGGTTCCTTGACCATCAGTTTTTCACCGTTGTCGCAGCAGACGATCGTGTCCGGAGTTTGTTCCAGATACCGGATACGATCGGCATTCACGACAAACGACTGACCGTTGAGGCGGGTGAGAGTGATCATTTTATTTGCGATTCGTGATCACGGGTCAATGCAATCACAAATCAGAATTCTAAAATGCCCCCGCGACAGCAGAATAAACACCCTGCCGCGAGGGCTGGGAATCGCATGGGCCTTTGCCTGCCGGTGTTGAGCAGGCGGGCCTTCACATTTTAATCACCTGCCCGAATTGAGCAGTTCGGTCAACAACTGATCGCTGGTCGTAATGACACGGCTGGAAGCGGAAAAGCCGGTGGACGCAATGATCAGATTGATGAATTCGGTCGAGATATCCACGTTGCTCAGTTCCAGCGCGCCGGAGCGAATTTCGCCGGAGCCGAGTTGGGTCGGGGAAGTAATGACCGGCACGCCGCTATTGCCGCCGGTCTGGTACATTCCGCCGCCCTGGTCAACCAGGCCGCCTGGATTATTAAATTGCGCGATCGCCAATTGACCCAGCGTCTGCGTCAATCCATTGCTGAAACTGCCGGTGATGATTCCGTTGGCACCGATGGAAAAGTCATTCAAAGTGCCGGTGGCGGAGCCGTCCTGTTCGGTCATCACCAAATCCGACGAACGGGTGGTCAACGATGTCATCGAGTCAAAATTGAGGACCACATTCAAGGGAGTCGTCGCGCCGGTGTTGGTACGATCGATTCGCAGCGTCGAACCGGTGCTGTCCAGCAGATTTCCCTGATTATCAAATGACAACGTTCCCGTGCCGAGAATGGCGCCATCAAAGGGGCCCGTTGGATTAAATGCCGTTGCGTCGGTGTCGTCGGCGCTGGTTGCATAAAAGCGCCAAGTCGTGCCAGTATCGCTTTTGGATTCCTGAACGGCTGTCAGATTCACGGTGAGTGGAGTTCCAAGGGAATCGTAAGCAACAAAACTTGTATAAACGCTTTCGCCATTTGGATCGCTTTTGATGCCGGCGGCGTTTTGTCCGTCGCTGAAAATGAGCGGTGTGTTACCCGCACTGGTGGTGAGCGCGGTTCCAGCCATCGATACCGCGTTGTCCGTGCCAAGATTTCCGGTAATCGTGATGACAGACGTCGCGCCGGTGGCATCAATCGACACGCCTTGGGCAGGGGTGAGTGGATTCCCATCGTCAGGGACGGTCATGTCAATGCCCAGGCCCTGCTGGAAGAAGTTGCTCAAATCGCCGAGCGTGGAAGTTGCGTCGACGGTGTAGGTCAGTGGCGGAAGATCGCGGCCGCCCTTTTTGGCAGCCAGCGTCAATGTGTCGCCAACGTTGAACAGTGCCGTCGAAGAGGCGGTCGTGGTTGCGACATCCGTCAGCAATGATGATGAGTCCGGGGCGGGAAGCAATCCTGCACCATTCAGGGCGGTTAATGCCTGACTGTTCAGGATGCTTGCGCCGGATGCGGTCTCGCCATCGGCATTGAGGTTGCCCTCAAGCTTCACATTTTCAGTGGCTTTGGCGCTGGTGAGAGAGCCCAGCGGAATCGTAATATTCTGGAGTGAGCCGGCAATCACGTTGCCATTTTGATCGACGCCAAAGCCCTGGACAAAATCGCCGCTCGTTGTCACAAGCTGGTTGGACGAATTTCGGACAAAGCTGCCGTCGCGCGTGTACTGCTGTTCCTTGCCCTGCACGATGAAAAAGCCGGAGCCGTCGATCGCCAGGTCGGTATCCTTGCCGGTAGGCTCGATCGATCCCTGGCCAAAGTTTTGTTGAATGGAAGCGACGACTGCTCCAAGTCCGCGCTGGCTTGGATTTTGTCCGCCGAAATCCGCGGAAGGTGGCGCGCCGGCAATATCTGTAACATAGAACTGCGGCTTGAATAGCGCGCGGCTGGATTTGAATGCGACGGTATTCGTATTGGCGATATTGTTGCCGACCACGTTCAGGCGGGTCTGGTTGACATCCAGTCCCGACAGGCCGGTGTATAGAGCACTTGTCAGCGCCATGGCAATTCCTTTTGCGCAAGTCTCGCGCGGCACCGCCGCGC
>DASZXJ010000065.1:0-17036 GCA_035545895.1 Tepidisphaeraceae bacterium | reverse complement strand
TCGCCACCCAATACGCAACCCGCGCGGGTGAGTTGCTTCTGAAAGTCGGCATCAGTCGCGGACAAATTTACGATCTGGCCCCCGCCAAGGCTGCTTTGCTTGGCGCGCTCAGCGATACCCGACCGGAAATCGTCAAGCTTTCCGGGCAGGTGCTTGGACTGCTCAACGACAAGGATGCTCAAGCGGGATTGTTGGTTGCCGCACAGGAAGACAAGACCGCCGAGGAAGTGCGAATCAGTCTGTATCGTTCGCTGGCGACCAATGCCAAGTTCTTCGGCAACCATCTTGAAGGCCCGCAGCTTTCCGATCTGGAAAAGACGGTGGCTGAAGGCACGAGCCTGGACATTCGCTCGGCAGCGGCTGAAGCGCGCGGTGCGCTGAATCTGCCCGCTGACCAGGCCAAGAACCTGATCGTCAAACAGGCCAAACCGTGAGGCAAATTTCTTAACCACTCAAGCCCACGGACAACCATCCGTGGGCTTTTTTGTTGGTGTGATTATCATCTCGCATATTCCATGAGTCAGACTGCACCGATCATCCCGCTCAAACCTGAGCCGCTGCCGTTGCACGAAACCAATGGGCAGTTGCTGCGCCAGGTGTTCATGCTCTCGCTGCCGGTATTTGCCGAACATGCGCTGCATATCCTGGTCGGCTGGAATGACACGTATCTGGCGAACCATATCCATCGATATGACGCCGTATCGACCGCTGTGCAAGCCCAGGAAGTGGCGGCCGGGGCGGCGGTGGGCACCATGAGCTATGTTTTGTGGTTTATCGGTTTGATGGTCAGTTCCGTGGGCAGCGGCAGTACAGCCATCATCGCCCGGGCAGTCGGCGCGAAACACCGTTCGCTGGCCAATAGCATCTGCGGTCAGTCGATCAGCCTGGGGCTATTGATCGGTTCGGCCAGTTGCGTGGTGATGTACGTGTTTGCCGCACCGATCGCGACATTCAGTGGATTGGATGGCGACGCCCATCGATATGCCTTCGAATACTTGCATATCCTGTCTTTCACTTTGCCGTTCAGCATGGTGATGTTTATCGCCAATTCATGCCTGCGTGGCGCCGGCGATACGTTTACCCCGGCGATCACGATGATTGTCGTTGACGTCATCAACATGGCGTTCAGCTTCGCGCTCACGTACGGATGGTTTGGATTGCCCAATCTTGGGTTTGATGGAATCGCCTGGGGCACGAGCATTGCCTACGTCGCCGGCGGAGTGATTCAGTTTGTCGTGCTGATCATCGGGCGAGGTGGAATCAGGTTATTTCTGCATCGGATGCAGCCGCATTGGCATAACCTCAAGCGATTGCTCCGAATCGGGTTGCCCGGAGGCATGGCGGATTTACTGCACTGGATTGCCAACTTTGGCGTTTTGAAATTCGTCAACGAAATGGGCGCCGTTGCCGGCAACGCGCATAACATCGCCATCCGAATCGAAAGCATGAGCTACATGATGGGGTACGCTGTCGCAACGGCTGTCACCACCGCGGTTGGCCAGAGCCTTGGGATGAAAAGGCCTGAGCGCGCTACGCGCATGACTTATCTGGGATATGGCATGGGCGGGGCGTTTATGACTTTGATGGGAATCGGGTTTATTTGTCTCGGAAAATACCCCGCCCGGATGTTTTCCGCTGATCCAGAGGTGCAGTGGCTGGTTGTCCAGTGTCTATTGATTACGGGTTTCATTCAAAGTGGTTTTGCCGGCGCGCTGATTTTCGGCGGAGCGCTTCGCGGCGCGGGCGATACTTTTGCGGTCATGCTGCTGCTTTTGTTCAACATGTTTTTCGTGCGGCTTCTGGGTGTGTATCTTGTGGGCCACGTGATGAAATTGGGACTGGCCGCGGTGTGGATCGTACTTGCCGGTGAACTCGCGATTCGAGGCGGCCTGATGTTTACGCGTTTCCGTCATGGCGGATGGAAACAGGTCGCCGTTTGATTGTGGAATTGTCTATAATCCGGGCATGTCGTTGAAAAATGTTGACATTGAAGCGGGCTTGCGACGTCTGGCCGACCGCCGCATCGAAGATGCCATGAAAGAGGGCAAATTCGATAACCTGGCCGGCGCCGGCCAGCCACTTGAACTCGAGCCGATGCCCGCTGAAGAAAACGCTCGCATGCTCTGGTGGGCGCTGAAGATCATGCGGCAGAACGATGTTGTTCTCGATGAGATTCGTTATCGAAAGTCGATTGAATTGCTGAAAAAGCGGATGTCCCTGTCTCGCGATGAGGAGCAGGTCAAAACTTTGGTGGGGCAGATCAACGAACTGGTTCGCAAGTTGAATACGATGGGGACCAACATCATTCAATCGACCGTTGCTGGTGTGGATTTGGAGGTCGAGCTTGCCCGCGTCCGCGCCTGAAAATATCTCGATGCATGAATTGTCCCTGCAAATCAAGCAACAGGCCAAACGTATCGGATTTGATCTGGTGGGAATTGCGCCGGCCGAGCCGTCCAGATATCAGGCCTATCTTCGGCAATGGCTGGATGACGGGCGCGGCGGAAACATGGAGTATCTCCGCCGGCGGTTTGAAGAGCGGATCGATCCGGCGAGGTATGTTCCCGATGCAAAGAGCGTCATTTGCCTGGCGATCAATTATTGCCAGAAATTGGAAGGTTCGCGCTCAGCCGCAAGCGGGCGCGTTGCGCGGTATGCGCTGGGGGATGATTACCATGATTTTCTGAAATCCCGATTACATAAGCTCGCTGACTGGATTCATTCGGTTGTCCCTGGGTCGCAAACTCGATGCGCGGTTGATACGGCCCCGGTAATGGAAAAAGAACTGGCCGCTCGCGCGGGCGTTGGCTGGCTGGGGAAAAATACCTGCATCATCAACCAGCAGATTGGATCCTGGGTGTTGCTTGGGGAAGTGATTACGACTTTGGAGCTCCCGCCGGACGAACCGGCCATCGATCGATGTGGCACCTGCCGAAGATGCATCGATGCCTGCCCCACCCAAGCGATCACCGCACCATACCAGCTCGATGCTCGCAAATGCATTTCCTATCTCACCATCGAGCTGCGGGATGAAATCCCTGCAGAATATCGGGGCAACCTGAACGATTGGATTTTCGGTTGCGATATTTGCCAGGAAGTTTGTCCATGGAACAGCGAGGCTCCGATTGCATCGGATCCAAATGTTCAAACCCGATTTCCCGACGGCACGATCAATCTGCAGGAGTTGTTGAACTGGCGGCAGGAAGATTACAGCCGGACATTTCGCGGCAGTCCCATCAAACGGGTGAAATTGCCGATCCTGCAAAACAACGCGCGGGCCATTTTGGAGAATGCCAAACAATGAAAACGAAATGCCTCGTCTTTCTGCTGGCGGCTGCACTTTGCGTTTCCTGTCAGCGGGCGCATGTCACTCATGTCGTTGTTTGCTGGCTAAAAAATCCCGGAGACGAGCAAGCCAGACAGCAACTGATCGATGACGGCAAATCGTTCACAAAAATTCCCGGCATCGTTCACGTTTCGGCGGGCCGAGTGTTGCCGTCAACTCGTCCGGCAGTGGATTCGAGCTTTGATGTGGCAATCGTCATGAAATTCAAGGATGAAGCAGCCCTCAAAAGTTACGGCCAGCACCCGGTTCATCTCGCAGCGGTGGAGCGCACGCTCAAGCCGTTGGTCGCGAAATATGTCATTTATGATTATTCGGAATGACTACAGCACATCCGTTGCCCGCGGATAACTTCCAAGCACGGTCAATTGCAGGCAATGCTGCCTGGCTTCGTTGATGGCTTTTTTCATTTCGGCATCGTCGGCGTGGCCTTGGGCGTCGATGAAGAAGTAGTATTCCCAGTTCACTTTCTTGCTCGGGCGTTTTTCAATATCGGTCAGGTTAATGCCATTGTCGCGAAAGACGTCCAGGACTTCCGCCAGCGCGCCAGGTTTATGTGCGGTGGTGAACAGGATGGCGGTCTTGTCGTCGCCGGTGCGCTTGGCGGGCTCGCGGCCGATGACGAAAAATCGGGTCACGTTGTCAGGATTGTCCTCGATGTTTTCAAACAGCAGATGCAATCCATACAACTCGCCCGCCATGGTTGAGCCGATCGCGGCAGCGCCTGCTTCGCGCGAGGCCAGTTCCGCCGCCTGACTGGAACTGGCGGCAGACTGAATGTCGCGTCCCTTCGCAACCGAGGCCAGCCAGTTGCGACACTGTGTGAAGATCTCGGGCTTGGAATAAATTCGTTTGACCTGTTCCCATGGAACCTTGGCCAAAAGGTTGTGGTGGATGGTGATTTTGACTTCCGCGCAGATGCGCGCTGAGCTGTTGAGAAACGCATCGAGCGTATCGATCACTCCGCCGTGAATGCTGTTTTCGACCGGCACCATGCCATAATCGGAATGTCCGCGAACCACTTCCTCAAAGACGCTCGAGATGTCCGCCAAATCCACGTACTCGACGCTGCTGCCGAACTTTCGCACAGCCGCGGCGTGGGAGAATGTTCCCAATGGCCCCAGGAACCCGATTCGCAACGGTTTTTCGAGCGCGAACGAACCGCTCATCAGTTCGCGATAAACGGCTTCCAGGCATCGATCTGACAAAGGACCCTGATTGAGTTTGCGAATGCGCTCGAGAACGGCCTTTTCCCGCTCCGGGGCATAGATCGGCGAATTGGATGCCAGTTTGAGTTTGCCAATCTCCACGACGAATTCGGCACGATCGTTGAGCAATTGAACGATCTTTTCGTCCAATTCATCGATCTTGGCTCGGAGCGGGTCCAATGGGCCTGGAGAAGGGGTTGCGGCGGACATAATAGCTCTTTTATCGGCGCGAGGCGGCGGAAGCAAACCGACGGCCCGGGGGACGCAAGAAAACAGCACTTCTGGGCCGATAATTGGTAAGAGGTCTCTTGATTCAGGAATGGCTTCAATTTCTTCCGCAGAACGCGGGCAACGGCGGATTGACGCTGGCGATCGTCGGCAGCCTGATTGGCGCGGGCATCTGGCTGCTTGGCGCACGCTATAGCCGAATGATTCTCACGCTGGCGACCGTCTTGCTCGGCGCTGTCATCGGCATGCACCTGCCGGAGTGGCTGGGCTGGAATGTGAGCGGCGCGGGACCCGCGGTTGGCGGGGCGCTGATCCTGGGAATTACCGGGTATGCAATCAGCGCCATGTGGGTGGGTATTGGCTTTGGAATGATATTGGCATCCTGGGCGGCGCTGGCTTGCTGGATCGCGTTGCGAAACGGGACGGAGTGGACCTGGCCGGCGATCGATGCCAACACGACGATTGTTTCCTATTCAACCGCGCTTTGGCAGGGAATGCCGCCGGGCGTGGTTCGAATCATGCCCTTTGCCTGTGGCGCTGCAATGGTGAGCGGCTTGGCGATGATGATCATGTGGCCAAAGTTCTCCACGGTGCTTTGCTGGAGTCTGACCGGCGCAACAATGTTGGCGGCGATGGGTGTCGCAGCGGTTAATTTCGGCCAGCCTCAATGGCTTGCAAAGGTCCCCTCGCCGATCTGGGCGCAGGCTTCGATTCTCGGTGCAGTCGTATCGCTCGGCGCCTTGGTGCAATGGAAACTCAGCCCCAGGCCCGCGGGCGCCAAGGCGGGCAAGAAGAAGCCTAAGGATGACCATGACGATTGATTGTTTGAAAAGGTGTGGCTTATGAATCCGCAAGATACGGAACATGCAAATAGCATTTGGGCATTGTTTCATCTGCCGTCTCATTGGCCGGTGCAGACTGATTTGCTGCAATGGTGTCAGGACATGCGCCCCGGCGAAGCGGCGATCCTGGTGATGGCGGGCGTCGTTTACCTGCTATTTGGTTGGTACATCTTCAAGGCGCTGGTCACGATCAATGCGGGCCTCGTTGGAGCATTCATCGGCGGGCGCGTGGGACAACACCTTGGTTCGTTTGCCGCTGGCGCGTGTGTTGGCGGCGTGGTGGCGGCGGCGGCAGCGTGGCCGTTGATGAAATATGCAGTCGCAGTCATGGGTGGACTGTTCGGCGCACTGCTTGGCGCGAGCATCTGGCGGGCGGTCGGACTCGACGGCAACCTGGCGTGGGCGGGGGCGCTCATGGGCCTCATCGCATTCGGCATGCTTTCGTTCATCGTCTTCCGGGCAAGCGTCATCATGTATACCAGCCTGCAGGGGTCGGTGATGCTGATCTTTGGCATACTCGGATTGATCTACAAATATCCCGAACTGGCCCCAAAGATTACCGCCAATATGCAGGGCCAACCCGGTTTGCTCGCGATGGCGATTTTCTTCCCGATGATCCTCGGTCTGATTTATCAGCAGACCCAGCTCGGCAATCCTGAAGGGGCGAAGAAGAAGTAGCCGGCTTCATCGCGAATCGCATGCCGGAATGTTATGCTGGCGGCCATGAACCGCTGCGCAACCTTCCTGTCGGTTTTTCTGTCGAGTTCGCTATTTGCCCAGACGTCACGTCCGTTTTATCAGGCTGATGAACTCAAACAGTTGATGCATCGGGTCGCGGATTTCCAAATCCGCGCATATGGGAATACAGCTTCGACCAACTGGCAGGCCGCACCGTTTTGGACGGGAGTTTTGGCCGACTATAAAGCCACGGGCGATGAATCGTTTTATCAAGCCGCAAAGAAATGGGCGGAAGCCACGCAGTGGAAGCTGGATCGTCGCACTTTCCACGCCGACGACATGGCGGTGGGACAGGCATATCTCGAAATGTACATGCGGGGAAAACAGCCGCAGATGATCGCGGATGTGCAATCACGGTTTGAGCAATATCTCACCAGGCAGACTGTAACGCATGCCGAAGTTGAACATGGCCCGGCCAGCGCTGCGTTCGTGGGTCGCAACGTCTGGTGGTGGTGTGATGCGCTATTTATGGCACCGCCGGCGATGGCAAGAATGTCCGCGGCTTCGGGAGACAAGCGATATCTCGACCTGATGCATTCGCTTTATTGGGATACGACGGCTTATCTCTTTGACCAGTCGGAAGGATTGTTCTTCCGGGATGACAGCTATTTCTTCGATAAACGGAAATCGCCATCCGGCAAAAAAATCTTCTGGAGTCGCGGCAATGGCTGGGTATATGGTGGGCTGATTCGCACGCTGGATTACATTCCAAAAGATGATCCGAAAAGACAGCAATATGTGGATCTATTCAAGAAGATGACTGATGTTCTGGTGAAATATCAAGGTGAAGATGGCATGTGGCGCACCAGCTTGAATGAGGCGACATGGCTGACCACGCCTGAGAGCAGCGGAACCGGTTTTTTCTGCTTTGGAATGCTTGCAGGCGTGAATCGGGGCTATCTCGATCGCAAAACATATCTGCCGGTTGCGCTCAAGGCCTGGGCGGGGCTATGCAGCATTGTGACTGCCGAGGGAGCCGTTGAATATGCCCAGCCCGTTGGAGCGGCACCCGTTGCGCCTGTGGTGGGTTCTTTCAAGGAATATTCACAGGGTGCTTTTTTGATGGCGGCGAGCGAAATTTATACGATGCAATTGTCAACAGAAGAAGTATCTCTGCTGAACAGTTTCAAGCCGGAAGTGAAATGATCCGCCCCCGCCTGCCGGCCGTGACTCACGATTACGTCTCTGCGGGAACGCGCTTGCAGCCATGCGATTGCTTGATAATCCGACTATCGGAACGCGAGCATTTCATTTTCATGAATCTCAAAGACGACTTGCAGAAATACTTTTCAAGTTGGCCCGCCAAAGCACATAGCCTATTATCAGGGGTTGGCCTATTGACGGCTAACCGAGCCGCGCAGACATGTATAAAGAATGAACGAACAGAAGCCTAGAAGTACGTCAGTCAAGTCGTTTGCCTTGGTGGGAAGTTATGTTCCTCGGCAATGCGGCATTGCCACTTTTTCAAAGGATCTGCGAGATTCGATTGCGGAGCAGCTTGGTGATCGCCAGACGACGGTTTTAGCAATCGATGATAACATTGGCGGTTATCCCTATCCTGACGAAGTACGCCTGCAAATTCCCCAGCATCGGCAGGTGGAATATACGACGGCGGCCGAGCTTTTGAACATTAACGACGTTGATGTTGCGCTCATTCAGCACGAATTTGGCTTATTTGGGGGCCGCGATGGCAGTCATGTGCTTGACCTGGTTCGCAGGCTGCGAATGCCGGTGATGTCAACCCTGCATACGGTGCTGGCCGAGCCTTCGCCTGGCCAACATCGTGTCCTTCGCGAACTGGCCAATGAAAGCGATCGCGTCATCGTCATGAGCGAGCTCGCACGGGGAATGCTTAAAAATATCTATGAAGTCTCCGACGACAAGATCGCGGTGATTCCCCACGGCATTCCAGACATGCCTTTTGTCGATCCTCATTTTTACAGCGACCAGTTTGGCGTGGAGGGCAAGCGCGTCTTGCTCACCTTCGGCTTGTTGTCGCCCAGCAAGGGAATTGAAGTCGCGATCAAGGCGCTGCCTCGCGTGGTGTCGGCTCATCCCGACGTGGTCTACATCGTTTTAGGAGCCACCCATCCGCATCTGCTGCGTTCGCAGGGAAATGCGTATCGCAACTCCCTTGAAGCCATGGTCAAGGACCTTGGCCTGGAGCAGAATGTTCGATTTCATAACCGTTTTGCTACGCTCGATGAATTGAGCCGTTATCTTGGCGTCGCTGATATTTATCTGACTCCTTATCCCAACAAGGCGCAGATTACTTCGGGAACCCTGGCCTACGCGCTGGGGGCGGGGAAGGTTGTGGTATCCACTCCGTATTGGCATGCCGAAGAAATGCTCGCCGATGGTCGAGGACGACTGTTTCCGTTTGGCGATTCCGAAAAATTGGCCGACATCATCATTGAGCTGTTGGACAACGAGACGCAGCGTCACGCCATTCGCAAGCGTGCATATTTATATTCCAGGCCGATGATCTGGAAATCGGTGGGGCGCGCCTATGTTTCGCTCGCCGAACGCGTTTTGCGCGACCGCCGTCGCTCGCCCAGACCGATCACGCAGTCACGCGTTGAAACGATCGATCTGACCAGCCTGCCCGATCTCAATCTTGCGCACATGCGACGTCTGACCGACGATACGGGCATGCTTCAGCATGCCGTTTATGCGGTTCCCCATCGCGAGCATGGCTATTGCACCGACGATATCGCTCGCGCCCTGTTGACGGCCCATATGTACCACGACCTGACGCAGGACGATTCGGTCCTGCCGATGATCGACACCTATCTGGCATTCATCCATCACGCATTCAATCCCACGGCCAAGCGGTTTCGCAATTTCATGAGTTATGATCGCAAATGGCTTGAAGAGGTCGGCAGCGAAGACGGGCATGGCCGGGCGATCTGGGGACTTGGCACGGCCGCAATGTTGACCCACAACGATGCGGTTCTTGCTCTATCAACCCGGCTGTATCAGGAGTCTCTGGAGCATCTGGAAACGTTCACTTCACCGCGGGCGTGGGCGTTTACCCTGATTGGAATCAACAACTATTTGGCCAGATTTAATGGAGACAGCCCTTCGCGACGAATACGCAAAACATTGAGCGAGCGGTTGTTTGCCCAGTTCCGCGGCAACTCGGATGCAAATTGGCCATGGTGCGAAGACAAAGTGACGTATGACAACGCAAAGCTTCCTCATGCGCTCTTGCTGACCGGACACAACATCGGCGATTCGGAAATGCTCGAGCAGGGTTTCAGATCGCTCAAGTGGCTGGTTAATCTGCAAACCGTGGAAGATGGCCGAATCAGCTTGATCGGCAACAATGGATGGCTGGATCGAGGCGGCAAACGAGCGCGGTTCGATCAACAGCCGATCGAAGCGATGGCTCTTGTGGAAGCGTGCGCGGCGGCGTATCGAATTAGCGGCGAAGAATGGTGGTTCGATCAGGCGCGAAATGTGCTCGCATGGTTTACAGGGAATAACGAAACCCATTCCACGCTTTACGATTATCATACAGGCGGCTGTCGTGACGGAATGAAGGTGGACGGCCCAAACCTCAACGAAGGTGCGGAATCAACCCTGGCATGGCTGGTGTCGTTGATGGTCGTCATGGATTTAAATCGCAGCAGGAGCCTGGATGCGGAACAGGCGGTCAAGGAAAAAAATGACGGAGGAAAGGTGCTGGTTGAGTAGTTAACGAGGGAAGGGAGTCGGAAAGGTGAAGGTTCGAAAGCTCGAAATTCAACTTCGGGGCGACGATCGGCGGGTCATTGCGCGGCCATTCATAGTAAATACCGCACGTGTCGGCGCCGTGATGCACCGAATCGAACAGTTGGCCGAAGCGACGGTTGAAAAACTGCTGGAAAATCTGCGGCGTGATTTTTATCAACGCCATCATGAGACGGCCTCCATATTTGAGGAAAACTATCGCGTCGCGGCCGCCCGCATCGGATGGAAGGACGAGTGGTCACTCAGTCGCCGGCATCTGGCGGGGGCATATTTTACGATGGAGTATTCCGTTGATTCGGCCGCATTGTTCAATCCGTCCATCGTGGCCCACCCGGATCAATCCAACGCTCCTCGGGGCGGCTTGAAATTCATCATGAGCCTCCGGGCGACCGGCGAAGGTCATGTCTCTTCGGTCGTGTTTCGAACGGGCACGATCAATAACAAGCAATGTGTCGAACTTGATCCAGCCGCGACAACCTTGCACCGCGCCAGAATCGTTCCCGACCGGCAATATCACAAACCGACGTTTCGGCAGAAACTTAACGAATTGGGCGTGTTACAGTCGGTGATCGACATTGTGCTTGGAAAATTAAACGAGACGTTCACGATCATTGATTACAACGATGTGGTCGAAGACACCCGGCCGCTGATGCAGAATATTGCTGGATCAAATGAAGCCGTCCGCACGATGTCCTGGCTGGTCAGTTCGAATTACCACATCACGCTGGCCGCCGACGCCAATCTCTCGGAATTGGTGATATTTCCCAACAGCGAAGGCGAATCGCATGGCATCGAAGACCTGCGCCTGGTCAGGTTTGTCGAAGACGATGGCCAGGTCTTCTATTACGGAACTTACACCGCGTACGACGGCGTGCGGACGCTGCCGATGATGATCTGCACGCGGGATTTCAAACGCGTTGAGGTGCACTCCCTGAATGGGCCCGGCGCCGCCAACAAAGGGTTGGCGCTGTTTCCAAGGCGCATCGGGGGTCGATACATCATGTGCTCGCGCATTGATGGTGAGAATCTTTATATCAATACGTCTGATTCAGCCTATTTCTGGGAGTCCGCCACGCGGCTGGCGACGCCGCGATATCCGTGGGAATTCATGCAGATCGGCAATTGCGGATCGCCGCTCGAAACGAAAGAAGGGTGGTTGCTGCTTACGCATGGCGTTGGCGCGATGCGTTCATACGCCATTGGCGCAGTGCTGCTGGATCTGAACGACCCGTTAAAAGTGATTGGCCATCTTCCAGAGCCGTTGATCACTCCCACCGACGGCGATCGAGAAGGGTATGTGCCCAACGTCGTTTATAGCTGCGGCGCGATCATTCACGATAATTACCTGTACGTGCCATATGCCCAAGCCGACAAGAGCACGACGATGGCGGCGGTCAGCATGGATGAACTGCTGAATCGACTGCTCGAAAACCGGCTTTAAGAGACCAGCTGTCGCACCAATTCCACGGCCTGCTTGATTTGTACTGCCGTAACATCCAAATGCGTCACCGCGCGAATGCGCTGTGTGCTGGTGCTGAATCGCAGGCCCGCCGAACGAGTCTTGGCGTGAAATTCTTCGATCGAAAGTCCCTCAGCGGTGAAGAAAACAATGTTGGTTTGTGGATTGGGATTTTCGACTTTGATTCGTGGAATCGTGTTTAAGCCTTGTGCCAGAAGCCTGGCATTGGCGTGGTCATCGCCGAGCCGATCGATGTGATGATCAAGCGCGTAAACGCCGGCGGCGGCAACGATGCCGCTTTGCCGCAGCGCTCCGCCGAAGAGGTGTTTGAATCGCCGGCATCGCGTGATGAATTCGCTGGTTCCCGCGAGCACGCCGCCGATCGGGCAGCCGAGTCCCTTGCTGAGATCGATCCAGACGGAATCGCAGGACGCGGCATATTCTGAAGCTGGAATGCCGGTTGCGACGCATGCATTAAACAATCTTGCGCCGTCCATGTGCGTGAGCAGTCCGCGATCATGCGCGGTTTTGCAGACATCGCGCAATTGATCGAGCGGCCAGATCGTGCCTCCGCCATAGTTGTGTGTTTGCTCCACGCAAACGAGCCGGGGCAATGCGCCGTATCCGCCGAAGCAGGATAGCGTCTGCATTAGCTGCTGGCTGGTGAAAATTCCGTTCGCGCCGTCGATCGGCTCGGTCGTTACGCCGCTTAAAAGCGCCGGGCCTCCGAATTCAGAACGCTGAATATGACACAGGCGGTCGCAGAGAACCGCATCGCTGGGTTGCGTGTGCGCTTTGATCGCGACCTCGTTGCACATTGTTCCACTGGGCAAAAACAGGGCATCCTGTTTGCCAAGCAGTTGTGCAATTCGATTTTGAAGGAGATTGGTGGTTAGATCTTCGAGGAGTTGTTCATCGCCGACCTGGGCCGATGCCATGGCCTGTCGCATTGGCGCGGTGGGCCTGGTGACCGTATCGGAGTAGAGGTCGATCATCCTCTTTAGATCTCCAGCATCAGCCTCGATGGATCTTCAAGCAGTTCCTTGATTCGCACGAGGAAGCCGACACTTTCCCGGCCATCCACGAGTCGATGATCGTAACTGAGGGCAACGTACATCATCGGCCTGATTTCGACTTTGTCGTTGATGGCGACCGGCCGCTTCTGAATCGTGTGCATGCCCAGTATTCCGCTTTGCGGGGGATTGAGAATGGGCGTGGAGAGAAGCGAGCCGAAGATGCCGCCGTTGGTGATGGTGAACGTGCCGCCGCTCAGTTCCTCGACCGCGAGTTTTCCTTCGCGTGTAGCGGCCGCAAGACGTTTGATCTCGCTTTCGATCCTGGCGAACGACATCAAATGAGCATTTCGTAGCACAGGCACGGCCAGCCCGCGGTCGGTGCTTACGGCGATTCCCAGATTCACATAATCGTGGAATATCACGTCGTTGCCGTCAATTTGGGCGTTCACGCGCGGAAATTCTGCCAGGGCGCGGGCGCAGGCTTTGGCGAAAAAACTCATAAAGCCCAGGCCGACGCCATTCATCTTTTCGAATTTTTCCTTAAACCGGGCTCGAATTTCGATGACGTTTTGGAGATCGATTTCGTTGAACGTAGTAAGAATGGCAGCGGTGTGTTGCGCGGAAACGAGTCGCTCGGCGATCTTCTTGCGAATCTTGCTCATCGGTTCGCGGCGAGTACCTTCCTGCGAACCCGCGGGCGCTGCAGCGGAACTCGTCGCGACGGGAGCGACAGTTTCGGTTACTTTTTCAGGTTCTTTTGCTTTTTGAACCGGTTTTGGAGCGGGCTCGGCCTGCTTGGCCGGCGCTTCGGCTTTTGGTGCAGGGGCTGGCGCGGGCTGCGATTTTTGAGGTGTTGCGGCAGGCTTGGATGAACCCGCTCCATCGACCACGCCGATGGTATCGCCGATATTGACGGTTGTTCCTTCGGTCACCGTTCGTTTGAGCACGCCCGCAGCGGGAGATGGCACGTCAACGTTGGCTTTTTCGGTTTCAAGCTCGCAAAGAGGCTCGTCGGCTTTGACGCTGTCGCCATCCTGCTTGTGCCATTTGACAAGCACGGCCTGGCTGACGGATTCGCCCAACGCGGGAATGGTGACATTTGTCGGCATAAGAGTGGAGGTAGTCTATAGGTCCGGCTTCTGTGAATCAAAGGGCTGAATCAATGGTAATGCGTCAATTTGAGATTGGTTCATTTTAGCCCCGCCGCTTGCGGCGGGTTTGGCGCTCGAAATCCCGCCGCAAGCGGCGGGGCTAAAATGGCGTCGCTTGTAAATTAACCCAGTACCGAATCAATCCGGGGATTGAACCGGCGCCTGCAGGGGCTGAACCGGCGCCGCCCGTTTCGTGCCCAACGCAGCCGCAACGATCTGCTGCTCTTCGGTCTGGTGTACCTTGAAGGCCCCGGTTGCGGGACTTGCGCTCTCATGCCGGCCGACATATTGCACGACCGCGTCCGGCAACAGATCAACCAGTCGCTGAGACATGAAGCTCCACGCGCCGCGGTTTTTTGGTTCTTCCTGGACCCAGATAAATTCCTGGGCGGAACGATATCGCTTCAGCACGGCTCCCAGTTCGCGAGTCGGGAACGGATAAAGCTGTTCGACGCGAACAATCGCCAGATCCTTACGGTTCTGTTTGTCTCGCGCGGCCGCCAGCGTGTAATAAATTTTCCCCGTGCACATCAGCACGCGCTGAACATTTTGCGGTTCGGGGACGGCTGCATCGTCAATCACAAGTTGGAACGAGCCGTCCGTGAATTCCTCGATTTTCGAAGACGCCGGCTCGTATCGCAACAAACTCTTGGGAGTCATGTTGATCAGCGGCTTGCGGAACTTGCGAAGAATCTGACGTCGCAGCACATGGAAATATTGCGCGGCAGTGGTCGGAATGACCACCTGCATGTTGTCTTCCGCGCACAGAGTCAGAAATCGCTCGACGTATGCATTGGAGTGCTCAGGTCCCTGGCCTTCATAGCCGTGGGGCAGGTTCATGACGATGCCGTTCATGTATCGCCATTTTGATTCGGCAGCGGCGAGAATTTGATCGATCATCGGCTGGGCGCCGTTGACGAAGTCGCCGAACTGCGCTTCCCAAATCACCAGGTTTCGAGGATCAGCCGATGAATAACCCCATTCAAATCCAAACACGGCGAATTCCGAAAGCATCGAGTTGCCGATGACAAACGAACCCTGTTTCGGATCGAGATTTCGAAGCGGTATATAGGTCTGCCCGTTGTTGTAATCGTGCAGCACCGCATGGCGGTGACTGAACGTGCCTCGCTCGATGTCCTGGCCGACAAATCGAACCGGCGTGCCTTCCAACAGCAGGCTTCCCAGCGCAAGCATTTCACCGCATCCCCAGTCGATTCCCTGGCCGCTATTCACCGCATCGATGCGGGCTTGCAGCATTTTGGCAAGTTTGGGATGTGGGGTGAACCCTTCCGGAAGATTCTTCAGCGAATCCACAATGCGAGTGAGAACGTTCCTGGAAACCTGCGTCTTGGCGCTCCAATCCGCGCCGGCCCGGCCCAGGCCGCGCCATACGCCGCCGAAACTGGGGATTTTGGACTTGGGTTTGTGTTCGCGTGCCGTCTTGCGCGACGTTTCAAGACTCGCAAGTGCGTCGGCTCGCATCTGATCGACCTGAGCTTGATTGACGACGCCTTCGGCAATCAATTTGTTGGCGTAAATCGTGGCGACCGTGGGGTGATTTTCGATTTTTCGATACATCACCGGCTGAGTGAAACTCGGCTCGTCGGTTTCATTATGTCCATGGCGACGATACGACCACAAATCGATAATCACGTCTTCCTTGAACTGCTGTCTCATTCCAATGGCTAGTCGTGCCGCGTGAACGACGGCCTCGGGATCGTCCGCATTCACGTGGAAAATCGGCGCCTGAATGGTTTTGGCGAGATCGCTGGGATAAGGCGTGAATCGCAATTGCTTGGGAGAAGTCGTGAACCCGATTTGATTGTTCAGGATCACGTGAATCGTGCCGCCGGTGCGGAAGCCGGGCAATTCCGACAAGTTCAGCGTTTCGGAAACAATTCCCTGCCCGGTAAATGCGGCCTCGCCGTGCATGCAGATCGGCACGACACGGTTACGACCCGCATCACCGAAAATCAATTGCTTGGCGCGTACAATTCCCTGTTGAATCGGATTAATCAATTCCAAATGCGATGGGTTGGGCAGAATTGAAATCTTTGCCTTCAATCCCTCAGGCAGAGAGCGTTCATTGGCATAGCCGAGGTGGTATTTCACGTCTCCGTCGCCGCCGACCCCATCGGGCGCGACCAATGTTCCTTCGAATTCGCCAAGCAGAACTTCCATCGGCTTATTGACGACATTGGCCAGGACATTAAGCCGGCCACGATGCGCCATCGCCATGATGAATTGTTCGCCGCCAACGGTCGCGCCAAAATCAACCACGGTGTTGAGCAGAGCAATGAGTGACTCACTGCCTTCCAGGCTGAATCGTTTTTGCCCGATGTATCGCGTGTGCAGGAACTGTTCGAAAGTTTCTGCCTGAATGACCTGCTTGAGAATGGCGATCCGCTCGGCCGAGCTGAATTCCGGATGATTGTAACTGGGCTCAATATGTTGCTGAAGCCAGTCACGCTGCGGCTTTTCGCTGATGGTGGTGAATTCAACCCCAAACGTGCCGCAATACGTCAATTTCAGTTTTTCTATCAGGTCGCGGAGCGTGCCATTGGTCTTGCCGACAAAGCTGCCTTGCCCGACCTGTCGATCAAGGTCGGCCTCGGTCATTCCAAAGTTGGCGATGTTCAGCAAAGGATGCTCGGGGCGGACATTTCCAAGCGGATCCAGATTTGCGCAGAAATGCCCCACTTCACGGTACGTGTGAACCAGGTCAAAAACTCCCATCGATAACGGGACCTGATTCGACGTATCCGAACCCGCGGCGCTTGCGTCGCCACCCGCATTTCGATTCAGTCCAAGATCAAAGCCAGCAAAGAACGCTCGCCATTGTTCCGGCAGACTGCTTGGATTCTTGCGGTATTGTTCCTGCAGGCGGTCGATGTAATCCGAATTGGCTTGGTTGATGAAATCAAACGGCTCATTAGACACAATAAAGCTCCCTAACGATTAGCCAAGGCGGAGATATATTAGGGTCCTTCCGCCACGTTCCACAACCCCCATATCGGAATCGAATGCCAAATAATAAGGGACTTCTAAATCCGGTTTCAAAATACTGTAAACACTGAAGATATGTATTTATTATCAGACGCCGCCGGGATTCCACGTCAGCGTGTATTGCAAATACTCGTCCACGGGCATGAAGGAAACCGTATCGGAGAACCCGGCTGCGCTGCCAGCCGCAATGCAGGCGAATGCAGCGATCTTCCACGTAGGAGGGTACGGTGGACCTCCGCATCGTTCGCTAGGCAAAGGCGGGCGGGGGTTGGCGGGGAAACTGAGATCGAATGACCAATGACCAAGTCCC
>DASZXJ010000064.1:0-14214 GCA_035545895.1 Tepidisphaeraceae bacterium | reverse complement strand
TTTATGGCCGGCGCGAACTGCTGGAATCCATGCCCCCGTTTCACGGCGGCGGGGATATGATCGAAACCGTCGCCTGGGAAAAAACAACCTACGCGCCGCTGCCCAATAAATTCGAAGCTGGCACACCAGATATTTGCGGGGTCATCGGTCTGGGTGCAGCCATCGATTATGTCTCGTCCATCGGCTTCGATGCGCTCATCGCCCATGAACACGATTTGCTGGCGTATGCCTCCCAGAAAATGCAGTCGATTCCCGGCTTGCGAATTCTGGGAACTGCCAAAAACAAAGGCGGGGTGATTTCGTTTGTCATGGAAACCCCGGCGATTGCTTCGCTGGACATCGGCGTGCATCTCGACGCCGCCGGCATCGCGGTGCGCACCGGCCATCACTGCGGCATGCCCTTGATGAAACGCCTGGGCGTGAGCGGGACAACCCGCGTTTCGCTGGCGATGTATAACACGCGCCAAGACATCGATTCGCTGGTCGAGCAGCTTCAATTGCTTGTCAAAAAACAGTGCATACTGAAAACTCCATCGGCAAGCCCCGCTTCAGCGGGCCTTGAATTGATCTTTTCAAAAGCCTCGGGCGTCTCGCCTCAGGCGGTCGCCGACGAACTCGCGGAGATATTCGAATTCCTTGGCGAGCGGGATGAGCGCAACCAGCAGTTGCTCGATTTTGGCCGTGAACTGCCCGACTACTTCAAGCAGCTCAAATTGTTGACCCAGCGCGTGCCCGGGTGCATGTCTGAAGTTTACATCATCGGTCGCAAGACGCCGGGAACGAACGATCGGTTTGAATTTGTCGCCGATGCCGATGCCCACATCGTGCGAGGCGAAATCGCCATCCTGCAAAAACTCTATTCGGGCCAAAAAGCGCAGGATGTGCTGGACTTTGATATCGAAGCATTCTTCAATCGAATTGGGCTGGAACAGTTTCTAAGCTCCCAGCGTCGCAATGGATTGGCGGGCATGGTTAAACGAATTCGCACGGACGCAATGGCAATCGTTAAACAGAGTTAGGTACGATGTCCGAACCTGAATATAAAGTACCCCAGCCCCTCGTCAGCCTGCCGGTGTTGCCCAATTCGGGCAAGATTGAGGAGCTTCGTCAGTCCATCGCGGCGGATCGTCCCAAGAAATTGAACGATACCAATGTTGTTGATCGTGC
Source organism: Tepidisphaeraceae bacterium (assembly GCA_035545895.1). Taxonomy (GTDB): domain Bacteria; phylum Planctomycetota; class Phycisphaerae; order Tepidisphaerales; family Tepidisphaeraceae; genus DASZXJ01. The sequence continues at coordinate 13,047 of DASZXJ010000064.1, read as the reverse complement.
GCTCGATTCCTCCAAAACGCCGGCACAGAAGGCGCTTGAGGAAAAGGTCATCGAAGCCCTGCGGATGGTTTATGACCCCGAGTTGCCGGTGAACATTTACGATCTTGGGCTGATATACGAAATCACGGTCGATCCCGAAGCGGCGGCGGTCTATGTAAAAATGACGTTGACCGCGCCGGGTTGTCCGGTGGCAGGTTCGTTGCCGGGAGACGTGCAACGGCGACTCGAAGCCGTGCCGGGGATTTCCAACGCGATCGTGGAACTGGTTTGGGATCCGCCATGGACCAAGGATCGGATGTCCGAAGAAGCGCTTTTGGATTTGGGATTGCTCTGACGAACGCCCACGGCGCTGCCGTGGGAGATGTAACGTGGACCCCCGGCGGCGCCGTGGGCGTTGATTGTGGAACTGAACGTAACCAACCCCTTTGACGCAAGTGTGATTGCCCGCGTGCCGCTCGCGGATGAAGCCGCGATTGATTCCACAATTTCCCGGGCTCACGAAGCATTTTCTCAGACTCGTCAGTCAGCACCGTTTGAGCGGGCAAAAATTCTGCTCGCGGTTGCAGAGGCGATTCGCGCCCGCCGGGATGAATTTGCCGGCTTGATCGTTGCCGAAGCCGGCAAACCGATCACGCTCGCCGAGGCTGAAGTGGATCGCGCGGTGATTACCTTTACCTCTGCCGCCGAGGAAGCGCGCCAATGGGACGGCGAGATGCTCAGCCTCGACGGTTTTGCCACGGGTAAGGGACATTTTGGCTGGGTTCGGCGATTTCCCATCGGTGTGATTTATGGCATCACCCCTTTCAATTTTCCGTTGAACCTGGTGGCCCACAAGGTTGCGCCGGCGATCGCGACGGGCAATACGATCGTCATCAAACCCTCGCCGCGCACGCCGCTGAGCGCCCTTAAACTCGTCGAGGTAATTGAAAAAGCCGGTTGTCCGCGCGGGCAGGTCAGCGCGGTTGTTTGTCCCAATGAACTGGCGGCTCACCCAATTTCTGATTCGCGCATCAAGCATGTTTCCTTCACCGGCAGCGCCGCGGTGGGTTGGAAGATCAAACAGCAATCCGGTGAAAAACGCGTGACGCTGGAATTGGGCGGCAATGCGGCGTTGATCGTGCACGACGATGCAGATCTTTCCTCAGTGGTCGCGGCGGCGTCCACTGGGGCGTTCGGCTATGCCGGGCAATCCTGCATCAGCGTGCAGCGAATGCTCGTCCACGAAAACGTGTATGAAAAATTTCGCGAATCATTGACTCAGTACGTTAAAGAAAAAGTGCGCACCGGCGATCCGCGAGATCGTTCGGTAATGGTCGGCCCACTGATCGACAAAGCCGCCATGCAACGCGTTCGCGGTGCAATCGATGATGCTGTCCGCGGCGGCGCGAGGATCGTCTTCGGCGGTGAGATGAACGGCCCGTGTCTGAATCCCACGGTATTGGAAAATGTGAATAGTCAGATGGCGGTCTGCGCCACCGAGATCTTTGCGCCGGTGGCGACGCTGCAGCGTTACCGCGACTTCGATCAAGCCATCGCGATGGCGAACGATTCGGTTTATGGCCTGCAGGCGGGAGTGTTTACGCGCGACATCGGCCGGGCGTGGAAGGCGTTTGAAACGCTCGATGTCGGCGGGGTGATGATCAACCAGGCGCCCACCTGGCGCGTCGAAACCATGCCTTACGGGGGCATCAAGCAGAGCGGCTTGGGGCGCGAAGGTGTCCGCTATGCGATGCAGGACATGACCGAGCCCAGGACGCTGGTCATGCGCATCGAATAAAAAAAGCCCACGCATCGTCATGCGTGGACCTTGAGTTGATGGACGTTCGATCAGTGGGGAATCACCAGCGCGCCGGTTTTCATCAGTGCGGCGGTTCGACCAACGATGACCATGTCTCGCGACGGATTGAAATTGCCGGTAACGACGCCGTTGCTGATGGTCAGGAGATTCTTGTTGTTGACGGGCACCGTACTGATAAGGGTGCTGTTAAAGGGTCCTGCGACGCCACTTAAGTCCACCGTGTCCATATTGTTGATGGTGGTGAGCACGGTCAGGCTTGACGCGTTTGCCACTCGCGCGAATACCGTAAAGCCTGCGGTAGTTCCCTCAAGACTGGATCTGTTGTCGTTCATGTTGAAGAAGAACTGGTTGGTTGCGGAATTGATAAGGATCCCGGATTGATTCGATGACAGGGCGAAGGCAACCGTGCCAAGCGTGTTGTGAACGATTCCATTCTTCGTGAATTCAGTGGCAATTGCCGCATGCGGAGTCGGAGTAAACAGTTGGTTGCCTGAGCTAAGGATGAGCGAGCCCAACTGAACGACAAACGGTTCGGGGGTATTCTCACTTCGCGTATACACAATATTGTCGTAAGCGCCGCTGTTGGCATATGAAAGGAAGTTGGCGACGGTTGTCGGCTTTTGGCTTTGGAACATTTGGAGAGTGATGACACCCTTGCTGGTGGACATGCGGACGTACATGACCGAGCCGGTGTCCTGGACGGCCTGCATTTCGAAGTTGCCGCCCTGCACGCCGTTGCCGCTCGGTCCGGAGCCTTTGTATTCGCCATCGAGGAACGTGCCGTCCTGTGCCTTCATTCGCGACCCGACGATTTTGATTCGATACGGAGTATTCGCGGGCAGGTAGCCGTTGATCGTAATGCGGTTGATCGATGGACTGAAATGCAGTCCGATGGATACGAACGTGTCATCCGCAGTCGCGAGCTTGCCATCCGGTCCGGCGGTATACATCTGAACCGAACTGCGCGTGACGGTTGTAATATCGGGCGCTTTGCTGAGTGCGATCAAGACCTGTCCGCGGTTGTCAGCGACAACCTGTGCGATGTTCATCAAGGCCATCAGTTGACGCTCTTCAAGCGGCTCACAAAACGCTGGACGGACGGCATTGGCGAGTTGACTGGTTCGTTTCCTGAACAAACGGGAGAGTACCTTCACAATTGCTCCTTGGATTCATGGTGTCTTTTCATTCTACACCGGGACTGAATGACAAGCCCGGGACCGGTTGGTTGGCCACAGGCTTTTCCTGGTTTGTATATGGGAAATGACGGCACGGTGGGCGATGCCATTTCAGCCGGATAAACGTTTGGATTCACTTCAAATGTGCTTATGAGCGTAAAATCGAATGAATTATCAGCCCATCAGGGTTGGAATGTAATGATGGTCCGGGAATTGAGGGCTTTGCAATAAACGGCGCAAATGAAACATTCACCCATCACTTACGAAGGAAGTTGGCGAGCAGTTTCTCGCCCTGCTGGGTGAGGAAGCTTTCAGGATGATATTGCACGCCTTCCAATGGCCAGGTTTTATGACGGACGCCCATGATTTCGTCGTGGTCGGTCCAGGCGGTGATGACGTAGTCGGCCGGAAGGGTGCCGTTTTTGATGATCAGGCTGTGATAGCGAGTGGCGGTAAAAGGATTGGGCATGCCTTGGTAAATGGCTCGGCCGTCATGGTGAATCTGGTCGGTCTTGCCATGCATCAATCGTTCGGCGCGGACTACATCCGCTCCGCTGACGAATCCGATACATTGATGCCCCAGGCAAACCCCCAAAACCGGCAATTTTGGACCAAAATGGCGGATGATGTCGTTGGAAACACCCCCTTCGCGCGGAGTACATGGACCTGGGCTGATGACAATATGCGTGGGCCTTAAGGTTTCCACATCTTCGACGGTGACCTTGTCGTTGCGAAATACTTTGATTTCAAGGCCTTGCGACACCTCCCCTAATTTTTGCACCAGGTTATAGGTGAAGCTGTCATAGTTATCGATCAGAACGAGCATAAGGCAATATCATAGGAAGAATTGAGGATTTGAGGAAATGATTGTCGATATTCGAACCTGACTGCACATCTCATCGTCTGAATGCAGTACAATATTGGTCGCCTTGGAACGTTTTACGGTTGTCCTGAATACCGAAGCCACCTAACCTATCTTGGCTGACTAAGTGTGCTGGAGAATTCGATATGGCCGAGAATGTTGCGCATGACCACCTGGCAGTGATCAAGATCGAGGGCATGCACTGCCATAAGTGTGAGCAGTCGATTCAAAAAGCGCTGGCATCTCGGCCGGGCGTGCGGGAAGCCGAAGTCGATTTCGCCAGTGGGCAGGCATCGGTACTGTTTGATAAGAACCGCGTCTCCGTTCATGACCTGATGCAGACGGTCATCCAGGCGGGATATCGCGCCACCGGGTTTACCCAAAACCATGGTGCCAGCGCTCACAAGTAAGCTCATCCATTCCTGATCTCTCGCAATGTCAAACTCGCCAGAAACAGTGAACGTCCATTTGCTGTTGAATCGGTCGAGGCAACAACGAATCCTCGAATATAAGCAACGTTTCGCGCAAGCTATCGTTTTCGGTTTACCCGTGATGCTACTCCAGTGGTTTGGCCCATCACTCGGCGGACAACAGGTTGAGCAGCAGCGATGGATTGCCATTCTACAAGCAATACTTGCCGGATGGGTGACCTATGTTGGGGCGACCGGCATGGTCGTTGAAGGCATCTTGCGCCTGCCTCGGATTGGCTTTGATTTGCTGGTCGGCGCGGTTGCAGCGTCGATGTATCTGTACAGCGCGGGATCGACCCTGGGCGTTTTTTTCATCGGCCGACCATTCTACGGCCCGCTGATGTTTCATTGGACGGTGCTTGTCCTGGTCCTGTGGTGCGGCGGACGATGGGCGATCATGTCGCGCACCAACGCCCGCGAATAAACGGGTCTACAGTGTCTTCAAGTATTCCATCAAATCTTGTTTCTGGTCGGATGTGAGTCCGGTGCCGTAGTCGTGACCCGTGTTCGCGTTGCCGGGAATCTTTGTGTCAAACAAATAAGAACCGAAATTGCGATAGCCCATATGCTCGGAGTCATACGTTCGCGAGCCGCGATGGAAAGTCACGTCTCGCGAAGCCGGCGGCGTAAGCAACTGCTGCATGGTTCTCACCGATCCGTTATGCAAATAAGGCGACCTCGCCCACACTCCCGCCAGGCTTGCCGCCCAATATTTCTGCGTGCTGCGGACACCCGATTCAGCGGGCTTGGAATAATTCTCGATTTCAAGCTCAGTGATGAACTTGTTGAACCGGTCCGCCTGCTGTTTGGTGAATAGCCTCGCGCGAGTCGGATCGGTCCACACTTCGGAAGTCGAGCGAAGTCGATGATCATCCTCAGGTCCGTCATGACAGGCTGCACAGGAACGCTGATACAGCGATACCCCTCGCTTGGCGGCGGATTGATCGATGGCAAACGGGTATTTCGGCGAAATGATCTTCTCCGATAATTCCGTCTGGCGTTTGATCAATGCAAAATCAAGTTGCCCCTGCTTGCCGATCAACGGCGCGCCCAAGCCAAGCGTGGCCAGCAGATTTCGAGCAATCGGCGAACGCGTATCACCATCCCAATGCACCCAGTAGCGATGCTCCATGTTCCAAACCAGCCCATATTTCACCGGTGCATAACCGATGGGCTCGTTGAGCAAAGCAGCCGAGAGCAATCCAAACGCATCGTTTCGTCCCGGGCCGGATAATGACGGCAAGTTTTTCGGAGGCTGATCCGGCACGTGCAGGGCTGCCCGCATGTTGTGAAACAACTTCAGCATGGATAGGGAAAGTGAAGCAAAATCGACGCTATTGTCCGACAATTGCAACCGGCTGATTCGAAACTCGGAAGGATCCAGAGTCTGCAATCCGCCTGGGCCGGCGCCTTTGGCGCCGGAAGGATCGGCAGCCATGGCGGCGACAATCTGCGTGGATTGGATATCCCAGGCGGTTGAAAATCCGACATGGTCGAAATTCATCGAAGCCTGCTCGAGATAGGCGCTGATGAATCGCTTCATGTTGACGGGGTCTTGTGTGCGAAATGTTGCGCCGATGATCGAATTGAAGAATCCTTCGACATCAAAATGGCTGGTCATTCCAAGAACGCGCACGCGTTCCCGGCCATCGGGTGAATCGACTTCGCCGACATGACACGAAGCGCAGTTGATCCCCACAGAAGGCATTTTCGCCAGATGCGCCGGTTCACTTCGGCTGAATCCGATCGGCCAGCCAAACGTTGGATCTGCGATCACGCCAAGAGGGCTGAAATCGGAAGTTGGAAAAAGGTCTGGATAGGTTTTGATGAACGCTCTCAGCACCGTCTCGGGAACAAATTCAGATCCCATCGAGCCGTGGAGGAAGAAATTCATGTCATCCTGCGACCAGGCCGGCACCTGTGAAGCCTGGATGGCCGCGGGAGTCGGCGGGGGCGATGAAGCGCACGAAATCGACCAAAGCGGCAACACCGCGACCAGCATCAATAAAAGCGGAGTCATGTGTTTCATGGGCCCTGATGATTTTACCGCATCCCTTTCAAGGCAGATACGACAGAAGCGTGTTACCGGATTCAACAGTCCGATTCACTGCGGCGAGACAGTTGCTATAATCCGCCGCTTTCAATTTTGGAGAAGATAACGATGGCTCAGCAACCGAATTCGAATCCGCGAGTGGGAATAGTCATGGGCAGCAAGTCGGACTGGGAGACGATGAAGAACATCGCCGACACGTTGGACAAGCTTGGGGTGGGATACGATGCGCGCGTGCTTAGCGCTCATCGCACGCCGGACCAGACGGTTGAATGGGTCAGCAGCGCTGAATCGCGCGGGATTAAGGTGATCATCGCCGGCGCAGGTGGGGCAGCGCATCTTGCAGGGGTTTGCGCGTCAAAAACTTTGTTGCCGGTTCTGGGTGTGCCCATGGAATCCAAAGCGCTGCATGGCATGGATTCGCTGCTGTCGATCGTGCAGATGCCGGCCGGCGTTCCCGTCGGAACGCTCGCCATCGGCGCAGCGGGCGCGACCAATGCCGCGTTATTGGCCGTACAAATCATCGCCCTGAGCGACCCGGAATTGCGGGCACGATTCAAAGCCTACCGCGAAGAGCAAAGTCGCAAAGTGCTGGAAACAGTCTTGTAATAACCAGACCGCAACACTCTCTTGTTTAGCGGCGGCCCGCAGGGCCGCGGGTTCTCTCCATTATCGGACTAATGCCCAAATGATTCTCGGTCGTTGCCCCATCGGCTCGACATATTGGAAGTCTTCCTTGTCTGAGGAAGGTTTCCATGAAGATGCGAGCCGACAATTTGTTTGGACAGGGGCTTGAGTCTCTCGAGTCGCGCACGTTGATGGCAGCAGTGCCATTGAACGTGGTGTCTCTTGGCACTCAGCTCAAGATCATCGGCACCGCGGGCAATGACCAGATTTCCATCAAGTATAGCGGCTCGAATCTTTTGATCACCAATACCGGCGGCTGGTCAACGACCGTTGCCGGCACTTTCAAGACCATTGTCGTGGACGGCGGCGCGGGCAACGATGCCATCGGCCTGGATGCAACCATCACTCAAAATGCTGTTCTATACGGCTCGGCGGGCAACGACACGCTGGTCGGCGGCAGCGGCAATGACCGCATCTACGGCGGTGACGGCACGGATTCATCCAATGGCGGCGCGGGAAATGACGTGATCGTTTCCATCGGCGGCACCGGCCTGGACAAATGCATTGGCGGCGCGGGCACGGACAGCTTCTGGGCCGACACGACCGACACAATCACCGACGCCGTTGCCGCCGAAACCGCCGTCGGTGCGGTGCATCGCGTCAACAATTTCATGTTCAACGTCAGCAAGGAATTGCTGGGCCAGAGCATCGGGGATTCAAAAACCACCAGCAGTTCGTATGTTTATCACCGCTTTGCCAACAATCCGCTGTTCAGCGATGCCGGTCCTTCGCCGGATGATGTGCATCAGGGCGCGGTGGGAGACTGCTACTTTCTGTCGGTGCTTTCTTCCGTTGCCAAGACCGACCCTCAGTTGATTCGTCAAAGCGTGGTTGATCTGGGCGATGGAACCTACGCTGTGCAGTTCACTCAGGGCACGACCAAGACTTTCGTGCGCGTTGATGCCGACCTGCCGGCCTATTCGTGGGGCGGCCTGGCATATGCCGGGGTCGGCGCACAAAGTTCCATGTGGGTCGCGATCATGGAGAAGGCGTTTACCGTCTTCCGCTACTCAGCGGGCACTTATGCGTCGATCTCCAGCGGCTGGATGAGCGAGGTCTATGCCGACCTTGGCAAGACCAGCTTCAACGCATACACATCCACGAGTGCCGCCTGGCTGATGCAAACGGTTCAAACCGCGCTGGCGGGTGGCAAGTCGGTGACCTTCGCGGTCAGCAAAGCTCCAAGCGGCGCGCCGCTGATTGGCAGCCACGCATACATGGTGCAGTCGGTGGTCTTTGACAGCAAAGGCAAAGTCAGCGGTCTTCGATTGCGCAACCCCTGGGGCATCGATGGCGCGGGCAACGATGGTCTGAATGACGGATACGTCACCATCACTGCTGCCCAGGCGCAAGCCGCGCTGCTCGGATTGAGCACGTCGATTGTTTAGGAATTGCGGTATGAATCCAAATGTGACACGGCCTTTTAGGCCGTGCGCGATGGTCCCATGGGCTGGAAAGCCCATGCCGCGAACAAAAATCAATTTCTTCTATTTAATTCTTTTATTTAAGCGCCGATGCCCGCCACAGGATGATGTTGCGCATGAGATCGGTGGCGCTGTTTGGCGAATATCCCACCAGTCCGGCGGTTGTATAGGCGACCAGGCCGCCGCTCATGTCTTCATGGGAAATGATGGCCACCAACTTATTGCCGACCATGGCGCCGCGCAAACGGGGGATGGTGACGGGCGTGAGGTCCTGCGAGCGCCTGTAAGTGACGCGCTCGATCTGCTGTCCGCCGAACGGCGCTGCCCGGTAGATCGGATGGTCCAGCGGCAGCGGGGCGATCACCACCGAAGGATATAACTCGCGCACAAGCGGATCAAACGATCCCGCCGCCTCGGACGAACCACTGGCCGCGTCCAGCAGGAGCATTCCGCCGCCGTCGATATATCGCTTGAGCGCAGCCTTCATCGTCGGTGTGAGTTGTACCGACCTGGTGGCCGTGAGGTGCGCCAGCACATGTCGTTTCGCATCGGGCAGATCGCTGGCTTGTGTGGTTGCCTTGGGCGCGCTCAGATCGAGATCGACCTGATCGAAATTGTGCATGACATTCGCCAGGCGCTGCCATCCGCCCGGCTCAGGGTCCCAGTTGGCGGCGTGACTGACACGGAACACCCGCACGGTGCGATCAACAGCCACCGCATCGTTGCGATCGATCCATGTGTCTTCGCCTTTGAATCGGGGATTGGCCCGGTCCGTTGCATACAACCACAGATTGGCGAGCGTCGCGTAAGGCGTATTTCGCGGCGCGAACGCGCCGCCGGTCGATTGCCACTTCCATGACATGTCGCCGATGCTGTAAAGCACGATGAGTTCGCGTACGCCATTGCTCAAACCCTTGAGCGGTTCCATGCCGTAGTTGGCGGGGAAATTGGCGGAGTAAGCGGGATGATCCTGCGGCAAATCGCGGAAGTGATATGCGGGATATAATTGCTCGCCAAGCTTGATGACGCTTTTGGCCATTTCATCAGTCGAGCCTTCGTTGACGCAAACCAATAGGCCGCCTTGATCGATATACGCTTTGATCTTTGCCTTTTGCGCATCCGACCAATCCAGCTCGCGATTGCTGGCGACATAAAGCAGGGGCGATTCTCGAAGCTCGGCGGGCGAATCATCAATTGAAACGATCTGCCAGTTGACGTGCCGCTCGGTTGCCCGGCGCATGAACCGCGTGAAAGCCGCCGCATCGCGCGGGCGATTGTTCCAGCGACCTTCGAATTGAAGTTTCTGCGCCACGACCGGCGCCCGGCCTCGCGATAAGAATAGCAGTGAATAGGCTGTGTCCGTTTCGGGATGTGACATCTGCCCATCCCAGCTTCCATCGTACGCCTGCGTGCGGAAGAGGTAGTCGGCCCCTTCGTCATACCATTTGTGCGTGCCAAAGCGGGTGTAACCGCTGGCTTCACCGGCGCGTTCATATCCGAATAACATGTAGTGGATGTAAAAGCCGGGGCTGCGTCCCATTTCGCCGAGCAGATCGAGCAGATCGCGATCCATCGGACGACCGCGGCGGCCATTGTCTTCGTGGCCGGGATTGCGATCGACCGCAAAATTGTTGGCGAGCCACTCCAGTGCGCCATCCAGCGGCTTGTTGCTGCTGGTCTGATTCAGATTGTTTGTCTCCTTGATGTGCAGGTAATCGTTGGTGATGAAAAGCGTCGCAATCGCGGCGGCGGTCATCGAGCCGTAACTCATTTTCCGATCCGGCGTGTAGCCCCAGCCGCCATCGTCGTTGCGGCCGATCAGCCAGCCGTCTTCCACTTTTTTCCAGTAATCGATCGGAACCTCGAGTCCCGCCTGTGCGGCATACCAGACGCCGAGCACGCCGTACTGGCTGTTGGAATAGTCTCCGCCAAAGCCGACCATTCCGCCATAACTGTACATGCCCCGGCGGTCGCCGTTTTCGATCATGTCATGTTGCAGCCAGCGCAAATCAGCTTTGAGTTCCTCTTTTCGCAGCGCTTCAGGAAGCATGGAATAGACGCAGGCGCGCAGCGCGATGGAATAAGTCGCATGGCGAACGTTTTCCGGGTGAATTCTCTTGAGATAACGAATGGCCTTGGTCAGCGCCGGTGATTGGTGCGATTCACCCGACGAAAGCAGCGCAAGTGTGACCAACGCGGTGTTGCCCCCTTCGTTGTCGGATGGATCGCCCTGGCCCCACGAGCCGTCGGTGTTCTGTCGTGATAGAAGATATTTGACGCCCTTGCTGATGGCGAAGGAGACCCGTCGGGAAAGGTCGGATCGTGAAATCTGCGCGCGTTCGGCTTCGGGGGAAAGCGGCGCTTCGCGCGAGGTTTGCGCGATCGCTGAAGATGTCGCGACGACGCACGCGAGCAGAATGATTCCCGTCTTATGACCGATCACGGGCGCTTTCTTCGCGGGGGACGACGACCTTCTTTCACCTGCTCATCAATCTGCGCCTTGCGACGCAAAATATGATGATAATGCTGCGCGAATCGGTGCGCTTCGTCCCGGATGTATTGCAGCATTTTCAAGGCCGGATCATTTCGCTCCAGCCGCAGTGGCTGGGCGCGGGCCTGAACGTAAACCAGTTCCTCTTTCTTCGCCAGAGAAATCACCATTGGCGGCTTGGTATCCATCGTCTTAAAAACGTCCAACGCCGCATGAAGCTGGCCCAGACCGCCATCGATTAGAATAACGTCCGGGTAGAGCTCATTATTTGTCCCCGCTTCTCGATATCGGCGAGAAACGATCTCCTGAATGCTCAGATAATCATTATTGCCCTGCTCATGACGGATTTTGTAGCGGCGATACGCATTTTTGAACGGTACACCATCAATAAAGGTGACTTTGGAACCCACCAGCTCGCCACCCTGAAGATGGGCGATATCGATGGCTTCGAGAATTCGCGGCGGTTCGTTCAATCCCAGCACCTTTTGCAGGGCAGTTACGCCTTCCTGTGGGTTGCTGATGAAGGCTTCGGGTTGCCAGAATTCCTCTTCCCCCGAGCGCGCCCGCTGGCCGAGCGATTGCAGGGCTTTGATCTCATCCCGAATCCGAGCCGCCTTTTCAAACTGCTGAGCTTCCGAAGCCTTGTTCATGTCCCGCTGAAGCTCTTTCAGGATGGTCTTTCGTTCACCATCGAGAAAGCGGATCAGCCTTTTGATGTCCTGCGCATAAGCCTCGCGCGGAATGCGGTCAGCGCACGGCGCGGTGCACTGCTTGATCGCATGAAGCAGGCAGGGGCGAAAGAATCGCTTCTGATCGTCAGTTTCTCGAATGTCCAGATGACAGGTCCGAAACTGAAACGCCTTCTGCATGTGCGTGACCGCTTCCTTGAGCGAACTCACACTCGTGAACGGACCATACAGTTTCACGCCTTCGGTTCGCGGCTCGCGGGTGACGAACACGCCGGGATAATCATCATCCATCGTGATCATCAGATAAGGGAAGGTCTTGTCATCCAGCAATCGGGCGTTGTATTTGGGCTGGATGTCCTTGATCAGCCGATTTTCCGAAAGCAGCGCTTCGACTTCGGATTCGCAGTCAACGGTTTCAAAATCGATCACTTCGTTGAGCAATCCAGACTTTTTGAATTCCAATTTCGTCGAAGCCTGAAAGTAGCTTCCCACCCGATCGCGCAGGGAAGATGCCTTGCCGACATAGATCACCCGCCCCTTGTCGTCTTTCATCAAATAGACGCCGGGCGTATGCGGCAGGGATTTGGCTTTTTCAGATAGCTTGCTTATGCGGTCTTCCATGGCCAGCTAAGAATAATAGCTGAGAATACTTGGATGGTCGCGTCGGAAAACGAATAGGGTGACTGAGGACGGCGCGTTCCTGGAAGAACTTTAGGCGGACTTCTTTTGGATCACTCGTCTCAATGCATCCGATACCAGGTCAGAGAAAGTGATACCGTGAATGGCGGCGTATTCATCAGCATCCTCTATAAGTCCCTGTTCCAGGGACAATGCGATTCGCAGCCGCTCCTTGGCGGACTTTCGCTGGACTTTGTTAAGCTGCTTCAACTGTCGTTCGGTGGGTTTTCTCGCGCGCGGATCGTAGTTCGGGTCATCGAATTGCTTCGTGGCTTTCGCGAGTTCCTCAGTGGTCATTTCCGACCAGCGTTTGCGTTTTGCTTTCATCGTCTTTTACGGCGCAGTTGCCGCTTTTCCTTGTCAGTCAACCCACGGCCATGAATGACATAATAACAATCATCTTCAATTATAAAGATCACCTGCAAATAGCGTTCATACGCCGTTTGGCCTCTCACCTGCCATTTGCCATTACCTATCTGCTTGGGATATGGCGGCGATGCGTGATTCACGACATATTCTGCTTCGTCCGTTGAAACGCCATGCCCGGCAATATGATCGCGGTTCCAATCGTTCCAACGAAACGCATCATCCATCAATAGAAAATTATAACCAATCTCAACCGGGCGAGCGAACTCGTTATTTCGTCAGCTTGCGATATTTGATTCTATGCGGCTGATCGGCCGCGATCCCCAGTCGCTTTTTGCGATCCTTTTCGTAATCCTG
>DASZXJ010000063.1:0-23831 GCA_035545895.1 Tepidisphaeraceae bacterium | reverse complement strand
GGAATTCCCGTGGCGACACCAACTGCGAACGTCAAACCCAGAATTGCTCCAAAAAAGCGGCCCATCCGGTCATAAACCGCCAGGCGAGTTTTCCATGCCTTGTATTCCACGACAACCAGAAGCCAAGCCAGTCCAATTGTGATTGGCGGGAACAGGAAATGGAACCCGACGGTCATGCCAAACTGGAATCGTGAAAGATGGCCTACATCCATATGTAATAATTGTTTTCGGCCAATCACGGTTCGACTACCATCGGAACAAAGGCAACTTTCCAAGTCGGTGATTTGCCGGATGGAAGAAGGTATGTAAAACTACTTGTATAATTTTCAGCAGGTGATTGAGTGGCCAGAAGCAAGGTCAATCAAGGCGATTCCATGTCCAAAGAGGAGCGTGCCAGTTCGGAGAAGCTGGCTGAAGTCAATGCGCTTCTTCAGCAGGAAATGGCGCATCGCCGTCGCGCTGAAGAAGCCAATGCCAAACTCGCCGCCATTGTTGAAAATTCCAACGATGCCATCATTGGAGTCAAGCTCGACGGGACGATTGTGACATGGAATCGGGCTGCTGAACGCATTTTCGGTCACAGCAAGGATGAGGCGTGCGGCCGCTCGGTGGCGATGCTTGCTTCACCCGATCGAACCGATGAAACCTCGCAAATCGTGCAGACGATCCGCCGGGGTCAGGTCATGCAGCACTTCGAGACCGAACAGGTCCGCATGGACGGTGCCCGCATTCTCGTCTCGCTGATGATTTCTCCAATCCGCGATAGCGATGCTCGGATTGTCGGAGCTTCGCTGATTGCCCGCGACATTACACAGGGCAAAAAAATCGAGCAGGCGCTGGGGGAGAGTGAAGCCAAAGCCCTGGCCATTCTGGATACCGCCGTCGATGCGATCATCACCATCGGCGACCACGGATCGATCGAATCGTTCAATAACGCCGCGCAGCGACTATTCGGATACAAGGCCGACGAGGTAATCGGCAAAAATGTCAGCATGCTCATGCCTGAGCCCTATCAGAGCAGTCACGATATATATCTTCAAAATTACATTCGATCCGGTGTGCCCCGAATCATTGGAATTGGGCGCGAAGTATTGGCGCGGCGAAAAAACGGCACGACATTTCCGGCCGATCTGGCAGTCAGCGAGGTCAAGCTTGCCAATCGCCGCCTGTTTACTGGAATCGTGCGGGATTTAAGCGAACGCAAGCGGCTCGAACGCGAAGTGCTCGAAATCAGCGATCGCGAACGCCGACACATCGGCCAGGACATGCATGACAGCCTTGGACAATTGTTGACCGGCATCGGATTTAAGACACGGTCATTGCAGAACAAAATCGCTGCAAAAAGCGGTCCCGAGGCCGAAAGCGCAGGCAAAATCGCGGATCTGGTCACGCAAGCCATTCGCCAGGCGCGCGCGCTTGCTCATGGCTTGCAACCGGTCGAAGCCAAGCCCACCGGCCTGATGTCCGCTTTGCAGGCATTGGCGCTCAGTGTCCAGGACCTGTTCAAGGTTACTGTGCTGTTTGATTGTCCGCAGCCCATCGAAATACAGGATACGGCAGCGGCAACTCATCTTTACCGCATTGCCCAGGAAGCATGTAACAATGCGGTCAAGCATGCCCACGCCACGACAATCAAGATTTCGCTGACGAGAACCGGCGGCTTTCTGATTCTAAAGATTTATAACGATGGTGCGCCGTTCGCGCCTTTGCCCAACGCTCCGAAGGGGATGGGCCTGCAGATCATGCATTACCGGGCGGGCATTATTAACGCGTCGATTTCCATGCAGTCCGCGCCGGGAGGCGGCACGGTTGTGACATGTGAGTCCTCCATATTATGATGGAGGAACAGATATATGGCCAGCAAACAGGGTGCACAAAGTCGGGCAAAGGTAATCATCATCGACGACCATGCCATCGTTCGTCAGGGATTGGCGGAATTGATCAATGACCAGCCTGACCTGGTCACCTGTGGCGAGGCAGACAGCCCCCCCGCCGCCATGAAAGCCATCAGCGATGCGGTTCCCGACGTGGCGGTTGTGGACATCACGCTTAATTCCGGAGATGGCATCGAGTTATGCCGCCAGATTCACGAACGCTGGCCGAAGATAGCGATTCTGATCCTCTCGATGCACGATGAGTCCCTTTATGCCGAACGAGCCCTGCGAGCCGGGGCAATGGGCTACGTCATGAAGCAGGAACCGCAGGAAACCGTCATGGCGGCCATTCGGCGAGTGCTTCAGGGCGAAACATACCTCAGCGACAAGATCGCTTCGAAACTGCTCCGCAGCTTCTCCGGCAGCCGCACGACCTCCGATGGAGCCCCCCTGGAGCGGCTCAGCGACCGGGAACTTCAGATTTTTCGCATGATCGGCCAGGGTCACAGCGTAAAAGCCATCGCAGAATCGCTATTCCTGAGCCCCAAGACCATCGAAACGCACAAGGATCACATCAAGCAAAAACTGGGTCTAAAGACCAGCAACGACCTGTTGCGCTATGCAATCGAGTCGCGCAACACTTGAGCGAAACTGCCATAGGTCAAAGCCCCTATGCCCAGACCGGACAAGTATTCCACTTCAATAGCAGCCTCCCGCCTGATTTCTACCAATCCGGTTTAATCCGAAGATTATTGCATGCAGTCGCATTTATGCAGCGGACTTGGTGCTCGGTCGGCACACTTGGCGCTGCTCGAAACCGTTTAACGCCGTCGCGACCTCCTAAACGGACGATGCTGTAGTGATGTGATTGCACACTTGACGCAGAGGAAGCCATGCTGAAACGAATTCTCATTCCCATAGACAATGGCAAACCTGCGGCGCGTGCGGTTGAAGCGGCGGTGGAGCTTGCAATGCAGGTTCGCGCTCGACTGGCGATATTGCACGTTATCGATGTCACGGCCGCCTACATGCCCGAACTGGGAACCCCCAATCAGAACATACTTGGCCAGCTTCGCCGGGACGGTGAACGATTGATGGCCTCGACGATGTCTCGACTGCCGGCGTCGCTGAAATGCGAGCAGATTGTTGTGGAAGGCGAGCCCGCCGGCGCGATTATTTCCGCCGCCAGGGAATGGAACGCGGACTTGATCGTGATCGGCAATGACAGCCGTGGGCGATCGGGACATTTTCTTCTGGGCACGACCGCGGACGCCGTCATTCGGCGAGCGCCGTGCCCGGTGATGGCATTACGCGCTGATGCGCGAATCGGCGAACCGCAATCCAGCGCAGCGGCGATTTAACGAGACAAGTTTTAGGAGCGATACATGAATCAGGCATTAGTGATCGACAACCCCCAGCAAGGCGGCCAGCGCAATTCGGCCACACGGCCTCCGTGCGCTTTGGACAAAATATTTCTTCCGCGCAGCGTCGCGGTGGTGGGCGCGACTGAAACCGTCGGAAGCGTCGGCCGAACGGTGATGAGCAACTTGCTTCGCAGCCCGTTTGGCGGGCCGGTCTATCCGGTCAATCCCAAGCGCCGCAGCGTGCTGGGGGTGCAATGCTGGCCGGACCTTAAGGATTTGCCCGAGCAGGTTGATCTGGCGGTTGTTTGCACTCCCGCATCGGCAGTGCCCGGCGTGATCGAACGCTGCGCCGCCGCCGGCGTGAGCGCCGCCATCGTGATTTCCGCCGGTTTCCGCGAAATGGGCGAGCCGGGCGCGGTTCTTGAGGATCGAATACTGAAAATCGCTCGCGGCGCGAACATGCGTTTGATTGGCCCCAACTGCCTGGGCGTGATGAGCCCGCATCATGGGCTTAACGCGACGTTCGCCGCCGGCATCGCCAGGCCGGGCAAGGTCGCGTTCCTCAGCCAAAGCGGCGCACTGTGCACCGCGGTCTTGGACTGGAGCCTGCGTGAAAAAGTGGGTTTCAGCTCATTCGTATCAACTGGATCGATGCTCGATGTCAACTGGGGGGATTTGATCGACTATTTTGGCGATGATCCCGAGACACAAAGCATTCTGATTTACATGGAATCGATTGGCGACGTGCAATCGTTCATGTCGGCCGCCCGGGAAGTCGCGCTGACCAAGCCGATCATCGTGATCAAGACCGGCCGCACGGCCGCCGCCGCCAAGGCCGCCGCTTCTCATACCGGCGCACTCACGGGCAGCGACGAAGTGCTCGAAGCCGCATTCCGCCGCGCCGGCGTATTGCGCGTTGATCGCATCTCCGATCTGTTTTACATGGCTGAGGTGCTCGCTCGAGCGCCGCGCCCCGCCGGCAAGCGCATGGCGATCGTAACCAACGCGGGCGGCCCGGGGGTACTCGCAACCGATGCGCTCGTTGGCGGAGGTGGCGAGCTGGCCAAGCTCTCCGATCAAACGATCACCGAACTCAATCAAGCATTGCCTCCCCACTGGAGCCGCGGCAATCCGGTCGATTTGCTTGGCGATGGCGGCGCGGACCGCTATTCCAAGGTTCTCGACATTGTCGGCCGCGATCCGGGCAATGATGGATTGCTCGTCATTCTCACCCCGCAGGACATGACCGACCCCACCGGCATTGCCGAAAAGTTGCGCCACACCGCTGCCGGGCTTGGTAAACCCGTGCTCGCCAGTTGGATGGGCGCCGACACCGTCGAAGAAGGCAAGGCGATTCTCAATAAAGCTTCGATTGCCACCTTCGATTTCCCCGACAGCGCCGCTCGCGCCTTCAATTACATGTGGCGGTATGCGGAGAATCTGAAGTCCCTTTACGAAACCCCCGCCATTGGCGAAAGCATGGAAGGGCTTCCCTCCGCCGCCGCCGAAGCCTCGCGCATCATCGACGGCGCTCGTGCTGAAAAACGCACAATTCTGACTGAAGCCGAAACCAAGGAACTTTTGTCGGCTTATGGAATTCCTGTCACGCGAACGCACACGGCAAATTCGGCCGAGGCGGCTGCGGCTGCTGCCAACAAGATCGGCTATCCCGTCGTCCTCAAGCTGTTGTCCCACACGCTGACCCACAAAAGTGACGTGGGCGGCGTTCAGTTGAATCTGAAGGACGCTGCCGCCGTTACCCAGGCGTTCCAGACGATCAAAGCCAACGTGACCCGCGCCGCGGGCGAGCACCATTTCGAAGGCGTCACCGTACAACGAATGATTCAGAATGACGGGCAGGAACTGATCCTGGGCAGTTCGTGCGACGGCCAATTTGGCCCGGTGATCCTGTTCGGCCTGGGCGGAAAGCTGGTCGAAATCTTCAAGGATCGCGCCCTTGGATTGCCGCCGCTGAATGACGTCCTGGCGCGTCGCATGATGGAGCAAACGCGAATCTACGCAGCGCTCAAAGGCGTTCGCGGCAGCAAAGGCATCGATCAGGCCGAACTCGAACGGACCATCGTACGCTTTAGCCAACTTGTGACCGACCAACCTTGGTTGAAGGAAGTGGAAATCAATCCGTTGCTCGCATCGCCACAGGGACTGATGGGTCTGGACGCCCGCGCGATTCTGCACGATCTCAACACTCCGGTTGAGAAATTGCGACGCCCCGCGATTCGCCCGTATCCGCGACAACATATGAATTCCGTCACGTTGCGTGATGGAAGCAAAATCACATTGCGACCAATCCGCCCGGAAGATGAACCGCTGATGGTGCAGTTCCACCAGGGACTGTCCGAGCAAAGCGTTCGCTCGCGATATTTCTGTGCGATGAGCCTTGGCCAGCGCATTTCGCACGAGCGGCTCGTCCGCGTCTGCCTGAGTGACTATGACAGTCAAATTGCCCTGGTGGCGGACCGAATCAACTTGGCCGACAACAAACACGAAATCGTCGGTGTTGCCAGGCTCAGCAAGTTGCGCGGCACGAACGATGCCGAGTTTGCAATCATTGTCAGCGATACATGCCAACATGCCGGTTTGGGCACGGTTCTGATGCAGTCTTTGCTCCGAGTCGCGCGTGAGGAAAAGGTCGAACGAGTGACCGGCGAAATTCTCGCTGACAACACGGCGATGTTGAGCATCTGTCAAAAGGCTGGATTTACACTGACAGCGATCGAAGGAGATTCTGCGACCCGCGCGGAACTTCGACTCTAGTCCAAGGGAGCAGGTCATGCAAAACAAGCCTCTCATCGAACTCACACGAACGGCCGTTCGCGCAGCGATATGCACGAAGTGCTATCAGCGGCCTGTTGGAAGTGAATCGCTGGATTCAAGCATCCCTCGACAGTGTGAGGGCGAATGCGCCATCTTCAGCCACCTCCCACAATTGCTGGCGGCAGCAAAGCGGGACGAGAAACTCTCGCCTGACGAACTGATGCAAAAAACGGTGTGCAGTTCGTGCGACATCAGCCCGTCGGCAGGAGACTTTTGTGCTGACCGACTCACCAGGGCTTGCCCGCTGAGCCGCTACTCGGGTGAACTGATTCTGATTCTTGAGAAGCTTTTGAATCGGATATCCCATCGTCCGGCGAATCAGACGCCGTGCTAGGCATGGGATTTGAAATAGAGATTTGAATGACCTGCATTTTTGATGTTTGTAATTTCAGAGGAAAGACATGAATAACGCAGTAATGGCGACCATGGATGCGAATGAGGCGGTTGCTTCAATTGCATACCGCAGCAGCGAAGTAATTGCGATCTATCCGATTACGCCCTCTTCTCCGATGGGCGAATTTTCGGATGAATGGGCTTCCCAAAACAAGAAAAATCTTTGGGGAAATGTTCCCAGCATTACTGAAATGCAATCTGAAGGCGGCGCAGCCGGCGCTGTGCATGGCGCATTACAGGCTGGTTCATTGGCAACGACGTTCACCGCCAGCCAGGGCCTGCTGCTGATGATTCCCAATATGTACAAGATCGCCGGCGAATTGACGCCGTTCGTCATGCACGTCACCGCGCGAACGCTTGCCACGCATGCGCTTTCGATTTTCGGCGATCATTCCGACGTGATGGCCTGCCGCCAGACCGGCTTTGCCATGCTGTGCTCGGCCAGCGTGCAGGAAGCGCACGACATGGCGCTCATTTCTCACGCGGCCACATTGCGAAGCCGCGTACCCTTCCTGCATTTCTTTGATGGGTTCCGCACGAGTCATGAAGTCGCGAAAATCCAGGTCATGGATGACGCGATCCTGCGGCAACTCATCGATGAATCGGCCATTAAGGCACATCGCGAGCGCGCTCTAACACCCGATGCGCCAAAATTGCGGGGAACTGCCCAGAATCCCGACGCGTTTTTTCAGGCGCGCGAAGCCTGTAACGGCTTCTACACTGCCTGCCCGCAGGCGGTGAAAGATGCGATGGCGAAATTCGCCCAAATAACCGGACGAAAATACGAACTGTTCCAGTATGTCGGCTCACCCGATGCCGAGCGCATCATTGTCATCATGGGCTCGGGCGCCGAAACCGTCGATCAAACCGTCCAGCGCATGCAGGAACGCTATGGCGAAAAGCTGGGTGTTCTCAAGGTGCGATTGTTCAGGCCCTGGTCGAATCAGGATTTCGTCAAGGCCCTTCCCAAAAACGTCAGGAAAATCGCGGTGCTCGACCGCACGAAAGAGCCAGGCTCGATTGGCGAACCTCTGTACCAGGATATTGTCACGGCCCTTCGGGAAGCGCGGGACACAGGTCTGCTTGCCGGCGAACCCGTTGTCGTAGGCGGGCGATACGGCCTGAGCAGCAAGGAATTCACGCCTTCCATGGTCAAGGCTGTCTTCGATAATCTCAAGAATGCCACGCCCAAGAATCACTTTACAATTGGCATCATGGACGATGTCACTCATACATCGCTTGATTACGACCCCGACCTCAACATGGAATCGGACGATGTCGTCAAGGCTGTTTTCTTCGGTCTCGGTGCGGATGGAACCGTCGGGGCAAACAAAAATTCGATCAAGATCATCGGCGAGGAAACAGACAATTTCGCGCAAGGGTATTTCGTTTACGACTCCAAGAAATCCGGCGCCATTACGATCAGCCATCTACGTTTTGGTCCCCGGCCCATTCGATCGGCGTACCTCATCACCAAGGCCAACTTTGTTGCATCGCACCAGTTTAATTTCCTGGAAAAATATGATGTGCTGGACTATGCGGCCCCCGGCGCGACGTTCCTGCTCAATTCTCCGTTCGGCAAGGACGAGGTCTGGGACCAACTGCCTCGCGAAGTGCAACAGTACATCGTCGAGAAGAAATTGAAATTCTACGTGATCGATGCCTACAAGGTGGCCAAGGACACCGGCATGGGCGGCCGCATCAACACGATCATGCAGACGTGCTTCTTTGCCATTTCGGGCGTGTTGCCGCGCGAAGAAGCAATCACACAAATCAAGAAGGCGATTCAGAAGACCTACGGCAAGAAGGGCAAGGAAATCGTCGAGAAGAACTTTGCCGCCGTCGATCATACACTGGCGCACTTGTTTGAAGTGCAAGTGCCCGGCAAGGTGACCTCAAGTATTAAGATGCCTCCGATTGTCTCGGATGAAGCGCCCGACTTCGTCAAGAAGGTTTCGGCTTTGATGCTCGCCAACAAGGGCGACCTGCTTCCCGTCAGCGCATTCCCGGTGGACGGCACATGGCCGCTGGCGACCACCCAGTGGGAAAAACGCAATATCGCCACTGAGATTCCTGTATGGGATTCATCAATCTGCATTCAGTGCAACAAGTGCGCAATGGTATGTCCGCATGCTGCCATTCGAGCCAAGGTTTATCCCGGTGAATCGCTCGCGGGCGCACCAGAAACGTTCAAATCGAACGATTACAAAGCCCCCGATTTCAAGGGAAGCAAGTTTACGATCCAGGTGGCGCCGGAAGATTGCACCGGCTGCAAGCTTTGCGTCGCGGTATGTCCCGCCAAGGACAAGAGCAATCCGAAGCACAAGGCGCTCGACATGGCGCCGCAAATGCCGTTGCGGCAACCGGAAAAGGAAAATTACCGGTTCTTCCTCAATCTTCCGGAAGTTGATCGCACGGCTGTGCGTCTGGACGTCAAAGGCACGCAGTTCCTGCAGCCGCTGTTTGAATACTCGGGCGCATGTTCGGGTTGCGGTGAAACGCCTTACGTTAAATTGTTGACACAACTGTTTGGTGATCGGGCGATCATCTCCAATGCGACCGGCTGCTCGTCAATCTACGGCGGCAATCTGCCGACGACGCCTTATTGCACCAACAAGGATGGTCGTGGACCGGCATGGGCGAACTCGCTGTTCGAAGATAACGCCGAATTCGGCCTGGGATTCCGTCTGGCGATCAACAGCCATAAGGAGATCTCGACCGCACTGCTTAAAGGACTGGCGCCGCAAATCGGCGAAAATCTGGTTCGGGAAATCCTCGAATCCAAACAGGATGACGAAGCCAGTATCGCAGCCCAGCGAAAGCGCATCGAGGCACTTCGCCTGAAATTGAAGTCAATCCAAACGGCTGACGCTCGAATCCTCGAACAGCTTGCGGATTATCTGGTTCGAAAGAGCGTATGGATCCTCGGCGGCGATGGCTGGGCATATGACATCGGTTATGGCGGGCTTGACCATGTGCTGGCATCCGGCCACGACGTCAACGTGCTCGTGCTGGATACCGAAGTCTATTCCAACACCGGCGGCCAGCAGTCCAAGTCCACACCAATGGGCGCTTCAGCAAAATTCGCCGCGGCAGGGAAATCCATGCCGAAAAAAGACCTCGGCCTGATGGCGATGGCGTATGGCAACGTATACGTCGCTCGAATCGCTTTCGGCGCGAAGGATGTCCAGACCGTCAAGGCATTTACCGAAGCGGAAAGCTATCGCGGTCCATCATTGATCATCGCGTACAGCCACTGCATCGCACACGGATATGATCTGGGCTTCGGACTTGAACAACAACGTCTTGCGGTTGAATCGGGTTACTGGCCGCTTTATCGATACGATCCGCGGCGGGCCGGAGTTGATCAAAGCCCGCTGCAGATCGATTCCAATCCGCCGAAGGCCCGGTTGGCGGAATTCGTCAAGAACGAGACACGGTTCCGCATGGTCGAGCGTCAGGACCCCGAGCGTTTCCGTCGATTGCTGGCCGAAAGCGACACGCATGCGGCGAGAAGACTCGCTCTATACCAGGAACTGGCAAAGCCTCTTTCTGTCGGCAATGGAGGCAACGGCGCGTCAAAGGAGAATTAAATGGACCTCTCAACTAGCTATCTTGGATTGAAGCTTCGCAGCCCGCTGATGTCCGGCGCCTCGCCGCTGGCGGATGACATGGATATGGTTCGCCGCCTGGAAGATAGCGGCGCGGGCGCTATCGTCATGCATTCGCTCTTTGAGGAGCAAATCACCGGTGAAAAGCTGGCGACGATCTACCATATGGAGCTATATTCCGACAGCTATTCCGAAGCGCTGAATTACTTTCCGCGCAGCGAAGAATTTGCCATGGGGCCGGACCAGTACCTGGAACATCTCCGCAAGGTGAAGCAGGCGGTGGCCATTCCGGTGATCGCATCGCTGAATGGTTCCACGCCCGGCGGATGGACCGACTACGCCAAGCAAATGGAACAGGCCGGGGCCGATGCGCTTGAGTTGAACACCTATACCGTCGCCACGGACGCCCAGGAAAGCGGCAACGCCGTCGAAAACCGCACGCTTGAAGTTATTCGAGCCGTGATCGATGCGGTCAGCATTCCGGTTGCTGTAAAGATTTCTCCTTTTTATTCATCACTGGCGAATTTCGTCTATCAACTGGAAGACAAAGGCATAGATGGCCTGGTGCTGTTTAACCGGTTTTACCAGCCCGATATCGACATCGAACTGCTTGAAGTCAAACCAACGTTGAAGTTGTCGGATTCCAGCGAACTGTTGCTTCGCCTGCGATGGCTTGCCATTCTGTCGCGGCAAATCAGCCCCAGTCTTGCCTGTTCCGGCGGCGTTCATACGGGCCGCGATGCGATCAAAGCCATCATGACCGGCGCCGATGGAGTCCAAGTCGTGTCCGCCCTGTTGCGACACGGACCGGAATATCTGCTGAAACTGCGCGAAGAGATGGTGAGTTGGATGGAAGAAAACTGTTATTCCAACCTTCGCGAGATGCGCGGCTCGATGGGGCTGGCGCGATGTCCGGACCCGCAGGCTTTCGAACGCGCCAATTATATGCGAACATTGCATAGCTGGGGCGCGACCTGATTTGCGTCCGGCTCGAAGGATCGTTAAACGCGATGGCGATAAAGCTGCCGATTTACATGGATCACAACGCCACCACACCGCTTGATCCGCGCGTGCTGGAGGCGATGCGCCCGTATTTCATGGAAGTCTTCGGCAATGCCGCATCGCGCGGGCACAGCTTTGGCTGGGAAGCCGAAGCCGCCGTCGATAAGGCCCGCCAGCAGGTGGCGGCAATTCTCAACGCCCGGCCTGATGCGATTGTCTGGACAAGCGGCTCGACGGAATCAAACAACCTCGCCATCAAAGGGGTGGCCAGCGCGTACAGCGACAAGGGCCGGCACATCATCACGCAAGTCACCGAGCACAAAGCGGTCCTGGACTGCTGCAAGCGACTGGAATCGCAAGGCTACAAAATTACGTGGCTGGGCGTCGATCGCGACGGCCGAATCAATCTCGATGAGTTTCGAAGTTCCATCCGCCCCGACACCATCCTGGCGAGCATCATGTGGGCGAACAACGAAATCGGCACGATCCAGGAAATTCGCGAGATCGGCAAAATCTGCAGGGAAAATGGAACGCTTTTCCATACCGACGCAACGCAGGCGGTCAGCAAGGTGCCAATCGACGTGCAGGCCGACTGTGTTGACCTGCTCTCGATGAGCGGACACAAAATGTACGGCCCCAAGGGATGCGGCTGCCTGTTCGTCCGCAACAAACCATCGCGCGTGGAATTGACTCCCATACTCGACGGCGGCGGGCATGAACGCGGATATCGCAGCGGCACGATCAATGTGCCAGGTGTGGTCGGCGTCGGCGCGGCCTGCGAAATCGCCATGAAGGAAATGAACCGGGAAAACACGCGACTCCGTAAACTTCGTGACCGGCTTGAACAAGGCATCGCCGCGCGGATCGATGGCACGCATATCAACGGCTATCTCCCCTGCCGCCTGGCGCATGTGTCCAACATCAGTTTCGAATCGGTCGGGCACGATGAACTGCTTGCGGCAATGAATAACGTCGCCGTCAGCACCGGTTCGGCATGCACCAGTGCAAGCCTTGAATCGTCATATGTTCTTCGCGCGCTGGGCGTGCCCAATGAGCTGGCGGGCTCATCGTTACGATTTTCGCTGGGAAGAAGAAATACTGAAGAAGAAGTTGACTTTGTCGTCAAACAACTCGCCGACGCGATTGGCGGATTGCGACGCAGTCGCGGATGAACTCGGCGATTTTACCTCACGTTTTCGGCATTTTTTGACATCAGCATTTTTACCTACCCCCAAACCAGCAACACGCCGGGCATGAGAAGGCGGGATGCAGCGGATTAAGCATTTGCCGAAAATAAAAATGATGGTTTCTACCAACTGCGGTGTGCCTTCTGCGACATGGATGACGCACTGTTTAGTCAAGGCCGAGGTGAAGAATGTGTCTCGCCGTTCCTGCTCAGCTCATCAAGCGCGATTCTGACACCGCCGTCGCCGATCTCCATGGAAATCGCGTCGAAATCAGTCTGGCGCTTGTTCCCGAGGCTCAGTTGGGTGATTGGGTGCTGGTGCACGCGGGCTTTGCAATTCAAAAACTCCAGGGCGACGACTTAAGCGAAACCTGGGCCGTGCTTGAAGATCTTCGATCAGCGGAGGAAGGCGCCTCATGACCGGCCAGGCGATCGATAGCCGCGAATCTCTGTCGCGTTTGAATGACGCCGCCCGGCGACTTCAGCGTGAAGTCCGTTACATGGAAGTATGCGGCACGCATACGGTCAACGCGTTTCGCAGCGGCCTGCATAGCCTCATGCCCCCCAACGTCACGCTGTTGAGCGGCCCGGGGTGCCCGGTATGCGTCACATCGCAGGGAGATATCGACCAACTCATCGAATTGTCGCTTCAGAGCGGCGTGATCATGTGCACGTATGGAGACATGATCCGCGTGACCGGCCAGCGTGGAAGCCTGGAGGAAGCGCGGGCGCTGGGCGCGGATGTGCGGATCGTCTACAGCGCACTTGACGCCGTCCGGCTCGCGGCAGCCGAACCCCGCAGGCAAGTGATATTTGCCGGAGTCGGATTCGAAACGACCGCCCCCGCCACCGCTGTCGCGATTCTCGAAGCCGACCGTTTGGCATTGATGAATTTCACCGTATTTGTCAGCCATAAACTCATTATCCCGGCGATGCAGGCGCTGCTCAAATCCGAAGTGAATATCGACGGATTTGTCTGCCCGGGACACGTATCTGTTGTGATTGGATCGGACGCGTTTCGCCCGATTGTCGAACAATATTGGCTGAGCTGCGTCATCACGGGTTTTGAAGGCCCGCAAATTGCCGCTGCTCTGGCGCGCCTGTGCGAGCTTACACTGAGCGGCCAGGCTGCGCTTGAAAATCTATATCCACAAGCGGTCACATCAACGGGCAACCAACATGCCTGGAAATTGATCGAACAAGTCTTCACTCCGGCAAATGTGCACTGGCGCGGCTTGTCGGAATTGCCCGGCAGCGGCCTGGAAATTCGCGGCCGATATGCACGATTTAATGCGCGCGTACGATATGAACTTGCTGCCGCGGACAATCGCGAGCCGCCCGGCTGTCGCTGCGGCGAAGTCATCACGGGACGATGCACGCCGGCGGACTGCAAATTATTTGGAACCGTTTGCACTCCAATTCAACCCATCGGCCCATGTATGGTCAGCTCGGAAGGCACCTGCCAGGCGTGGTTCAAATATCGGCCTAGGAATCGCGCGCAATCTCCAACGCCGATCCGGAGTGCAGTATGACCCGGCAACTCGATTTTCAACAGACCTTCTTGCGAAACCGTCGCACGCATATTTCCATGGCGCATGGAGGCGGCGGACAACTGACCGACGATCTCGTCCAATCCGTCTTTCTGCCCCGTTTCGGAAACGAAGCACTCAACGATCTGCTCGATTCGGCAGTGGTTCCGCTGAACGGCGCCTCAAGAATGGCGATGACCATTGACGGATACGTTGTACAGCCGCTGAAGTTTCCCGGCGGCGACATCGGCCGGCTGGCGGTCTCTGGAACGGTGAACGATCTGGCCGTGACCGGTGCAAGGCCACAAGCCATCGCGCTTGGATTAATCCTGGCCGAAGGTTTGGATCAGGACGTTCTCGAAGACGTGATGGATTCCATTGCCGCCACGACTGCTGAAGCGGGCGTGCAGGTGGTGACCGGCGACACCAAGGTGGTTGGCCGCAACCAGGCAGACGGCATGTACATCACGACGGCCGGCATCGGCACCTTCGTCAGAAAGAGCCGCTTGCATCCGGATCGAATCGAGCCCGGCGATGTCATCATCGTCAACGGCCCCATTGCCGATCACGGCTTGGCGGTGATGCTTGCGCGTGAAATGCCACAAGTCAAAAGTGCTCTGCGCAGCGATGTTGCTCCTTTGAACAACATGATTCAGCGGCTCCTGGCGGCTGTGCCGGACATTTCGTTCATGCGCGATCCCACGCGCGGTGGAATTGCCGGCTTGTGCGCCGATCTGGCGGCACGCACGGGGTGGCACATCCGGCTGGACGAAACCCGGATTCCGATTCGCCCCGAGACCCACCATGCAGCCGAAATGCTTGGCCTGGATCCACTGGACGTCGCCAACGAAGGCAAAGTGGTGATCGTCGCGCGGGCGAGCGACGCGGACAACGTATTGAACGCACTACGGAATGAACCATTGGCCGCGGATGCGCAAATCATTGGGCAAGTCGAACAACCGGCCGATGGGCTGTGTGAATTGGTAACGAAAATGGGAGGCCGCCGGGTCATTCATAAACCGTACGGCGAACAACTTCCCCGTATCTGCTGAAAGGTATTCAATGCCGACTCTAACCAAAAATCCGCCGATCCCTTCAAGCGACAAACGCTGGAAGATTGTCGATGCAACCATGCGCCGCCATGGCTACAGCAGCAACTCACTCATCGAAAGCCTGCACTCCGTTCAGGAGGTCTTCGGATACCTGGATGAAGTTGCCTTGCGATATGTCGCCGCATCACTGCATGTTCCCTTGAGCAAAGTCTATGGGGTGGCGACGTTTTATCACTTTTTTTCCATGCGTCCGCCGGGCGAACACACCTGCGTCGTCTGCATGGGAACGGCCTGCTACATCAAAGGGGCGCCGCAATTGCTCGAAGCGGTCGCAAAGAAATACGGAATCAAGGAAGGACAAACCACGAAGGATGGAAAAATGTCCGTTCTGACCGCGCGATGCCTCGGCTCCTGCGGGCTGGCGCCGGCGGTTGTGTTTGACGGCGACGTTACGGGCAGGCTCAGCGGCGACGACCTCCTCAAGCGAGTTGCGGATTGGAAAGCATCATGACACCAGAAGAACTTCACACGATTGCCACCGAGGAACGCGAGGCACAAGCACGTAGCGGCCGCATTATGAACGTCTGCATGGCCGCGGGCTGCATGTCGCTTCGCAGCGATCAAGTCAAAGACGCGCTCGAAGCGAAAGTCAAAGAACTTGGCATGGAAAAGCAATGTTCCGTTCGCGGCGTGGGCTGCATGGGGCTCTGCGCCGCAGGACCGCTTGTCTCAGTCGAGCCGGAGGGAAAGCTGTATCAGACAGTCACACCCAACGACGCCGAGGACCTCGCCAGGAGCCTGGAAGGCGCAACTGTGGAACGATTGCATTGCGCAACCGAAATGCCCTTCTTCGCAAGGCAAATGAAGATCGTTCTTGAAAACTGCGGCATGATCGATCCGGAACGCATTGAAGAGTACATCGCTGCCGATGGATATGAAGCTCTGCTTCAGTCGCTGACGGAAATGTCCTCGCAGCAGGTGATCGAGCAGGTGACCAGGAGCGGCCTTCGTGGTCGCGGCGGTGCGGGTTTTCCAACCGGCTTGAAATGGGGCATGGTTGCCAAAGCGAACGCTCGTACCGGCAAAAAGTATGTGATCTGCAACGCCGACGAAGGCGACCCCGGCGCATTCATGGATCGCAGTGTCCTGGAAAGCGATCCGCATCGCGTGCTTGAAGGCATGGCGATCGCCGCTTACGCGGTCGGTGCTTCCGAAGGTTACATCTATGTCCGTGCTGAATATCCGCTGGCGGTGAAACGACTGAAACTTGCGATCCGTCAGGCAGAAAAGGCTGGCCTGCTTGGCAAGAGTATTTTCGGCACGACTTTCTCATTCAGCGTTGAAATTCGACTCGGCGCCGGCGCATTCGTCTGCGGCGAAGAAACAGCCCTGATCTCTTCCATCGAAGGCAATCGCGGGCAGCCCCGGCCACGCCCGCCATACCCGGCCGAAGAAGGCCTTTGGGGCGGGCCCACTCTCATCAACAACGTCGAAACATTTGCGAACATCGCTCCGATCATTCGCAAAGGCGGCGAATGGTTTGCCGGAATCGGCACGGAAAAGAGCAAAGGCACCAAGGTGTTCGCCCTGGCGGGTAAGGTTGCCAACACCGGGCTCATCGAAGTGCCGATGGGCATCACTCTGCGGGACATCATATTTGAAATCGGCGGAGGCATTCCGGGTGACGGCAAGTTCAAGGCCGTTCAGACCGGCGGACCATCCGGAGGATGCATTCCCGAGCAGTTCCTCGATATGCCCGTCGATTACGAATCCCTTGCCAAAGTCGGATCGATCATGGGATCTGGCGGAATGATCGTCATGGATGACTCGTCCAACATGGTCGATGTCGCCCGCTTTTTCATGGAATTCTGCAAAAGTGAATCCTGCGGCAAATGCGTTCCCTGCCGAGTGGGCACGGCCCAGATGCTGGACCTGCTTCAGAAGGTTTTGGACCGGCGCGCAACCTCCGGCGATCTGACGTTGTTGGAGGAATTATGCGACATGGTCAAGCGCACCAGCTTATGTGGATTGGGACAAAGTGCTCCCAATCCCGTGCTGACCACGCTGCGGTATTTCCGTCACGAATACGACGAACGCATCAATGCCGCCGGGGGAAATGGGCAGACTAAAGCGGTCACGACGGAGGCATTGCGATGAATCAACCGAGTAATGTCATCACCCTTAAAATCAACGGCCGCGAGGTGAGCGCGCGGGCGGATGAGACCATTCTTCAGATCGCTCGCGAGAACGACATCCTGATACCGACGCTTTGCGAGCTCGATGGCTTGTCCGGTTGGGGTGGCTGCCGGCTGTGCCTGGTGGAAATCGCGGGCACACCCAAGCTGCTTCCGGCCTGCGTCACGCGAGTTGCTGAGGGAATGGATATCCAAACCGATACACCTCGCCTGCAAAAATATCGCCGCATGACTCTGGAAATGCTTTTTGCCGAGCGAAACCATATTTGCGCCGTGTGCGTTTCCAACGGCCACTGTGAATTGCAGGCGATGGCGCAGAGACTCGGCATCACGCACATCGAAATGCCCTATCGTTATCCGGATTTGGACGTGGATGCGTCGCACGACCTGTTTCGACTGGATCACAATCGCTGTGTGCTCTGCACCCGCTGCGTTCGTGTCTGCGATGAAATTGAGGGCGCGCACACATGGGATGTCTCGGGGCGTGGAATCGACTGCAAAGTCATCACCGATTTGAAACAGCCGTGGGAACAAAGCGAAACATGCACGACCTGCGGCAAATGCGTGCGTGTCTGCCCGACCGGCGCGTTGACGCGTAAGGGAACGGGCGTCGCCGAAATGGAAAAGGACGTCGATTTCCTGTTGTACATCAGTTCCATGCGTGGGAGGACGAAGTGAGCAAGGCAAAAATAGCGACGGTTTGGCTTGATGGCTGCTCCGGCTGTCACATGTCCTTTCTGGACCTGGACCAGCGACTGCTTGAAGTTTTTGATAAGGCGGACTTGGTTTACAGCCCGCTGGTGGATGTGAAGGAATTCCCGGACATGGTGGACGTGACCATTGTCGAAGGCGCGGTCAGCACCAATGAGGAAGAGCATAAAATCAAGAAGATTCGCGCCCATACGAAGATTCTGGTCGTGCTGGGCGATTGCGCGGTAACCGGCAATGTGCCGTCGATGCGCAATCCGTTTGGCACAGCCGCGATCTTTGAACGCGCTTATCACGAAAACTCGGATGTGCAGCAGCAGAATCCAAGTTCCTATCTTCCGGTGCTGGCGGAACACTCCCGGCCTGTTCACGAAGTGGTGAAAGTCGATGTTTTCGTACCCGGCTGTCCCCCGCCTGCCGATGCAATTTACTTTGTTGTGAGCGAACTGCTCGCCGGTCGAATTCCCGATGCCGGCGCGTTGACCCGCTTTGGAAAATGAGGACGTCTATGTCTCGCGAAATCACCATTGATCCCGTAACCCGAATCGAAGGCCACGCCAAGATCACGTTGCGCCTGGGCGACGACGGGTCTGTCAACGATGCGATGTTTCATGTCACGCAATTCCGCGGCTTTGAGAAGTTCTGTGAAGGCCGGCCTCTGACGGAAATGCCGTCCTTGATGGCCAGGACCTGCGGAATCTGCCCGGTCAGCCATTTGATGGCAGCCGGTAAAGCATGTGACGACCTGCTCGCCGTCAAAATTCCCACTACCGCGGCAAACCTTCGCCGGATCATGAATCTGGCGCAAATCGTCCAATCGCACGCGCTCAGTTTTTTCCACCTTTCCTCAGCCGACATGTTGCTGGGCATGGACGCAGATCCCGCCACTCGAAACATCATCGGCGTGCTGGGCCAGCGCCCGGAACTGGCGCGCGACGGCATCCGTCTGCGGCAAATCGGACAAACAATCATCGAAATCCTGGGGGGCAAGAAGATTCACCCGGCCTGGGTCGTGCCGGGCGGTGTCAACAAATCCTTGTCTTCCGGAGACCGCGAGAAAATCCAGGCCATGTTGCCCGAAGCACTCGAAATTGGATTGCGCACCCTGCAATGGTTCAAGCGCTCGCTGGATAACTTCCGCGAAGAAGCCAGCGTGTTTGCCAATTTCCCGACGATGTTCCTTGGCCTGGTCGATTCAAAAGGAAACCTTGAGCATTACGATGGTTTTCTTCGCCTGATGGATGCCAAGGGGGACATTATTCAAGACATGATCCCGCCCGGCGACTATCACAAATACATCGCTGAAGCCGTTGAACCGTTTAGCTTTATGAAGTTCCCGTATTACCGCAAGGACGGCTATCCGGATGGGATTTATCGGGTCGGCCCACTTGCGCGATTGAATCTCGTCGATGCCTGCGGCACGCCCAATGCCGACCAGGAGTGGGCGGAATTCAAGGAACTTCAGCGCGGCCCGGTTCTCAGCTCGTTCCATTATCACTATGCCCGGCTGATCGAAATCGTTTATGGGATTGAGAAAATCCAGGAACTGCTCGCCGATCAGGCAATCCTGAAAACGTTTGTCCGCGCCCGCGCCCGACCCAACCGTTTTGAAGGCGTCGGCGTGGCTGAGGCGCCGCGCGGAACGCTGATTCATCATTACAAGATTGATGAGCAGGGCTTGATGAAATGGGCGAATCTGGTCATCGCCACGGGTCACAACAACCTGGCGATGAACCGTGGAATTCTCCAGGCGGCCAAGCATTTCGTCGATGGCAACAAGCTCACCGAAGGAATGCTCAACCGCGTCGAAGCCGTCATTCGCTGCTACGACCCCTGCCTCAGCTGCGCAACCCATGCGATGGGCAAGATGCCTTTGAAAATCGAGTTGCTCAGCGCAAAAGGAGAGTCGCTGGATGAGATCGTTCGCAACTGATCCGCGGGTGCTGATCATCGGCTACGGCAACACGTTGCGTGGCGATGATGGGCTTGGCCGCGTCGTGGCGGTCGAGCTTGGCCATACCATGGACCCATCGGTTGTTCGCGTCATCGATTGCCATCAACTGACTCCCGATTTATCCGAACCGCTGAGCAAAGCCAGGCTTGCCATTTTCGTGGACGCGCGCGAAGGATCTCCGCCCGGCGATATCGAATGTGACAAGCTCACCATCGAATCGTGTAACAATTCGGATCTTGTCCATCACCTCACGCCGCAGCGGCTGCTGGCGATTTCCAAAGCGCTTTATGGTTCAAAACCCGAAGCATACGCGTTTAGTGTCGGCGGAGAAGAATGGGGCTACTGCGAAACCCTTTCGCCCAAAGTTCAGGCGGCCGTACCTGTTTTGATCGGCTGGATCGAGCGATTGATTGCCACCACCGCCGATCACACGATCGGAGCCTGCCATGCATGAGCTATCGATTGCCGGG
Source organism: Tepidisphaeraceae bacterium (assembly GCA_035545895.1). Lineage (GTDB taxonomy): Bacteria > Planctomycetota > Phycisphaerae > Tepidisphaerales > Tepidisphaeraceae > DASZXJ01. Next base: position 3,658 of record DASZXJ010000063.1, on the reverse strand, counting down.
GCAATTCTGGACGTGGCCCGCAGCCGCGTGCCCGCCAATTGCGCGCTCAAAACGGTGCGTGTCATTGCCGGTCCCATGCGCGCCATTGAACCTCAGGCCATGCAGTTTGCGTGGGAAGCCGTGCTCGACGAAGAGCAATTGACGGACATTCAACTGGAATTGAAGCTGCTTCCATGGCTGCTGCATTGCCCCGCCTGTCACCGCGAATGGAGCAGCAAAGATCTTCAAAGTGCCTGTGTCTGCGGTTGCAAATCCGCTTCTCCAATCGACGGAGACGAACTGCAGGTCAGCTCGATCGAAGTCGATGACATATTGGAAAGGGCTTGCCCATGAACATTTCCGTTGTTGAAAATGTGTTGAAGTTGAATGACGAGATTGCTGCCCAAAACCGCAGGCAGTTCGACCTGGCCGGGCTTTTTGTCGTGGACGTCATGGGCGCGCCTGGTTGCGGCAAGACCGCACTGATCGAAAAAACCATTGAGCGGCTGGCTCCTGATATTCGAGTCGGCGTCATCGTTGGAGACCTTGCCACGCAGCGCGATGCCCAGCGAATGGCGCGATTCACCGACCAGGTCGTGCAGGTAAATACCGGCAAAACCTGCCACCTCGAAGCCAACCACATCCAGCGAGCGCTCGAAAACATCGATCTGCCGATGCTCGATATCCTTTTCATCGAAAACGTGGGCAACCTGATCTGCCCGGTCGGATTCGACCTGGGCCAGAACGTGAAAGTCGGTGTGTTCTGTGTGACCGGCGGCGACGACAAGGCCGCCAAACATCCATACATCGTTTACGAGTCGGATGTGCTGATCCTCAACAAGATCGAGCTTCAGCCGATCCTTCCGTTTAACCTCGAGATCTTTCGAGATGATGTGAAGCGTCTCAAACCTGATTCGACCCTGCTTGAGCTTTCATCGATTACCGGACAGGGCATGGACCGCTGGATTGAATGGCTGTCTCAACACGTGCCGGCCATTCGTTCGGCCATTTAGCCCCGCCGCAAGCGGCGGCGCCAAATGAACCAATCTCAAACTGGCCCATTACCAGACGAGTCATCAATTGCCATCGCGATTTTCCCAAGCTATCGTTACGCGCCAGGATTTTTGGTACTGGTGCAGTTTGAAGAAAAAGGAGAGTTTATTGTGACATGGGCTTTCCAGCCCATGCGATAGCCTGCACGGCCTGGAAAGGCCGTGTCACATCAAACTGCACCAGTACCGGATTTTTCGAAAGCGGGTCGCCATTTACGAGAATTCGAATAATTCCACAGCCGGCGAGACACTCGATGTCCCCGCCACGCCGAAAGATCATGGCCTGGGCCCGGTCGATGCGCCCGTCACCCTGATCGAATACGGCGATTACGAGTGCAACGATTGTTTCAATGCCGAGCCGGTGGTTTCTGAATTGCGAGATCGCCTGGGGGACAAGCTGCGAGTCGTTTTCCGTCATTTCCCCCGAAGTTCGATTCATCCCCGAGCCAGCGCTGCCGCTGCGGCGGCGGAGGCGGCGGCGGTTCAGGGACAATTCTGGAAAATGCACAAAGCGCTTTTCCAGCACCAGCGCGAACTGGGAGAACTCGATTTAACTTATCTGGCCTTGCAGCTTGGGCTGGAAGTCTATCGGTTCCAGCAATCCCTTGAATCCGTCGCAATTGCCCGGCGAATTCGGAGCGATTTTGACGATGCGACCCGCAATTATGTCACTGGCACACCGACGTTTTTCATCAATAACCGGCGATATCGCGGACCGGCGCAGGTTGATCCGTTGCTGGCTGCACTGACTGCCGAAATCAACCGTTCTTAAAACGATTCGTTTTCCCGTGCATATCATCCACCGGCCATGTGAAGGAGTCACCGAATCGACGTGAAAGGATTCCAATCTCACGCGTCCGGGCCCCACGCAAAAACGCCTGTGCTGACGGCAGGCCCTCAACTGGACCGGGCGGTGGCGACGATTCTCCTGATACACGGCCGAGGCGCATCTCCCGAGGATATGATCGAATTGTACGAGGAGCTGAATGTCCCCCACTGTGCAGCCCTTGCGCCCGAGGCGGCTGGGCGCACCTGGTATCCCCATTCCTTTCTCGCACCGCTCGAAGCCAATCAACCTTATCTCGATTCCGCGCTCAATCGGATCGAATCGATCGTGGCTGAACTGCTTTCACGAAATATTCCCAGCAGCAGGATCGCCCTGCTGGGATTTTCGCAAGGCGCGTGTTTGACACTCGAGTTTGCCGCTCGTCATCCGCGCGTATACGGCGCAGTCATCGGTTTCACGGGCGGACTCATTGGCCCGGCAGGCACGGATCGGGATTATCCCGGTTCTTTGGCGGGCACACCCGTTTTTCTTGGCGCGGGCGATCCGGATCCTCACGTCCCTTTCGAGCGGGTTCTGGAAACCGAGCAAACATTCAAAAAAATGGGCGCAGCGGTCGAACTTCGTCGATATCCCGGATTACCGCATACAATCAATCGCGACGAGTTCGATGCCGCTCGCGCATTGATCGAGCGACTCGCGCCGGCTGAAAGAAATTGACTTCATGAGCTTCCCCACCAAGAACATTCCCGGAATCCATCACGTCACTGCAATTACCTCCGATGCTCAGAAGAACATCGATTTTTACTGTGGCGTGCTGGGATTGCGGCTGGTGAAACTCACCGTCAACTTCGACGACCCGGGCAGCTATCACCTGTACTATGGCGATGAACTCGGCAGGCCTGGCACGATCATGACTTTCTTTGCCTGGCCGGGCGCATATCGCGGACGGGTTGGTCCGCCGCAGGTGACTGAGACCGCTTTTTCCGTGCCCGCCGGCGCGATTGACTATTGGTCAGCTCGACTCGCAAAGATGGGAACCGATGCGCCCACGGTTGGCGAACGATTCGGTCAGCCGGTGCTCGGATTCACCGATCCCGATGGAATGCAACTCGAAATCGTCGGATGTACCGAGCCGAAACAATCATTCTGGGCCGGCGGGCCCGTGCAGGCGGAGCATGCGATCCGTGGTTTTCACGGCGTGACGATTGCCGAGGAAGGATACGAAAAAACCTCGAAAATTATGACCGATGTGATGGGTTTCAAACTCGTCACCAGCGAGCAAAACCGATTTCGCTACCGGGCCGGCAGCGGCGATGGCTTCGCCTCCACGGTCGATCTCCTCTGCATGCCCGACGCCCGGCATGGAAACATCGGTGCAGGCGCGGTGCATCACATCGCATTCCGGGTCGCCGACGACGAGCAGCAAAAAGCCTGGCACGGTGAAATCATCCAGGCCGGCCTGAATGTTTCACCGGTCATGGACCGGACATATTTTCATTCGATCTATTTCCGCGAACCGGGCGGCGTGCTGTTCGAACTCGCGACGGACCATCCCGGATTCACCGCCGATCAAGCTGCCGGGGAATTGGGAACCCAATTGATGCTGCCTCCCTGGCTGGAACCGCACCGCGCGGAAATTCAACGCGTCGTACCACAAGTTCGACTCCCCAAGACAGAACCCAAAATCCCCTGATCCCCCGCTGCGCTGCCAGCCGCAATGCAGGCGAATGCAGCGATCTTCCACGTAGGAGGGTACGGTGGACCTCCGCATCGTTCGCTAGGCAAAGGCGGGCGGGGGTTGGCGGGGAAACTGAGATCGAATGACCAATGACCAAGTCCC
>DASZXJ010000062.1:0-14159 GCA_035545895.1 Tepidisphaeraceae bacterium | reverse complement strand
ATGTATGAAATCGTCCGACTCCATCCACCTGCGACTGGTCCTGGCGTGTTTGATGATGGGAGGCGTTTTGATTGGCAGCACTGCGTTTGCGCAGCCGGCCACCCAACCCCAGGGTGCCGCTGGTCGTCGGGGCGGACGCGGCGCCATTCCCAATGCCACGCCCGCACAGAATGCGGTCCTCTCTCAGATGAATGCGGATCTCGCGCCGTTGACCGAAGCGCTGGCCAATGTTCGGCGGGAATTGCTCGCGATCTCGTTGGCCTTGCCTCGCGATGACTCAGCCATCAACTCCAAGGTCCAGGCCGTCAAAACCGCCGAACTCGCTCTGGCCAATGCCCGCGCAGGCGCGCTGGCGAAGATTCAGTCTTCATCGGACAAGCTTGCGCCAGTGCAAATTGCATCTCTTAATAATGCAGTCCCTGCGGGTCGCGGCGGGGGTTCACCGGCCAATGGCGGCATCCCGAACATGACTTCCAACCAGGTTTCGGCGCTCATGCAATTGACCGGTACGGTGCAGCAGGCGACTCAATCACTCGCAACTGCCCGCACGGAACTCGCGGCTGCTTCTTTCGCTGATCCGCGCGATGATGCCGCCATCACTGCCAAGGTCGAGGCCATCGGTAATCTTGAACTGCAACTAGCCAACATTCGCGCGGACGGCATTGCGAAGATTCAATCTTCACCGGAAAAGCTTTCGCCCGACCAATTGGCTGCGCTGGTCGTCAACAACGGCGTGATCGTTTCCGGCTCATTCTCCGAACCTCAGCCGATCGATTTCAACGATCACGTCGGCTACGTTTCGCTGTTCGATGGAACGAGCCTTAAAGGGTGGGACGGCAATCCGAAATTCTGGCGCGTTGAGGATGGCGCGATGGTCGGAGAATCGACGCCTCAAAACCCCAGCGGCAACACATACATCGCTTATCGCGATATCGAAGCCCACGATTTCACGCTCAAATGCGAAATCAAAATCGAAGGTGCCGGCGGTACGGGCATTCAGTATCGCAGCAAGACAGGCATTCCGTGGCTGACCGCGGTCCAGCCCAATGTCATCGCCAACGCGGGCCCGACCAATCTCAACTGGATGATGACCGGCCCGCAGGCGGACTTCTGGCCGAGTCGCGACACCACCGCCAAATATTCCGGGCAGTTCTATTCCGAAAACACGCCGATGCGCATCATGGCCTGGCGCGGCCAGGTTGTCGAAGGCTACGGCATGAGCCCGCGCCGCCTGATGGCCAACATCGGCGACCGCACGGAGATGGCCAAGTTCATCAAGCAAAACGACTGGAACGAATACACCATCATCGCCCGCGGCCCCACGTTCATCCACATCATCAACGGGCAGCTCATGTCCGTCATGATCGATGATGATCCCACCTCATCCAACAACTGGACTGGGCAGATCGGGATTGAAATCGAAGCGACGACGAAGGTGTCGGTGAGGAATGTTTGGTTGAAGAAGTTGAATTGAGATGATCGATTGTGGATCGAAGGACTAATTTCCGCGCACGGGTTGATGAGTTTCGTAACGCGCGATCTCTTCTTTGAACTGGTTGATCGTTCGTTGCAATGACTCCGCTGTCATTTCGCGAAGTTCTTCATCCCCGCCTGTTTCCGTGGCCAGCGATTGATACCTGGCCTCGAGTCGCGCCAGCTTCACGCGTGTGTTGGCCAGTTCTTGTTCGTTCTTTAAGCTCACAAGATCACCTCAATCACGCCCTTTGGAAGTCCATCGCGGTCGGTACCGAAGGTAACGTTCACATATTCATCAAAGTCCACCTGCCCGACAAGTTTCAGGTCCAGAAAGGGCAGTCCGGAGCGCAATTGTTTGACGGCCCCACGGTCACGACGATGTCCGGGCATTAGCAGCAGAACACAATCGACATCGTTTGGCTCCATTATATCCGTGACAAAGCTCCCGTTCAAAATGATTCTCTGGACAGCTGCGCGTCGGGCTAAATCGATCATCCAGCGCACCGACTCCATCTGCACGCGTCGTAGTTCAGACTCATGACCAAACCGCGCATCAATTTCATCCAATGTAGCGGGGTGAACACCAGCTGAAAGCCGGCCAGATTCGTCAAATCGAGGAATCATTGAAGAGGAAGTCTAGCCGCGATACTCGCCTCGAGCTAGCATGAGATCGCATTTCATCCAACTGATGGTTCGCGAAAATCGGAATCGAAATTGAAGCAACGACGAAGGTGTCGGTGAGGAATGTTTGGTTGAAGAAGCCGAATTGACGTGATTTTGTAATTGTCCGCATAGCGCCTGCAATGTAGAATTGCAGGATATGAGCAAAACGGAAATCATCGCCGAATTGCCAAAGCTGAGCCCAGCCGAATTGGCTGAGGTTCAAGCGAAGCTTGACGAACTCGCCGGCGAAGTCTGGCTCGACGATGGCGAGCTTTCCGATGGAGACAAATCCAAGCTTGATGCAGCACTTCACGAATATTCGAAGGACTCCAACGCGGGCAGTTCTTGGGAAGAAGTTGAAGCACGAATCCGGGCGAAGCTGCGGCCATGACTCACCGCATTGGCCCAGTTGCAGCAGATTATTTGGCCTCTCGTTCGCGCATGTTTTTGAGGTATTCCACTTTTCTGGGCTTCGCCGCTCAATGATCTGAGTAGGGATTCGTGATGTCACCCGCATCCAGTTCGGGTGGCCTAAGTCGAATACACGGTAAAATCGCAGGGCCAAGATGTAAAGGTATAATCTCCCTCCGACCCGGCAGTCTAGGGCCAATATGCCGATCTTTGAACTTGAAGGGTATAGCAAGAAGACTAAGCGAAAGCGGATACGCTCGTACCGCGTGGCCAACACTGACGAGGCGATTGAGCGGGCATGTGCAGACGATTTGATAGTCGATACGTCCACGATTCGGCGCGTCTATCCCGTCAAACACACCTTCACCAAAGTAGTCGGCGTTACCAAGAAAAATGCCAATAATTCGGACCGTCAAAAGATCATTGCGCGTTGCCGTATGGGACAAGCGCTCGGAGTGCAGCACGAAGCGACCAACCAATACTCTCGCCATGCGGTCATGGTTGGAACTGAACGGGGCGAGCAGTTGGGATATTTGCCTGACGATGTGGCATTTGATGTTGTTCGAGAAATGCACGAGGGATGCGCGCATCTCTGCTATATCGCCGGAATTGGATTAGTCGAACGAAGTGATGAAGGCGACCAAGTATACGGCGTTGCGTTGCTGCTCATCATGGCAGGCGATCCGCAGACAGGCACGGCCATTGTTCGCAATTATGTCCAGACTGAGCTTTCTTCAGAACCAGTTACCTCATTCGTCCTGAAACAGTTGCGCGATTGAAATCGATCAGTCTCATGCTCAGCATGGGGTCGTGTATTTACGGCTTCGCCTCCTGCGTCGTAGCCGTCGCTGGTCTTGGGATTACGCCCAGCGGCTGGATCGTGCCATCGGGGTTGTAGTGCAATTCGGCCATGTAGGTGCGGCGGATGTAGGGCGTGTGGTCGGCGATGTGATAGACCAGCCAGCTCTTGCCTTTGAAATCGACGATCGAGCCATGCACGTTGCGAGATTGATTGTCGAGCAGCACGCCGTGATAGGTGAATGGGCCGGTGGGACTCGGAGCGGTGGAATATTCAAGCAGGTTGGCGGTGAGCTTGCCGACGAACGAGGGGTAGGAGAAATAGTACGTGTCGCCATGCTTGTGGACCCAGATTCCCTCGTGGTAGTTCTTGAGGTCCATCGTGTGCGGAGTTTCAGCCAGTGAGATCATGTCGGCATTGAGTTTGACGATGCCCACCTTGCCGCGGTCGTTGCCGAAGTAGAGATAGGCTTGGCCGTCGGTGTCGATGAAGACGTTGGCATCGATAGTCGTAAGCCCCGCCGTGCGCGTCGCCAGCAGCGGTTTGCCCAGAGCATCCTTGAACGGGCCGGTGGGGGATTTCGAAGTGGCTACGCCAATCTGATTGTTGGCGGCGAAGTAGAGGTAATACGTTCCATTCTTTTCAATGCAGTCCGGCGCCCACAGCTTTTGGGTAGCCCAGGTCAGGTCTTTGACGGAGAAAATTTCGCCTTCATCCTTGAACGTCGCGCCATCGTCAGATGAGTAGGCGTGGAAATCGAACATGTTCCAGTCCGGCATGCCCAGGTCGTGCGAGGGGTAGATGTAGAGTTTGCCATTAAACACGCGGGCCGATGGATCGGCCGCCAGACCGGCGATGACTGGGATGGGCGGCGTTTGTGCCGGACTGGTCGTTAACTGCATCAGGAACGCGATGAAGATGGCTGTGTGGAGCATGGTGTAAGCATACCCATGCGCGATGAAACTGTGGAGATGCCCGGGGGAAGAACCTTATTCCCGTAGTGATGGTTGAAGGCGATCACGGTGCATGAGTCGCCTTGGCTGCCAGTTCTTCATAAAGCTTTTTTCCAACGATCCGATGCACCGCCGTCGAGGGGTGGCCTTCGTGATAGAAGAAGTAGGTCGCGGGATCGCCAAGGGGCGTGGGGTCCTGATCGAAAATCGCTCGGCCGGCACATGGGCTGGTTGTGTTGACGATGCCGTAGTTGGCGGGGTGATCCATTACATCGTCGTAGTAAGCACCCCAGTGATTCAGCCAGATATCAACGCCCATGTCTTTGTGAATGTTCTCCGCCAACTGCGGCAAAGCCGGATTCAATCGAGTTCCGGCCGAGGTGAATTGCCGGATTTTCACCGGCAGTAAAGCGACCGTGAAGTGCTTGCCGCCCAGGTCTTTGAGCATTTCAATTTCCTTGCGGAGATTTTCGGTCGTGGTTTCCAGAGGCAGGCTGCGATCGTTGAGTCCGCCGGCGATGAAGAACAAAGTCGTTTCAGGGTCGAAATGAATTTCGCCGGATTTCACGCGAGTAACGAAGTCGCGGGTCTGGTTCATCATGCCGTACGCCAGAAAAGCGTCCTTGGTATTTTTCCCATTGCCCTCGCCGGTGCGAGCGCCGCTGACGGCAAAGACAAGGCTCTTTTCCGCGGCATTGGGCGCTTTGGCGTGGGTGATGTTCAAGCCCATATGCCAGCCCAGGTAGGCGACCGCGGTGGGACCGTCGCAATCGATGTAGCCCGCGCCGAAATCGGAATAACTGTCGCCGAAGACGTACAGCCGATGATACGATGTTGTGGGTGTCGGCGCGGTGGAAGCGCCACGCCCGGGCGTCGGCTGAGCGACGAGGGAGGATGCGGGCAATAGCGCAACCAGCAGTATCGCGATGATTGAACGCATGGAACTCCTTGAAATAATGCAGCTCATCTACTTCAAATTCAGAAATTCATTCATCTGCTGATCGAACACCTTCTGGGCCTGCGGATCGGATAATGGCAGGCGAAGTTCATTGATTACCTTGGTGCCCATGCCGATCCAGTCTTTCCAGCAGTCGGCGCACACCTTGCTCTGGATGTCCTTGCCTTGCTGGTTGCTGAAAGGGGGATTGGCCATTCTGGATTTGACCATACCGCAGCGGGAGCAGAGGACCTGGCCTTCGCCAACGGGTTGTGCCGTTTGCGCGGTGGTGAATTCGGGCATTTCGACGCCCAGGTCCTTGAGCATTTTCAGCATGTCGTTCCTGGGCATGAAATCGCCGCGGTTGTGCGCGGTGAGCACGCCGGTCTTGAGTGTTTCGATCGCAAGATCGCGCTGGTTTTGTTTGAGCTGCGCATCGGCGAGCAGTTGGTAAACCTTGCCGATGTTTGGATTGAGCGCGATGACGCGTTGAAAGGATTTGGCGGCTTCGGGCGCATTGCCCGAATCAAGCAGAACCCGGCCCAGGGAGAAATGCCCCAGTTCGTTTTGCGGGTCGGCTTCGGTCATTTTGCGGAACTGGTCGATGCGGGAAACGAGGTCGCTCATTGAGGATCACTCCAAATTAACCCCACGGCGGCGCCGTGGGCGTTTGAGAGATTATAGTCGAATCAGTCCAATATGAAGACCATCAGAATGACGAAGCGTCGTAAACCATTTTCCCATCGTTGCCGATGCGGGCTTTGACGTTGTGGGGAGTTTGGTTGATGTCGATCGACCCTTCGAACCGTTTTTCGTTGAGGTGATACGTTCCCTTGTAAAACCCGTCGGTGGATCGGCCCTGGAAACTGATTACCTCGGGCATGCGCAGCGGCATGATCGGTTCATCCATGACGACGCTTTTGACGTCGGGTTGGAAGTGGGCTTCGATCTTGGAGACGTCGATGCCCTGTTTCTCGCGATATTTGATTTGATATTGTTTGACGAAGTCGGAGATCTGATCGCTGATGAGAGGGGCTTGCTGTTTCCATTGAGCCGTGGCATCGACCGGGCCGATTTTGATGGCGTAGAGGATGGCCGGCACGATGATAAACAGCGCCAGATAAAACTTCATTGCCCCGGAGATAACAAAGCGAGATTCATTGTTTTCGACGGGCCTTCTGGATTGTCCCGGATAGTTGGCCATGTGTTTTTGAAGTTACCAAGCGCACGCCCGTCGGGCAAATCAAGGGGTTGTGGTTGGGCTTAGCCGGGTAAGCGATCCGTCCTTGCGGTCGTATCGATAGACCGCCCGGGCGGGCTGACGCTGGAGGTAATAGGAGATGATTTGCTCGTTTTGTTCGGCCCGATCGTTGGCGCGAACGATTTTGGCATCATCGGGCCAGGCGACATCGGAGTTGTAGACCGGTTCGATCTGCCCGGACCGCGAATCATCGTATCGGAAGAGGACCAGGGCGGGTTGATTTATCTCCGCCAGCTTGTGATCGATTTGTTGAAGCTCATTGTCGCTGAACCATTCGTCCCGAATCAACGGATTGAATTGCGGCATATGCGTCATCGACAGAACGATGACGGCCAGCGTCAGGAAAACGGTGATGGTGTTTCGCGCGCCTGGCCAGGTGTTGCGAAGCTGCTCGATGCCGCACGCCACGCCGACCGCCAGCATGGGAACAATCGTCGCGATGTAATGCCTGAAATGAAAAACGTAAAGGGAATAGAGCAGCACCCAGAGGATCGCGCTGATGGTCACAATCCATCGTCGCCGGCCCCAGGCGAGCAGGCCGGCGGGAATGATCAGAAGCAGCAGCGGTTGAGGCAGTGCAACCTGCATCAGATCCGGCAGCCAGCTCAGTGCGCCGCGGAACTGATGCGCTCGCAGAGCGGGCACGGTCACTTGTTCGTAATAGTCCAATTTTTGAGGCAGCGACGTTGCGGGCTTCACCGTTGGATCAAACGGGTGAAATCCGAGCGAGACTTGCGGGTAATCCTGCGCCTGGCTGAATTCGAATGGAGTGCGATGCCACGAACCGGTCACGCCGATATTGAAGATGATTTGAATGACCAGGAACGGCAAGGCGCCCGCCGCCACACTGCCGAGCGGGCGCCAATTTCGTTTGGCGTCCATCAGCATGGCAATCGCCGGCGGCAGAAGCAGCGCAACTGCATCGAGCGGGCGCGTGATGGCGCACCAGCCAGAAAAAAATCCCACTGCGATGGCCCAGCAGAGTCGTCGATTCGTCCTCCAGCGCAGCCATGCATCAATCGCCAGCAGCGCCAGCAGGAGGGCGGGGATTTGCGCGAGAAATGCGATACTGACAAACCGAAAGATGCTGCTTCCCCAAAGCAGCAGCACGCACGTCAGCCCAGCCACTGAATCGAGCAATTCGCTGGTGATTCGATAGGTCAAACCGGCGCACGCACTGGCGGCCAGCAACGGCAGGAGCCACCACGGCAGATGCAGCCAGATTATTGGCGCGTAGAGAATGGCGGTGCCGGGGAAATACATCGATGAATAAACCGGATGCACGATGAGTTGCATCGCTTCGAAGAAATCGCCGGCGGGGTGCTGGGGCATCCAGAGGTGAAACCGCGCCGCCATCTGCGTGCCAATGGCGTAACTCGATTCATCATTGAACTTGAATGTGAAGGATCGATTTTGGACGATCGCCGATTGATAAAAATACCCGGCCGACAGAACAGCCAGGACCATCGTCATGCACGCGCGCTGCCGAATGGTGAGATGTCGCAACCGGTCCAGCGCTTCGTTCAAACGTGAGGCAAGCGGCGGGATGCACGAAATAATGAAGGCGGCAAGCAGCAACACGCGCTGTCGCGTGCTGCCGAAATCGCCGTTGCCGGCCAGCAGCCAGACCTGCGCTCCGACAATCAAAAGCAGAGGCGTGGCCCATCGGGCCAGTTGTGGCGAGACCGCGGGCGGGGCTTCCTCAGAGCTTCCCATTCTTCTCACTGTACATGAGCGTAAGGATTTCCGCGCGGCTGGACGGGTTTTCCTTGAAAATTCCCCGCAAGGCGCTGGTGACCATGATGCTGCCGTGCTTTTTGATTCCGCGCATGGTCATGCACGTGTGCGTTGCTTCGATCACGCATGCCACGCCGATTGGGTTCAGCTCTTCCATCAATGCATCGGCGATCTGGGTGGTCAATCGTTCCTGGACCTGTGGCCGACGCGCGTAGCCCTCGACCAGTCGCGCCAGTTTGCTCAGGCCGACAACCTTGCCGTCCGGAAGATAGGCCACATGCGCCCGACCGGTGAAAGGCAAAAGATGATGTTCACAAAGTGAATGAAATTCGATATCGCGAAGAAGGACAACCTCGTCGTAACGTTCATGAAAGACCGTTCGAAGATGTTCGCGCGGGTCTTGCTTAAGCCCGACCATCAGTTCGGCATAGGCCTTGGCGACGCGGCTTGGTGTCTTGAGCAATCCTTCGCGCTGGGGGTTTTCACCGACAGCAAGGAGGATCTCACGAACCGCCCGCTCGATGCGAGGCAGATCGACCGATTCGGACACAATTCCCAAATCATCCGAATCGTCATCAACAGGATCAGTGGAAAAAGGTGGCTTGGCCATTGGAGGTGATTATAGCGGGGGGTTATGAATGCTTCACCTTCAGCATCTTGAAATCGATCACCCAAAGCCAGGGGTTGGAATCCCAGGTGAATTGGCCGTCAACGGATAACGAATCCCACAACTGCCGAAACCAGGCCAGCGGCTTGCCGTCGCTGCTGGATGGATCAAACCCTTCGGCACGGGCGGCGGGTTCGTCAATTGAGTGCAGCCGCTGAATGCGAATGTCGGTAATGCCCAATATAATTCGAGATGCGATGCGCGGCATGCTGCGCGATTGTCGCCACTTGCCTTGCAGATGGTTCGACGATCCATCGGCTGAGTAGGCAAATTGGCAGTTGGCGTTGAAAAGGGAGTCGGGTGAAAAATCCTTTCGATATCCCCATCGCTCACGCACCCAAAGCCGATCGCCGGGCAGTCCGAACCGGCAGGTAATGGGTTGGCCGTCGCAGATGGCAACAGGGCGGTCTTCGTGATTACGGCCGATGACCTGTGGCTGTGGTTTGACTACCCGGCGGGTTTGAGTCTTGCGACCATCGAGCACCGCCCGCACCATCTCAGTCGAAAAAAGAATTGGCCGTTCCCGAGTCATCGACTTCATCATCCGGTTACATCTGTGATCGAGCAACATCCCTTATTTGGGTTAGTCGCAGGTGTAAAAACCTGCAGGTAATGGGGATGGGTTCATTTAGCCCCGTCGCTTGCGGCGGGTTTTCGAGCGCCGATACCCGTCGCAAGCGACGGGGCTAAAAAGCTGTAAAATCCGGTTGCCCAACCCCATTTCACTTACAACGATATCACATGCTGTCAGCCTCTGACGCATGGACTGCTAAATTGGCAGGGTTCGGTTTATTTGGTCTGAGATAAACCTACGTATTGCAATAAGTTGTGCCAAACGGTCTTTGGTCCTGCGTTTGCGATATTCCTATTTAGGAGACCCTATGCGCTTCGACAAATTTACGATCAAGGCTCAAGAAGCGGTCGCACATGCCCAGGAACTTGCCCAGCGGATGGATCACGCGGAGATTCTGCCGCTGCATTTGTTGGCGGCGTTGTTGGATGAAACCGAAGGCGTCGTTCAGCCGCTTCTGCAAAAGCTTGGCGCGAACGGCCAGTCGATTTCTCAACAGGTGCGCTCTGCTCTTGAACGGTTGCCTCGCGCCACCGGCACGCAGCTTGGCATGAACCGCGCCACCAACGATGTATTCACTGCCGCCCAGAAGGAAGCCGACCGCCTGAAGGATGAATATGTCTCGACGGAACACCTTCTTTTGGCGCTGGCGCAGGTCAAAGGAGAAGCGCGCGATATCCTCAGTGTTGCAGGAGTAACACACGATGCCATTCTCACCGCGCTAAAAGATGTGCGAGGCGGACAACGCGTCACCTCGCAAAACCCTGAAAATGTTTACCAGGCTCTTGAGAAATACGGTCGCGATCTGGTCGAAGCCGCTCGACAGGGCAAGATCGACCCAGTCATTGGGCGCGATGAGGAAATTCGCCGCACGATGCAGGTGCTTTCGCGACGCACGAAAAACAATCCTGTCCTGATCGGCGAACCGGGTGTTGGTAAAACCGCGATCGTCGAAGGCTTGGCCATTCGCATGCTCAATGGCGATGTGCCGGCGGTGCTTCAAAATAAGAAAATCGTGGCGCTGGACATGGGCGCGCTGGTGGCCGGCGCGAAGTTCCGCGGCGAATTCGAGGAACGCCTCAAGGCCGTCATCAAGGAAGTGCAGCAGAGCGAAGGACAGATCATCCTGTTCATCGATGAATTGCATACGGTCGTCGGTGCCGGCCGGGCCGAAGGTTCGATGGATGCAGGCAATCTGCTGAAACCGGCCCTGGCGCGAGGCGAACTGCACACCATCGGCGCGACAACGCTTGATGAATATCAAAAGCACATCGAAAAAGATGCAGCCCTTGAGCGCCGATTTCAGCCGATTCTGGTGGGCGAGCCGAGTGTCGAAGACACCATCGCCATTCTTCGCGGCTTGAAGTCGCGATATGAAACGCATCATGGCGTGCGGATCACCGACAGCGCCATCGTGTCGGCGGCTGTTCTCAGCGATCGCTATATTTCCGAACGATTTCTGCCGGATAAGGCCATCGACCTGATCGATGAGGCCGCATCGCGATTGCGGATCGAAAACGACTCCATGCCGGCAGAACTGGACGAAATTCGCCGTCGGGTCATGCAGCTTCAGATCGAAATCGAAGCCTTGCGAAAGGAAAAAGACCCCGCTTCGCGCCAGCAATTGGAAAAAGCCGAACGCGAATTGGCGGATTTGCAGGAAAAGAATACGGCTCTCACCACCCGCTGGCAGACTGAAAAAGGGGCGATGGACGTGATCAAAACCGTTCAAGAACAGATCGACAAAAAGCAGGTCGAACTGGAACAGGCGCAGCGGCAGGGAAGTTGGGAGACGGCCGCCCGAATCCAGTATGGAGAGATTCGCGATCTCAAAGCGAAGCTGGACGCCGCCGAGAAAAAAGTCCGCGAAATGGCCAACAAGGGCGATTCTCTGGTCAAGGAAGAGGTGACGGCCGAGGAAATTGCCGAGGTCGTCAGCCGCTGGACCGGCGTACCGGTTTCACGAATGCTTGAAGGCGAAAAAGAAAAACTTCTGCACATGGAAGACCGGCTGGGCCAGCGCGTGGTGGGCCAGACCGATGCGGTCCGCGCCGTTTCGGATGCGGTGCGTCGCAGCCGTGCGGGACTGGGTGACCCGAACCGCCCGATCGGGTCATTCATATTTCTCGGTCCTACCGGTGTCGGTAAAACCGAACTGTGCAAAGCGTTGGCGGAGTTTCTTTTCGATGACGAAAACGCGCTGATTCGAATCGACATGAGCGAGTTCATGGAACAGCACAGCGTCGCCCGTCTGATCGGCGCGCCGCCGGGCTATGTGGGTTATGAAGAGGGCGGCCGACTGACCGAGGCCGTTCGCCGCAAGTCGTATTCCGTCGTTCTGTTCGACGAAATCGAGAAGGCTCATCGCGATGTGTTCAATGTGCTGCTGCAGGTGCTCGATGATGGCCGACTGACCGATGGCCAGGGCCGCACGGTCAATTTCAAGAACACCGTCATCGTCATGACCAGCAATCTGGGTTCAGCGCAGATTCAGGAACTGAGCGCCAAAGGCGCGGAAGAATGGGAAATCGAAGCCCAGGTGCGCGATCTGCTCAAGCAGGCGTTTCGCCCGGAGTTTCTCAATCGAATTGATGAAACGATCATTTTCCATCCGCTGGGCAAGGAGCAACTCGCGAAGATTGTCGCGATTCAGCTCGATTACCTCCGCAAGCGGCTGGGTTCGCGCGGTATGAAACTTCGGGTCACCGAAGCGGCCGACAAATTGCTGGCCGAGGAAGGCTACGACCCGACCTTTGGCGCGCGTCCATTGAAGCGGGTCATCCAGCAGCGCATCGAAAACCCATTGGCGCAAAAAATCCTTGCAGGTGAGTTCGGAGAAGGTGACACCATCTCCATCGACGAAGACCGATCCAAGCACGATTTCATTTTTAGGAAAACATCATCAGTCGTGGAAGGCGAACTGGTGGGCGAACGGACTTAAACCGTATTTATATTTAGCCCGGCGTGAACACACGCCGGGTGCCCGTGGTGTATTCACCACGGGCTAAATGAATTAGGAGACGCGATTTCATGTCTACTCTCGCGATCATGTACACGATTTCCACTTACGGCACATGGTTGCGCGGCGACGCTCGCGGTTGGGTGGATGATGGAATCGTATTCCCAGCCGATCCACAACTTGAATCGGCCGACCGCGCGAGACTCAAACATTCTCCGTTTTACTTCGATGGCGGAATTCGTCATGACGTTGGAGAAGCAATCGGCGTTTCGCTGATTGAACGATTGAACCAAGTCATCCTGGCGATGTGCGTGCAATCCTGGCACGTTCATTTTGTAACGGCCGCCTCTGTGCAGGATGTATCAAAGATCGTGAAATGTGCGAAAGACGCAGTTCGGTGGAAAATGCGCATCGGTCGCCCAATTTGGGCAACGGATTATGACAAACGGTTCTGTTTTGACGCGCACTTGGTGCGAGTGCGTATCGATTATGTCGAACGTCACAACTTGCGCGATGGATTGCCGCGTAGGCCGTGGAGTTTTATCCAGGATTGGTGCCCGTGGTGAATACACCACGGGCACCCGGCGTGTGTTCGCGCCGGGCTAAATGTAAGTTCAGGACGTTTTTAGTGGTTGACGTCAGCAGTTCCTCGGCGCGTCGCATCGATTCTTCCATCGTGATTGGTCCGGGCGCGATCGAGAAGCTCGCGGTCAATCCTTCGGCGGCCGCGCCTTCGATGCCCGTGCCAATCGTCCCCACCAGCGCGATGCATGGGACGTTCATTTCCTTGCACAATCGCGCGACACCGACGGTTGTTTTGCCGGCCAGGGATTGCGAATCGAGCTTGCCTTCACCCGTGATGCACAGGTCGGCATTTGTCAGGCGATCGCGCAGGTTGACCGCGTCCATGACGATCTGGATACCGGGTTGAAGCCTGGCGGCAAAAAACGCCAACATGCCAAATCCCAATCCACCGGCCGCGCCTGCCCCGGGGGATTTGGCCAGGTCATCACGATGCGTTTGCTCGACCAGTTTGGCCAGGCCCTCTTCCAGCAGTTGCACTTGTTCGGGCGTTGCCCCCTTTTGCGGGCCGAAGATTCGAGCAGCGCCATTTTCTCCCAGCAGGGGGTTGCCCACGTCGCAGGCCACGATGAATTCGATCCCGCCGGTATCCAGCGGGATTGCCGAGGCAATTGATCGCAGATGCACCAGATCGCCGCCGGTGAGGCGCCGCGATCCTTCCTGATAGACCGTGCCGCTGTTGAGGGTGAACGTTGCTCCCCAGGCCTGGGCGCATCCCACGCCGCCGTCGGTGGTGGCGCTGCCGCCGATGCCCAAAATGATGCGCCGGGCGCCCAGTGATTGCGCATGGCGCAAAAGTTCGCCCGTGCCATAGGTTGTTGTACGGGTTGGATCGCGCTGATCGGGTTTTAGCAGGTAAAGTCCGCTGGCGGTTGCCATTTCCACGACGGCTGTCTTTCCATCGCCGAGCAATCCGATCGGCGCATCGACTTTCATTCGCGAAAGGGGGCCGGTGACGGTATGTGTGACAATTTTCCCGCCCGTTGCCGCCACGAGCGCATCGACCGTTCCCTCACCGCCGTCGGCAAGGGGGCAGATATCGATTTCGATATGGAGATCGGCGTAGCGCACGCCTTTCGCGATGGCGCAAGCGACTTCCGACGCTTTCAGGCAGTCCTTGAATTTATCCGGCGCGATGACGAT
>DASZXJ010000061.1:0-44553 GCA_035545895.1 Tepidisphaeraceae bacterium | reverse complement strand
GGCGCGGGGGGAACCCACCTTAATAGGGGAGAAAATAATTTTTATTGGAGGAGCGTGAGCAGCCGCTTGCGGTTTGGCGGTGTGCAACCCTCAAAACCACCGCGAAACCGCAAGCGGGGTTCGTGTTCCTGTCCGGAGTGCGCGATTGTCGTTGCTGGCGCGCAACATCGGGATTCGTCAACGGTTGCTTTGGAATTATGTACGCGTTGCGCGGATGACGATGGCGGGTGGAATTTGCGGGCGCCTCATCCAGGAGAAGGTGTTTTTGCTGGACGAAATTTCGGGAAACGCCGGCTCTTCGAGTCCATCGATTACAAAACCGTGGTCGAAACACGTTTTGAAAATTTCCGAAAGCGGCCGATGGAAAATCGGATGCGGCTCGGGCTGATTGATGATGCCGCTGCTGAGGTTCGGCGGGACGTTCAGGTATTTGTGGATCGCCACGCCGAAGCGTTGCTCGGTCTGGCCGGATTCGTTGATGAGTTCGGCCGTCATTTTGGATTGATTGGAATTGAAGCAGGGGTGGGGCAGCGAAAAAACGAACCGGCCACTCGGTTTGAGCAGCTTTTTCAAGGACGAAAACAACGGTTCGATGGTGGGCATGTCCATCAGCGCCATGCTGGAGACGGCCGAGTCGAAACGCGATTCGCCAAGAGACAAAAGCTGGGCTGAATCGGTTGCATCGATGCGGACATATTCGATCCGGCCATGCTCGGGGCGTGTTCGCTGACGGGCGCATTGCAGGAATTCGTCGGAGAAATCGCATGCGATGACGCATGCGCCGGTTTGGGCCATTTGCCGCGCATAGTTTCCGTTGCCGCAGGCGATGTCGAGAATCGTTTGCCCGGGCTTTGGTTCGAGCAATCGATCGGTGGCGGGCATGATGAGCGTTTTCTGGAAATCGTTGCCTTCGCCGATCTCGTTGTCCCACCAGCGGGCGATGCGGTTCCAGACGTCGTGGGTTTCTTTAGTGTTCATAGAGGGCAGAGCCACGAAGACACGAAGAGCACAAAGTTAAACACGAAGAGAATGGGAATTTTTTTAGCCACAGAGATCACAAAATGCACAGAGAAGAAATTCAGGATTTGACTCTGTGCTCTCAGTGTCCTCTGTGGCTCTGAATATTTTACGGTTCGAGGCACCACTTTACCGCGTTGAGCCAGAGTTGGCGCAGGTCGGGGGATTCGAAGGCGCGCATGTCGTGTCCGGGGGCGATGTAGGCGGTTTTGCCGGCGCCGAGCATTCGGCCTCCCTTGGCGGTCATGACCATGGGGATTTTTCCGCCCGCCCAGTTGGAATCGGCGTGAATCTGGGCGCGCAGGCCGGGCGAAATTTGCACGGCGGGGAGCAATTCATCGACGACCTGAAAATCGGAAACGCCAGCGACAATCGGGTGCCCCGTGCCGCGCATGTGCACCCAATAGCTGCCGATGGGGGAAGGATCGGAATTTGTCCAATCCAGTTGAAAGCCGACCAGTTCGGCAAAGCGAGGCCAATCATCGTAGCTGGCGATCGCGCCGTGCGCTGCGAGCATCGGCCGACCGGATTGAACATATTTTTCGAATAATCTTCGATGCGGTTCGCTGGGCGATCGATAGCGACCTTCCCAGCCGGTCCAGTGCTGGCCCATGAGGACCAGCAGGTCGCACTCGGTGAGATGCTCAAACGCGGCAAGACTTTCGGCGGTGTGACAGGCGTATTCCGGGCCGAGCCAGTTGATGATGGCATGGGCCTGATCGTTGACCGGGTGAAAATCCGGTCCGCCGACTAGAAAAATAAGCCTGGGACGCATCGCTTTACCCTGCACCTGCCCTTACCGCCTGAGGCATGAAGCGTTCTATAGGCAGGGAATATACCAAAACAGAGGGGGAGTTATCGAGGGGGATTTTCGAAGGGGTTTATCGGAATGAAAGTTCTTTTTTGACACCCATCGGGGCGATTCATACACTTCGGCTCTTTCCAGCTGGAGCAGTGTTTTCCAATGATAGATGCGGCAATCAATAAGGCCTCGGCCTTGGTCGAGGCGTTGTCATATATTCAACGATTTCACGATAAAACGATCGTCGTGAAGATCGGCGGGTCGATCATGGACGACGAGGCCGCTCTTTCGACGATTCTGAACGACATCGTCTTCATGAATTACGTCGGCATGCAGCCCATTTTGGTGCATGGCGGGGGCAAGGCGATCAACCAGGCGATGGAAGCGGCAGGCCTGGTGCCGCAGATGGTCATGGGCCGGCGATATACCGACGAGCGCACGCTGGCGATTGCCGAGCACGTGCTGTGCAACCAGATCAACAAGTTCATCGTCAATTTCATCCAAAGCCAGGGTTGCGAGGCGATGGGATTGCATTCGCTGTCCAGCGTCGTGCTGTTTGCGGAAAAAGCATACTTCATGCAACCCGATGGCCGACGTGTTGATCTGGGGTATGTGGGCGATGTGACGAGCGTCAATGCGCGGCTATTGCAATTGCTCGTGCAGGCGGATTCGATCCCGTGCATCGCAACGATCGCGCGCGATCAGGGCGGCGGGCGATTGAACGTCAACGCCGACACCGCCGCCGGTCATGTGGCCGCTGCCGTCAAGGCGGAAAAGATCGTCGTCGTCTCCGACACCCATGGCATACGCAAGGACGTCAACGACCCTGAAAGCCGCATCAGCCACCTGACGGTCTCGCAGATCGATGACATGGTCAAATCCGGCGCGATCACCAGCGGCATGCTGCCCAAGGTGGAAGCCTGCGTCACCGCACTGCGCGGCGGGGTGAGCAAGGCCCATATCATCGATGGAAGAATTCCGCATTCACTGCTACTGGAAATTTACACCGAATCGGGCATTGGCACGGAAATTGTCCTTTAGGAGTTACTGGTTACTTGTTATTTGTTACTTGTGGTGCCTGTGATGGTTAAGGGATTTGAAGAACTCGACATTTATCGGCTCGCAGAAGAATTGGCGGATGCGATCTGGAAATTGATTATTGATTGGGAACGGTTCGCGCGGGATCAAGTTGGCGGGCAACTCGTTCGTGCTGCGGATAGTATTGGCGCGAATTTAGCTGAAGGCCGTGGTCATGGTTCGTACAAGGACAACTGTTACTTTGCACGAATATCCCGAAGTTCGTTCTATGAAACACGGCACTTTTTGAGACGCGCATATCGAAGACGATTGCTCAATGACGAACAGATTGCTCAATTACAGCCGATTGTCCAGGAATTGGGTCCTCGGCTGAATGCTTACATCAAGGTTTTGAAACGCAAGATCGCCCAAAGATCAGAAACCGCAAGTAACAAATAACAAGTAACCAGTACCATTCTCATGCGTCACTTCATTTCCATTGCCGAAACATCCGATGCCGACCTGCGGCATGTGCTGGATGTTTCCGCGCACTTGAAAAAGCAACTCAAAAGCACCGGCAAGAACGATCAGATCCTGACCAACAAGTCGTTGGCGATGATCTTTGAAAAGCCGTCCCTGCGGACGCGCGTGAGTTTCGCTGTGGCGATGACTCAACTCGGCGGCAATGGGCTGCTGCTTCGTGACGAAGAAGTGGGGTTGGGCAAGCGCGAGCCCGCCAAGGATGTGGCTCGGGTGTTGTCGGGCATGTGCGATGGGATCATGGCGCGGACGTTTGATCACCAGGCCGTCAAAGACCTGGCGAAATTCGCGACCGTGCCGGTCATCAACGGCCTGACCGATTACAGCCACCCCTGCCAAGCCATGGCTGATCTCATGACGCTCGTCGAGCATTTCGGCGACGTCAAAGGCCGAACGCTGGCGTACGTCGGAGACGGCAACAACGTCGCGCGATCGCTATCGGTGGCATGCGGCAAGATGGGCGTGCGGTTTATCTTGTCATCACCGCCATCGTATGAACTGCCGCGCGAGGATGTCGATCGCATCATGTCGCAAGTTCCCGACATGGATTTCATCGTCGAGCCCAACCCGATCCAGGCTGTCCGCGAAGCCGACGCCATCTACACCGACACCTGGGTCAGCATGGGTCAGGAAAAGGAAAAGGCCAAGCGGCTGAAAGATTTCCAGGGATATCAGATCAACGAACAACTGCTGGCCGAGGCGCCAAAACAAGCGGTTGTCCTGCATTGCCTGCCCGCATATCGCGACATGGAAATCAGCGATGGCGTCATCGAGGGAAAACAGTCATTGATCTTCCCGCAGGCGGAGAATCGGCTGCATTTCCAAAAGGGATTGCTCGCGGTGCTGATGGGCGGAGTTTGACAAAAGCCCAACCCTTTAGGGTTGGGGTCGGTAACGTGACGGAAGAAAGATAGAGCCCCGACCCTAAAGGGTCGGGCGTTTCGCGGGAGGAGATCATCATGCAACCCTGGCGCAATTGGTTTCATTGCACCGGAAGCATGTACGGTCAATGGTTACCCGGCGAAGACCGCGGATGGCGCGAACGCGATCATCGACGACACGTCGACGCAGATTACAAACATCCCTTTCCCAAACGCGCATTCGCGGATTTGAAGGCTCGGTCAAAGAAATTACTGAAACAAAGTCCCGTCGAACTCAATCACGACCAGCGAATCGAAGTCTGCAAATCGCTTCACGCAGCACTGATCGAACGCGAAGTGGAAGTGGTTGAGATGAGTATTGGTGCGAAGCATTGGCACTTGCTTGCGCGATTTACTGCTCCCAATAAACTGTCACCGCGCGATCCGAAGATCATTGTTGGGGAGGCGAAGGGTAAGTGTTCGTTTATTCTTTCGCGGCAGGGGATTGTAAAACCGGGTGGTATTTGGGCAGCGGGGTGTCGGACTTTGTCAATCAATGATGAGGGGCACTTTTGGAATTGTAAAAAGTATGTTCATGATCATTTGTTTGAAGGGGCAGCGGTGTTGTCGGAGTTAATAAAACTTGCGGAGCCCCGACCCTGAAGGGTCGGGCGTAGGGGTGGGTTACCGCGCGTACTTTGCGAGCATGTTCAAGGTCGAGCGAAAGTCCTTAGGTAACGCGGAGACGATCTCGATTGGGCGTCCATCTGGATGGGTGAAACGCAGTTTCTCCGCGTGCAACGTTAAGCGATCAATCAGCGGCCGTTCGCCTTCGGGTTTGGGGCGGTAGTTGCGTTTGAATTGACTCAGCAAAATCGGGCCGGCGCGGTGGTGGTAGAGGGGGTCGATCGCCAGGGGCAGGCCGATGTGGGCGAGATGCACGCGGATTTGGTGGGTTTTTCCGGTTTTAGGGAAGACGCGCAGCAGCGCGAAATTGCGGAATTGCTGTTCCACTTTCCAAAGCGTGCGCGCGGGTCGCCCGCCGTGTTTGAGGACGGCCATCATTTTTGTGTGTGTTGGATGCACGCCGATGGGGGCATCGATTTCTCCCTCGCGCTGCTGCGGGTGGCCGGCCACCAGCGCGAGATATTCCTTTTGCACGGTGTTGTTCTGGAACTGGTGGGACAGATGCCGCTGGGCATCGGTGTGTTTGGCGAACAGCATGACGCCGCTGGTGTCTTTGTCCAGACGATGAACGACGAGCAGTTTGCACGACAGTTGCTCGGACAGTTTTTGCAGAACACTATCGGCTTCATCGCGGCCGGGGATGGCGGCCAGGCCGGATGGTTTATCGATGGCGACAACGTCGGCATCGTCATGCAGGATCATCAATTGGCCCGTTAGCCCCCGGCTCCGCCGGGGGACATTCATGAATTCGGATGGTACTTGTTGGCGTGCGTGTCCCCCGGCGGAGCCGGAGGCCAATGGAACAGGTTTGGATTGTTTGGGGTGCAATCAGTTTCCGAACAGGCCCGGCTGAGTCCATTTCTTGATGCTTTCGGCGATGCCGGGCTGGTTGGGATTCATTTTCAGGCTTGATCGCCACAGGTCCAGTGCGGTCATGCGGAGCTTGTCGTCCAGTTCCAGGCCGGCGGTGTATTGCAGGATCAATACATCGGCTTTGCCATTGATGGCTGGGATATACGTCGGGTCGGCCTTGAGCGCGATATCCATTTGAGCGGTGGCTTGGTCGAATTTCCTGGCTTGCGCCAGTGCATCGCCGTAGCGTTTATGGGCGGCGGGGGAATCGGTCTGGGTCAGCACGTGCTCCATGATCGTGAGGGCTTCGGAGGTTTTTTTCTGGCTGATCAGGTTTTGCGCGAGGTTTTGCTGGGTGACGAGGTTTTTGGAATCGAGTTCGAGCGCTTTGCGGTAATTGGATTCCGCCGCCATCAGGTCGCCGCGGGCATCGAGGGCTACTCCGAGGTTGGATCTCGCCGGGCCATAGCTGGGGT
Source organism: Tepidisphaeraceae bacterium (assembly GCA_035545895.1). Taxonomy (GTDB): domain Bacteria; phylum Planctomycetota; class Phycisphaerae; order Tepidisphaerales; family Tepidisphaeraceae; genus DASZXJ01. Next base: position 38,302 of record DASZXJ010000061.1, on the reverse strand, counting down.
CAAGCTTGGTCGCGCGGTCCAGGAACGTGACGGCTGAGTCGTTCTTGCCCAAGGCCAGGTAAACCAAGCCGAGGTTCATGTTGGATTTGACATCGCGGGGATTGAGTTCGATGGCGGACAGATAGGCGGTGGCGGCTTCTTCCAGGCGATTGAGCATCTGATACGCCACGCCAAGGTTGTAATGGTTGGAAAAGGAGTATCGGTCGAGCTTGGTGGCGGCGTCATAATGGACCGCGGCGCGGGAATAATCGCCTCTGGAGCGATAGGCATCGCCGAGCATGACATGCGCCATCCTGAGCTTGGGGTTGGCGATGACCGCCTTTTCCCACATGTCGATGGCCTGGTCGATCTTGCCGGACTTGTTGAGTTGTACGCCCTGGACGTAATAGTCCACGCCTTCCGGATGTTCGGGCAGGGGCTTCTGAGAAGCGCAGCCGGCAAACAGAAGGCTGGTCGTCAGCAAGATGAGCGATGCGAGTCGCACGGATCGGCCGGATTGGATCATAAAGTCTACCCAGGTTGCAGGCACGTGCGGCGTGAATATAAGCGCCGCTGCGTATACGGGTCAATTCTGAAACCAGTATCAGGTTGACCGAATGAAGGCCCACTTCTAGGATCAGCATCGGCTCGCGCGGTGGCGCGGTCCTGTTTTACAGGGAGATTTACTTTGCGCTGGATCGTTGCCATTCCCGTCTTCAACGAGATCAGGACCGTTCGGCAGGTGCTGGATAAGGTCCGCGAATTCCACAGTGATATTCTGGTGATCGACGACGGCAGCACAGACGGCACGGCCGAGTTATTGGACAGTCGCGACGATATCCAGGTGATTCACCATGCCACGAACCGTGGTTATGGGCAGAGCATCATCGATTCGTTCAACTATGCCGACGCCAACGGATATGACTGGGTCATTACCATGGACTGCGACGAGCAGCATGATCCGGAAACCATTCCGCACTTTGTACGGCAGATCAGAAATGACGAGTATGACCTGATCAGTGGATCGAGATATCTCAGGCCGCACGGGGATGACGATCTTCCGCCGGGCGACCGCCGATTGATCAATTCGACGATCACGAGCATGGTGAACAGCGTGCTTGGGTTTTTCATCACCGATGCGTTTTGCGGTTTCAAAGCCCATCGGGTGAGCGCGATGATGAAACTGCGGCTGGATGAAACGGGATATGCATTTCCCATGCAACTTTGGCCGCGCCTGGCGGCGACGAGGGCGCGCATCAAGGAAATTCCGGTTCGATTGATCTACAAGGATCTCAATCGCACATTCGGCGGCGCGCTGGACAATGCGGACATTCGACTGGCGCATTATCTCGATGTCTTCAACCGCGAACTGCAATGGCAGCCGCCTCTGGAACAAGAGCCGTGTCCGATGTCGTGTGAATAATTCTATTCAAAGACAGAGCCACGAAGGCACGAAGGGACACGAAGAAAGCCACGAAGAATTTAAGAAATGATTTTCTTCTTCGTGTTGACTTCGTGCTGCTTCGCCTCTTCGTGGCTCTTCTCTTTTTTTGGTGATGAGGATGAGCGGAAGTTTGCGGGACTACCCGGATTGGAAAGCGCCGTCCGAGGACGGTCAGGTTGTCATTTGGCCGCACCCGGGGCAGATTCTTCGCGACACGCTGTCTAATCAAAAGCGTCTGGGCACATCCGATTCGATCGTCATTCAAAACATACCCCTGCCGCGGGTGCGCCGGCGCATGCGGCAATTCATCGGGCAGGATTCGGATCAGCCGATTTTGGCGATGGGTCATCAGACCGAACTGTTTCACGCGGGTGTTTGGGCGAAAAACGCGTTGCTTCACGCGGCCGCGGGGAAAGTTGAGGGGCAGGCGTTTCATATTGCGGTGGATTCGGATGCGCCCAAGCACCTGGAGTTGCGCTGGCCGGGCCAGGCGGTGCCGATCTCGGATGATCCGCATTTGACGACAGCGTCGTGGAGCGCGCAGCTTTCGCCGCCATCGCCGGCGCACATCGATCAGATTTTCTCAATGCTGAAGGATTGGCCTTGGGATTTTAAGCCCGTGGTGGGGGAAGTGCTGGCGAGTTTGCGCAAGTCGGCGCTGGAACGCGATGTTACGCTCGCGGCGGCGCTCGCCAATGCGCTGCACGAGTTGGATTGGGGTTTGGGGTTGAGGCAGCACGTCTTGTTGGCATCGCCGATCTGGGGATGCGAGGCATTTCTGCTTTTTGTCCATGATCTGGTCGCCCGGCCCGATGCGATTGCAGCGCATTACAACACGGCGCTGGAGCAATATCGAAAGGCACATGGCATTGCCTCCAACATGAGGCCCATGCCCGACCTATTTGCCAGCGACGAGTCGGTGGAAATCCCGTTCTGGCTGGACGATTTGCACGGCGGCAAGCGCATTCGGCCGACGGTGTTTCGGACGGACAACGGCTGGATGCTCAAACTGCCTGGCGGCGAGGAGTTTACCTTTGAAAAGGAGATCGACGGCTGGGAAGCCGCCAATCGATTGAACCGCTGGCTGGTCTCCACGCAGCATCGAATCGCGCCGCGGGCGCTGACGTTGACGATGTTCTTGCGATTGCTGATGGTCGATCAATTCGTTCACGGGATAGGTGGTGGACGATATGACCAGGTGACGGATCAGCTCATCCATTTGCATTATGACATCGAGGCGCCGGCCTTTGCGGTGACAACCGGCACGATGTATTTCCCGCCGGCCGTGGGTCAGCAGAGGCTGTGTATTCCCTGTGTCAAACAGGAGGGCCATCGCCTGCGACACGGCGCGCTGGGCCAGCGCAAGCGCGAATTGGTGGCCCAGATTGCGTCACTTCCGCGCCGTTCGAAGGATCGCAGCCGCCGGTTTTATCAAATGCACGCCGAACTGAATGATGTCATTTCCCAGACGGGCGTGATGGTTTCCTGGCAACAGAAGGTGCTGGACACCGAACAAAAACTTCGGGAAGAGCAAACCCTTTTCGACCGCGAGTTGTTTTACGGAATGCAGTCGAAGGAGCGCTTGCTGGGGATGATTAGGCGGTACGTGGCTGAATTTGAATGATGAAACGTGTTTCCAAGGTTGTGAGAACGATCTTCCCTTGCAGGTTTCACGGCATATAATGATTTCCCATGGTTCAAGTCGCCGATCCCATCACGTTTTCGGTCTCTCGTGAGGTGCTTTCGGGGATTGTAAAGCTGTCTGATGAGCTGACCGATCGCATGCATGTGCTTCTGGAGAGAAATACGGACGGAAAACTGGATCACACGGAGAAGGCCGAGCTTGAGACGTTGGTGCGAATGGCTCAGTTTGGCCAGATTGTCTCGATGGCGCTTCAGCCGCAGAGTTTGACGTGAGCTTGTCGGCAATTCCCAAATCAATTCGCGTCGCAGTATTTCAGCGTGATGAGGGTCGCTGTCGGTATTGCAGGTTAGCGCAGCTCGGCCAGGCTTCCGTTTTTCACATCAATCATATTGTTCCTAGAAGCAAAGGGGGACAGACCGAAGAGACCAATCTGGCGCTTCAGTGTCCATATTGCAGCTTACATAAATCAGATAAAACGGTGGCGAACGATCCGGTAAGTGGTGAACTGTCGCCTTTATTTCATCCATTGAAGCAAAAGTGGGACGAACACTTCTCAATTGATTCAAACGGGATTTGTCGGGGCCTGACTCCAACGGGCCGAGCGACAGTCGATGCTTTGCACATGAACGACACGTTGCCAACTGTCGCCAGAGTAATGCAGATTCGCGCCGGTCTATTAATGGCATCCAAATGAAACTCGCCTTCTCAACCAACGCTTATACTCGATTTTCATTGATCGAAGCCCTTCGTGGGATTAAAGCCGCGGGGTTTGAAGGAGTGGAAATTCTCGCGGATGTCCCGCACGCGTATCCGGGTACGGTGAATGCCTCTGACGCGCGGCGGGAACTCGATCGGCTGGGGCTGCAGGTCAGCAACATCAACGTCAATTGCACCTTCGGCTATTGGAAGGATGCGCCGCCGGAAGCGTATTTTGAGCCGAGTTTGATCAGTCCGAATCCAAAGCACAGGCAGGATCGGACGGAGTTGATTCTCAAGGCCATCGAGTTTGCGCGGGACGTGAGTGCGCGAAACATCAGCATCACCAGCGGGCGAATGCTGGGCGGCATGCCTCCGGATCGAGCGGCCAAGCAGTTCGCTGAATCGATCAAACCGATTCTCGAAGCGGCCGATCGAGCGCAAATCAACGTCGGCATTGAGTGCGAACCCGGCTTATACCTCGAATATGTCGCAGAGCTTTGCGAGTGGATCCAGCGGCTGAATCATCCGCGCTTCGGCGCGAATCTCGACATCGGCCACAGTCAGGTGATCGGCGAATCGATCCCGCAAGTCGTTGAAATGCTCGGCAAGCGGATTTGGAATATGCACGTCGAGGACATCCCCGGCCGAAAGCATTACCACATGATTCCGGGTGAAGGCACGCTGGATTGGCTTGCCTTGCGCAACGCGCTTAAGGGTATCGCCTATAACCGATACCTTACCGTTGAGCTATATACTCACACGGCCGAGCCGCAAATCGCGGCTGTGAAGAGCTTTGAGTTTCTCTCGCGGATATTTGCATGAATCGCGTGGTGATTTACAGCAAGCCCGATTGTCATTTGTGTGACGTGGTCAAAGCGGTAATCGAGCGCGTCGCAAAAAGTCATCCTTTGGCCCTGGAAATTCGCAATATTCTTGATGATCCGGCGGATCATGAGCGGTTTAAGACCTTGATTCCCGTCGTTTTCGTCAATGGCCGCGAAATCGCGCGATATCGGCTGAGCGAGGCGCAGTTGACGCAGGCGCTTGTCAGTTGAGCGTGGAAAACGGACAATAAGGCGTTGATGGAGTTTCGTCATGACGCCACAGGACAATTCCGCCGCCAATCCGAGCAACGAGTCGTTTCTGCCGAATTCGACCGTGATGATCGTCGATGACAATCCGCAGAATGTGGAGTTGTTGCAGGCCTTTTTGGAATCGCTGCCGGTGAAGATCGTCACCGCCGCCGACGGGGTGGAGGCGCTTCAGAAGGTGGCCGAGCACAATCCCGACCTGATATTGCTCGACATCATGATGCCGCGCATGAGCGGTTTTCAGGTCTGCCGCAAGCTTAAAAGCGACCCGCGAACGCGGGACATCCAGATTCTCATGGTCACCGCCTTGAACGAATTGGGGGACATCGAACAGGCCAGTGAATGTGGCACGGACGATTTCGTCAGCAAGCCGGTCAATAAATTTGAACTGCTGACCCGCGTGAAAAGCCTGCTTCGCGTACGCCACCTCAAGAGCGAACTGGAGCGGGCGCTGACCTATCTCAACGAAATCGAACACGATGATGAAGTGCTCTGACCAGGGGCACATGGCTGAGGGCCCGCCCATCGCGGGTAAACTGCAGGATGAAGAAATACTCTATCTGCTTGAGTTGCGTATTGATGCTGGCGTCATGGGGTCTGGCCCAGGAACCTTCGACACAGCCTACGGTGAATTACGGCGCGGAATCTCATCGGCTGGTCAGCAGTTCAGATGAAATTGTTTCGGTTCTGGAAAACAACCTGACGGTCATCGTCAAGCGCGTGCCTTCGCCGGTGCTGGCGGTGCGCGCGTATGCTGAAACGGGCGGCGTATACGAAGGCAAATGGCTGGGCGGGGGGTTGAGTCATTTGCTGGAACATCTGGTGGCCGGTGGGACCAATGCCCGCCGCAGCGAAGAGCAAAATCGCAATCTGCTTCAGCAATTGGGCAACAATTCCAACGCATACACGACCTACGACCACACCTGTTTTTATGTAAACACCACGCCTCAGCATTTGGACGAAGCCGTCGATCTGGTCGCTGGCTGGATGCTTGGGGCTGCCATCACACCTGCCGAATATGGGCGGGAATACGAAGTCGTCCAGCGCGAACTGGAAATGAACAAAGGCGAGCCCGACAGCGTTTTCTGGCGGATGACGCAGCTCAACCGCTACCGCATCAGCCCGCAGCGCGTGCCGGTGATTGGGTATCAGGAAGTGATTCAAGGTCTCAGCCGCGACGATGTGTACGGGTATTACAAGCTGGCGTATCAACCCAATAACCTCGTCTTCGCGGTGGCGGGTGATGTGGACCCGGAAAAGATGCTGGCCGCGGTGCAGAAGAATGTGTCGCAGGTCAAGCCGGGGCGGGAGTTTACCCACGAGTTGCCACCCGAGCCGCCAGTCCTTGCACCGCGAAGCATGGTCGCGACGTTTCCCAAACTCGGGCAAGCCAAGCTCGATCTGGGATTTCCATCCGTCCGAATTGATCAGGCCGACATGTACCCGCTTGATCTTCTCGCCACGATCCTGGCGGGCAGCGAAAGCTCAATTCTCGTCCAGGAACTTCGAGATAAGCAACATCTCGTGAGCGGCGTTTCAGCAAGCGATTTCACACCCAACTATGTCCAAGGCACGTTCTCGGTGTCGATGGAACTCGATGCCGACAAGATCGAGCAGGCCAAGAAAGTGACGCTCGATGAAATCGAAAAACTCAAGACCACGCTTCTCGAACCCGAGCGAATCGAACGCGCCAAGACCCAGATGCGCACGCAGCGCGTGAAGAGTTTGCAGACGACCGAGCAGATCATTTCTTCGCTGGCCACTGATTACTTGAGCACCGGCGATCCGCATTTCAGCGATCGATATGTGGAACGCATCGACAAAGTCACGGCCCAGCAGCTTCAGGAGGTCGCTAACAAATATCTGGTGCAATCCCGTTTGCTGACGACGGCCCTGATCCCCGCCGAGGCTGCCGGCACACTGCCCAAGGCTGAAGATTTGCTGCGAGCAGCCGCTCCGACCACCCAAGCCAAGGCCAACGCTGAGGAAGCCACCAAAATCACTCGAATCGATCTGGGCGGCGATGTGACCTTGCTCCACAAGCGCATCAGCACCTCGCCGGTGGTTGAAGTGCGAATGTATTCCCTTGGGGGTCTGACGGCAGAGGATGAAAAGACCAACGGCGTGGGCAAGTTGACCATGGACATGCTGCCGCGCGGGACCAGGACGCGCAGCGCCGACCAGATCGCTGAATTCTTCGATTCCATCGGCGGCGATCTGGAAACCGATTGCGGCAACAATTCGTGGTTCTGGAACATGACCTGCCTCAAGGATGATTTCGCCAAGGCCATGGATGTCTACGCCGATGTCGTGAAAAATCCATCATTTCCCGTGGATGAACTGACCGGCATCAAACAGCGGCTGCTGGCGGGCATTGATAGTCAGGATGCCGATTGGCTGGCCCAGGGCATGCGGTTTTTTAAGAAGTCGTATTTTGGGCCGCTGAAGTCGCCTTACCAGTTTATTACGCTGGGACGGAAGGAAATTGTCACTGCAACGACTTCCGAGCAGATGAAGCAGTGGTACGAAACGAAAGTGCTCAAAGGTAAGCGCGTGCTGGCGATCTTCGGAGATGTGACGCTGGAACAGGCACAAGCGATGGCTAAGCAGTATTTTGCCGGGCCAGCCAAACCCGAATCAACAAATGCAGGAGGATTCATTGAGGGTCGTTGGACATACGGGAATCCACCGCCATTCGTCAATGTTAATCGGGTAGAAGTTCAAAAGACCGAACAAGCCCTGGCCGGGGTGGTGATCGGCTATAAATCCGACAGCGTCATCGGCGACAAGGACCTGGACACGATCACCGTGGCTGACACCATGACCAGCGGATTTGATTATCCGACCGGTTATCTGTTCGACATTTTGCGCGGTCGCGGGTTGGTGTATGTCGTTCATGCCTACAACATGCCCGGCCGCGCCCGGGAGATGCCCGGCGCGTTTATCGTCTATGCCGGCTGCGATCCGAAGAATGTGAACGAGGTCGTCGATGTGATTCTGGAAAACATCGCCCGCTGTCAGGGGACCGATCAGGACATGCAGTTGGAGTGGTTCAATCGCAGCAAGCAGTTGATTACGACATCGGATGCGATGTCGAATGAAACGCCCGCCGAGCAGGCTTCGACGGCTGCGCTGGATGAGCTGTATGGATTGGGCTACAACTACCACGACAGCTACGCACAGCGGATCAATGCGGTGACGATCGACCAGGTTCGTCAGGTCGCACGCGCGAAATTGAACGAATGTGTGATAACGGTAAGCACGCCGCAGCCGGATTTGGTGAATAAAAAGACGGGTATGAGAACGTATACGAGCTTTCCGCCGGTGGACTTGACGCCTCGCGGTGTGCAGCATGATTCTGGCAAGTAAGAGCAGAGCCACGAAGGCACGAAGGAGGACACGAAGTTTTCACGAAGAAGAAATGGATTAATTTCCTTCTTCGTGCTTTCTTCGTCTCTTCGTGCCTTCGTGGCTCTGAGATTTTTATGGCGTACGACAAAACTCAGAGCATCGAAGAATTTCTCAACGCCGCTGCCGCGAAGCAGCCGACGCCGGGCGGGGGCGCTGTTGCCGCTTTGACCGGGGCGCTGGCGGCGTCGATGGGGGAGATGGTTCTGAATTACAGCGTCAACAAAAAAGACTTGGCCGAGCATCAGCCGGATTTGCAGCGGGCACTGACGGAACTGAACCGCGCGCGGCAGGCGTTGCTGGAACTCATGGTCGAGGACCAGGCTGGGTATGAAACGCTGACCGCCATTCGCAAGTTGCCGGCGACCGATCCGCAGCGCGAGGCAAAGTTCAATGTGGCGGTGGCGGTGTGCATCCAGGTCCCACAGGCCATCGGCGCAACGGCGGTCGCGATCCTGCACGTTTGCGAGCGCGTGGTCGATATCTCAAATAAATTTTTGCTGTCTGATCTGGCGGTGTGCGCGGAACTGGCAATGGCGACCGTGCGATGCGCTGCTTACAACGTGCGTGTGAATCTCGGCGATTTGCCCGATGCCAACGAACGGGCGCGTCTCGAAGCCACTTGCGCCCGGCAAATCGTGGACTGCGGCGGCGTGGTCCGCAACATCATCGCCAGAATCTGGGCCCGGCAAGGACACGCATAATGCCCAGCGACCCACGCGATTACAAGCTCGATATTTCCGGGATGGACCAACCCGAGCAGCCCAAATCAGCCCCCAAACCGTTTTTGAGTATTCACTTCGCCTGCTGTGGCGTGTATTGTCGGATTTATTGTAATCGCGAAGGTACAGCCTATGTGGGGCATTGCCCTAAATGTGCCCGCCCGGTCCGTTTCCGCGTCGGCGAAGGAGGAACGGACCAGAGGGCGTTTATCGTACAGTAAGGATGAAGGCGGAAGGATGAAGGATGAAATAAGAATTCGACGTCTCTCCTTTTTCATCCTTCATCCTTTATCCCTCATCCTTTGATTTTTGGAGTTTTTCAATGAGCACGGCGGCTCAACAAGTACCAGGCAAACCCGCAACCGGATACGACGTGGCCAGGCCCATGGGCAAGTGTCACGTCAGTGGCCAGCCCATCGAGCAGGGCACCAGGTTCATGACGGCGCTGCGCGAGACCCTCACGGGGCTCGAACGGCTGGACATCTCGATGGAAGCATGGCAGACGTTTGATCGCAAGGATGTGCTGGCCTTCTGGATGGGCATCATGCCCGCGCCGCAGGAAGCCAAGAAAAAGGTCTTTGTCGATGACCAGGTGCTGTGTGAACTGTTTGAGCGACTTGGCACCACGGAAGAATCAGCCAAGCTCAATTTCCGCTTTGTGCTTGGCTTGATCCTGATGCGCAAGCGCATGATTCAGTACGAATCGACGCGGCAGGAGCAGGATCGCGAGATTTGGAAGGTCCGCTTCAAGGGGGGGGAAGATCTGCTGGATTTGCTCAATCCACGGCTGGACGAACAGCAGGTGGCAGCCGTCAGCCAGCAACTCGGTGAAATCCTCAATCAAGAGCTTTGAGCATCTGCATGATTCAAATGCAAAGCGAGCCACGGAGAGTACAGAGAAGACAGGGTGAATGTTGCTCTTTGCGCGCTATTTTCAGAGCCACGAAGACACGAAGGACACGAAGAAAGCACGAAGGAAATTCAAGATATGAATTCTTCTTCGTGTCTCACTTCGTGCTTTTCGTGTCTTCGTGGCTCTTCGTATTAAATGGCTGCACGATTACCAACGAACGACAACCCGCCAGGTATTTTGGGCCGACCCAGACCATGCAGCAGGTGATTGCGACGGTCAACGCCAACAATTCGCTGATTCCCACGCTGCATGGCAAGGGTTCGTTTGAGGCGACCATCAAATTTGAAGGCGAATCGCACTACGTCAACGGCGACATCCTGCTGCTTTACGGCCAGCCCGTTTCGCTGCGACTGGTGGGCAAGAAGGTGACGAACAACGTGTTTGACATCGGTTCCAACGGCGATATTTACTGGGTGATCGCCTATCCTCCGGTGGACAAGATGTGGTGGGGGCATCACGATCGCCCGCGCGTGGCGGACGTTGAATTGCCCATCTCGCCGCAGTCGCTGGTGGAAGTGCTGGCCGTGCAGTCGATTCCGATTGATTTATTGCACGAGCCGGCGCCGGTCATGCGGTTCAACAACGATTACGATGCTTACATGATCGTCTGGAATGAACTATTGAGTGATCGCTGGATCGCGCACAAGGAAGTCTGGTACGACCGCAAGACCAAGTTGCCGATGAACGTGCTGTTGTTTGACGAAAACGGGCGAGTGGTCGTGCGGGCCTATTTGTCGAAATACAAGCCGGTGGAAATCGAAGGCGCGCCCAAAGAGCGCGGGCCTATGGTGGCGACGTATTTTCAGTTGATGTTCCCGGATACGGGCTCGAAGATGACCATCGATCTGTCGGATCATGTGGCCCTGAAATTCAAAAATGCGCCGACCGGCGCGAGCTTCGTCTTTCCGGGTGAAAATGCCGGTATCTCTCACATGAAATCACTCGACGCAAAAGCCCCAATGACCAATCCCCAATGACCAACAAAGCACCAATGACGAAATCCCAACGAGATTTGCCGCGAGATCGACACGGGTCATTGATGCTTGGTCATTTATTGGTCATTGGAATTTGGTCATTGGTCATTCCTTCAACTGCTCTCGCCGAATTGCTCGCTCACGGTTCTTCGCGGATGTATTGGATCGCTCAAATTGAACCCACCGCGGAAAGCGGCGTGCGGACGACCATTCAGCAGCGGAAAGTCGATACCGGTACGGCTTGGCAAACCATTGCGCGCGTCGGTGCGCGGGTGGTTTCGATGGCTGACCGTGGAACGCAACTGGCTGTCCTGCTTGACAATGGAGACTGGATGCTCATCTGGGAGGATGGCAGCTCGGATGGGCCCATCCCGGAGGATGGGGCAAAGCTCCAGAAGTTTGCCAGCGGCGATTCGCTGTGGGCGATCGCGGCGACAGGCCTGGGTCGCAAGCCGACCACGGCTGGCGCTACTCAGCCGGCGTCCAGCCAGCCTTCGGGCACGCGATTGCTTTATCAATTCGATGAGGGGCAATGGAAGATGGTTGCCTCACTGCCCGCTGAAGCAGGCAGTGCCAGGGAGATGGATTTGGCGCAGACCGGGGGCCATCTTGTTCTGGCGATGTTGTCTGACAACGGTCGAATACTGACTTTTACGTTTGATCAAAATCATTTGACGTGGAATTCGGCCGGCGAGATCGATCCGGGCAATGGTGTGACAAAGATTCAATTGCTCAATAGCTCCGGTCGAGCCGCCATCTGGGCTGGGGCGGACAAGAACGCCGGCGCGCTCTTTTTTCGCGATGATCAATGGTCCAGACCAGTCAATCTGAATTTGCCGACAGAGGCAGTCAATCAAAGCATTCAGGATGTGACGCTGGCCGGGCAGGGGATTCGCGTCATCACCGGATCTGCGGGAAAATACCTGGAACATCGTGTGTCGGCGGATGGCGCGTATCAGGGAAAGGTGAGTCTTCCCGGTTCTGATCTGGGCGACCAGCCCAACGAATTTGAATGGATGACCGGCCTGGCGGGGATAGCGCTGATCCTGGTGCTCGTGCAGACGATGCGCCGGCGCAGCCCCATGTCGCCGGACATGCTGGTGGAGGCGGGCCTGCAACTGGCGCCGATGTTCTTCCGGCTTCTGGGCGGCACGATCGATGCGCTGCCGGTAATCGGCACGGTGGCGGGGCTGCTGATCAACGCCGGCCCGGTCGATCCGGAAAAGCTGATGCGCACCTCGACCTATCAAATCTGGTTTACGTCCTCGGTCGTCGTCTACATCGTGTATTGCATCGTTTGCGAATTGATCTGGGGGCGCACATTGGGCAAATGGGTGTTTCGCATGAAGGTGATGACGGTTTATGGTTCGCCACCTTCGCGGCGCGCGATTTTGATTCGCAACGTGCTTCGGGTGGTGGACGTCATGATGCCGCTGCTTTTGCTGATTCTGGTTTCCCCGTTGCGCCAGCGGGTGGGCGATGTCGCCGCCGAGACGGTGGTGGTGCTGGATCGCTCGATAACGGAAAACGAGAAATAAAAAAGCCCGCGAACTGGTGCCTTAATTTTTCAAGGAGGCCTCAAGGGCGCTTGATCTGAGTGTTAGGCAGTCGCGGGCTATTCATACATCGGCAAGTTAAGGGGTGAACTTTTCTTGAAAGGAGTGCGGAATATTTTATCGTAGTTCATCCCACGCTTTGATGGCTTGCGGGGATAATTGGCCCGAATAAATCGCCTGGATGGGCGTTTTGAATTCGGCGGTTGATGCCGCTTTTCGGAAGACCACATTAACCACTGAATTCTGCGGGATTTTTCCCTCTTTCAACAATTGTGGCAGGTCATTTCGGCTGGGAATCTGTACATAGGCAAACGGATGAAGCTGTGCACAGACCACACAGATGACATCGTACCCGTTGGCCTGCGCCAGATCGTAAAAAAGCGTCGGCTGCAGGGTAAAAAATCCATGATCGACCCACCCGGTGCAGGGCGCGGTGTGAATCATCAAGCCGCCCTCCACCGTCAGATCGTGCACGGTTTTGAAGAACTGGTGAATATTGAAAATGTGCTCGGCGGTTCCGAAATTGATCGTGATGTCGAATCGTTCCTGCAGCGGCACCGGCTGAGTCAGGTTAAAGCGATGGGTGCTGCTGGGCGTGCCCGGATCGATCGAGGCATACGAGCTGTGATCGAAAAGCGCCCTGAACCAGATGCGGGCAACTTCATAATCCATGTTGGGCCTTTGAGCGGCAAGGGATTGATCCAACTCAAGCCGAACAGCAGCGCGCTCGGCGGGGTCTTGGACGTATTTGTCGATACCTTGCTTGAAGTAATCGAGCGAAACGTCGCCGTACCAGTTGCTTTCGCCGAATTCGAGCACCCTGGGCTTGGGCGGCAATGCCCCGTTGTCGCGCAGCGTGGAAACGACGAGATACTCCAGCGCGGAAATGGCCAAGTTCACCTTTCGGTAGCGGCTATTTAACCGATTGCGCCCATTTAATCAGGATGTCGGCAATTTCCGGCCGGGAGAATTCATTGGGCGGGCGCTGGCCGGCTTTGAGCAGTTCGCGCACCTTCGTGCCGCTGGGCGCCACCTTGTGTTCCGGGCCGTGCGGGCAGGTCTTGGTGCTGACGACGGCTGCGCAGGTCTTGCACCAGGCGGTGTGTTCGAATTTCAGGATGGTCACGCCGAAATCCTTGGGCACATCGAATTGATCGAAAATCTTCTGCGCATCGTACGTGCCGTAATAGTTGCCCACGCCGGCATGGTCGCGGCCGACGACGAAGTGCGTGATGCCGTAATTCTTGCGAATGACTGTGTGCAAAATCGCCTCGCGCGGGCCGGCGTATCGCATGGCCAGCGGCATGACGCTGAGCATCGTCTTGTCCTTGGCGTAATAATTATCGATCAAGACCTTGTAGCAGTCCATGCGCGTCTGCGCGGGAATGTCGTCGGCCTTGGTTTCGCCGACCAGCGGATGGATCAGCAGTCCATCGGTCATTTCCAGGGCGCACTTGGTGAGATATTCATGGCTGCGGTGAATCGGATTGCGCGTTTGAAACGCCGCGACAGTGCTCCAGCCCTTGGCGGCAAAGGCTTCGCGCGTCTTGGCGGGGGGCAGGCGATATTCGGGGAACTCCGGTTCGTAGTTGGGGCTGATTACATCGATCGGCCCGCCGAGACAGAAGTTGCCCTGCTTTTTGACGATCGCCACACCTGGATGGGCATCTTCCTCGGTCTTATAGACATTGGGAATCTCCAGCGCTTTGTCGTGGGCGTATTTTTCGGTGACGGTCATGACCGCCATCAGGCGGTTCTTGTCGTCATAGAGCGCGATCTTCTGGCCGGGGGTGATCTTGGCAGCCACGTCGTCAGCGGGGGAGAGAATCACCGGAATCGGCCAAACCGTGCCGTTGGCGAGCCGCATCTCCTTGCAGACGCGGGTGAAGTCGGCCTGTCCCATGAAACCCGTCAGCGGGGAAAACGCGCCGATGGCGATCATTTCCAGGTCGCATTGCTCGCGATTGGACAAAACGACCTTGGGAAGGCTTGCCGCCTCTTTTTCCAGGGCTTCGGCTTTGGCGCCTTCGACGATTCGGTTGACTAAAGTGCCACCATGAGGGGCGATCAATGACATCGGGGTTCTCCGGTTTTTGGAGGCGATACATTAGCGAGTTATCGGAGCAGGACAAGGGGAAAAGGACAGAACTCAGAGGGCACGGGCCGGAAAAAGCCGATCCAATGTTCAACCCGACGGGTTCATCCTTTACTATTAGCTGAAATTCATGAGCAAGACGTTCAAAAAAGCGGCAATCGGCATCGTTAAGTGGAGTATCGCCATTGGCGGGATTTGGTGGGTTGTGGCCCACATGTCCTTGCGCGACAGTGTGATGCTGCTCAATCCCACGACCAATCTGCCGGTTCCGGCGGTCCTTGCGGAACATGCCGACGAGGATGCGGCCCAATTTAAGGTTATCGACCCCGATAGCGGCAAGACAGAGACTGTCCAGCGCGATCAACTAATTAACCCCGTTACCAAAAACGCCAAGACCACGATCGATATCGAAGGCAAAAAAACGGTTGTCCCGCTTTTGGGCGCCCGGCTGGAAGGCGATATCAATCGCAACCCATCGGTTCAGCAGTTGCTCGTGCAAATGCCCGGCGATAGCAAGGGAACCTGGATCGCTCCGCCTGTCGATTTTCACCTGGATGTGCCGCGGCCACGCGTTGAGGTGGGCATCATCAGCATGGTGCAGCACGCCAACCCCTGGCTGTTGATCCTAGCAGTCGTGGTTTTCCCAATTACGTTCATCATCACCAGCTATCGCTGGGACAAGCTGCTGCAAGCCATTGAAATCCAGATGAGCCTGTGGCGGGCGTTTGAGATCAACATGGTGGGTGCGTTCTATAACACGTTCATGCCCGGCTCGGTGGGCGGGGATGTGTTTAAGATGTACTACGCGTCGAAGCAAACCCCACACCGCACCCGCGCGATTATTTGCGTCTTCGTTGATCGAATTTTGGGATTGCTGGCGTTGATGTTGGTCGGCGGAGTCATGGCGCTGGTGCAGTATTTGGAGAATCCATCACTACAGGATCCGACATCTCGAGCGTGTGCTCAGATTGCGCTCACGTGCGCACTGCTGATGGTTGCGGGTGTTTGCGGTTTGATCGTGCTATATCAGCCGACCATCCGCCGGATGCTCGGCGTAGAATTCATCCTCAACAAACTTCCGATGCAAAAGCAGGTGACCAGCGCCCGCGAGGTCATGCGCATGTATCGCCAGCGGCCAATGCTCATCCTCTGGGCGCTGCTGATTACCATTCCGGTGCATGTCACCGTCGTCATCTCGGCAATCCTATGCGGCAAAGCGTTCGGCTTACCGCTAAGGCCGATGTATTACTTCAGCGTCGTGCCTGTGGTCGTGCTGGTCGGCTCTTTGCCCATCTCCCCAAAAGGTGCGGGCGTGATGGAATTCTTCGCGATCCTGCTGACCCAAAAACAGGGTGCAACCGTCAGTCAGGCGTTCGCGCTCACCATGTCCATTCGCGTTGTCCAAATCCTGTGGAACCTTACCGGCGGAATCTTCGTCCTACGCGGCGGATATCACGCCCCGACCGATGCCGAGCAGAAGGAAATGGGCGAGGATCAGCAAGCGGCGGCGGCTGAGTGACAAGGTGACAAGGTGACAAGGTGACAAGGTGACAAGGTGACAAGGTGACAAGGTGACAAGGTGACAAGGTGACAAGGTGACTATAATTGTCTTTTCACCCTGTCACCCCCTCACCATGTCACCTTGTCATGATTCCCAGCGGTTTCGACACATCTCACGTTAATATCCCGCCATGTTGCGTCGGATCGACCGCATCCTGATTCGCGTTTCCTCCCTCGGCGGGGCGGTGAAATTTTATCATGAGGTGCTCGGGCTCACCGTTCTGCGTCAGGATGCGCGGATGGCGACGCTGCAACTGGCTGATGAAGCGGCGGAACTGGTTTTGCATGTCGATCCCGACTTGCCCGAAGAGGCCGTTTATTTTCTGGTCGATCATTTGCGCGAGATGTACGCGCGGCGGGATGAATTGAGGCTTCAATTCGTCACGCCACCCACGCAGGTTTCTCGTGGGTTTACAGCCGTCGTGAAAGACCCGTTTGGCACGGTGATGCATCTGATCGACCGTCAAAACAAGTCGGCTGTCGAAGATGCCACGCCGATCGGCGGACTATTTGCCGGTGTCGAAACGCGCGCAACGCCCAAGCGTGAACTGCTCGTCAAGCTCTACGAAAAAGTCGGTCGCACGGCCGATGATTTGCCTTATACGCCGCAATTTGAGCAAATTTACGAACCCTACATCGCGGCCAGACCCGATCCAAAACCCAGCCGCAGCGAAGTGTGGCGACATCTGCTGAATCTTCGCAAATCCAAAAAACTCCCCAAACTGGGAGATGCCCGCTCCAAACCGCCGGACTTGCCGCCTGAAATGCGCGAGCAGCTTCGCGAACTACTCGGCGAGGACATCGGCAAGCGCGATCGATTGCCTTATACGGAGCGATTTGATGAGTTGGTCGATGGATTCAACAAAGCCCTGCCAAGGCCGATATCGCCGCATCTGATATGGCGGGCGGTGGCCACGCTGGCGAAGTAATGCATATTTCACATTAAACGGCATGCCTGTCCACTTAAGAGGCAAATTGTGAACTAACGAAGATAGCTATGATATTATTATGCTAATATGGAATCACAAGTTTATAAATATTTTCCTTTTCGTGAGGCGTGTCAATTTGCCGAACGGCATGGTTTGTCCGCAGAAGCTACTGTTATTCAGGAGATGGAAATCGAGTGGGATCGCAAATATACGACGTCGGTTAAAAAAGGAAGAATTGCCGAATTATTTGAGAGCCGGGGTCTTTTGTCTCAGTTCATGAAAGAAGTGTGGCCCGATGGTTATTCGGCGAGGGGTGAAGCCGAGAGCCGGAAATATGCAAGAATTTGGCAAGAATACCAAGCGTTTCTAAGCAACGGCTCTTTACCGATTGATGAGCCAGAACAAGAGGAAGACACATCTCAATTTGCTCTGGAAGCACATTTACGAGATTTTCTTGCAAAGAATCTAGAACGCATTGAGTCGGGTCTTCGGCTTTATCAGAAAGATGACGTGGATGGAATTGAGTATTCCATTGATGGCGGACAGGGTCGGATTGATCTGTTGGCTATTGACCGGAACGGCAAATACGTTGTAATTGAACTCAAGCTCTCGCGTGGACGAAATAAAACACTCGGCCAATTGCTCTATTACATGGGTTGGGTCGATAAACATCTCGGCAATGGCCCGTGCCGTGGAGCGATTATCGCCAGCGAGATAACGGACGATCTTATAATAGCTTCTTCTCGTGTCCCCGGCGTTTTTATTGCCAAATATATGATGTCATTTTCGATTGAGCGCATTACTTAAACGTCAACATTTCTGTATTTCGAGGTTGATTGACGAGTCGCGCGCAGTCGTGTTATCGCGAGCCTACTGAATCGGCACTTCATCGTTCAAAATGCGCGTGCCGTCCGTTTCCTTCAGGCCGCTGCGGACTTTGATGTTGGGGGTGATCTTCACATTGACGAACCGATATTTCTTGATCGTCGTGCGGCCGGGCGCCAGGTTGGTGACGAACCGTTCTTCGCGCTGTTGGCCCGGGTAGATCGCGTAGGCGGTGTAATCGATGGGGTGATCGCCATAGTTCGTGATCATCTGCTGCACGATCACGTCAGTGCCATCGCGCAGCGCCAATGATTGCAGGCCCACGTCGCTGAGGCCGAGCTTCAGGACCAGTGGCAAGGTGAACGTCGAATTGTTATCCGCCTGCACCTGGAATTCGGCGCTGATGGTCTTTAGCCCGGCAAAGCTGTTATATGGGAACTCGACGGTGATTTCGCGCTCAAACACTTCGCCGGGGTTCAGCGAGAAATTCATCGTAGGTGGATTGATCACCCAGCCTGGTGGCGCGGTCAGCTTGAACGAGCCCGAGATGCCCTGCTTGTACGGGTTGGTGAATCGAATCTTTCGCGTATGCGGTTTGAAGCTCGATTCGAGCAGCGGATTGTCAAACGCGACGCTGGCGCGAAGTTGTGCAAGCTGGCCGTCAATATCGAGCAGGAAGATGGGCATCGGGCCGATGTCGATCTGCACGGCTGCTTCTCCGCGGGCGCGTGTGAGTGGGCGAACATTGCCCCACAGATCGACCTGTCGCGGATGTTCGCCGAGGTTGATGTTCAGTTGTTTGACGCTGCCGGCCACGCCGCGATCCCACAGGACCATGACGCCTTGCCCGTTGCGATCGAACAAGAAAGCCTCGACGCCTTCAGCGATGGGCACGTTGCCTTTGAACGTCGCGCCGCTCAGCATGCTCATGACGGTACGGACGACGATCAGCAGTTCCTGCGGCTGTTTGACGATGGACTCGCTGTCGCTTGCGGAGCTTTCCGCGGGCTCGTGAGAAACGGTGAAAGGCAGCTTGAGATCGATTCGCCGGGCGTCGGCGGAGAGAGCATAGACGATTCGCTGGGCCAGATCGCGGATCTGCGCATCGCGGCCATATTGATCCCGATTCAACGGCTCAAGATAAGTCGAGAGATTGTGCAGCGCGTAGTCTGATTTCTTCCCTGCCGAAGCTGCCGAGGTTTGCATGTCTTTCACGTAAAGCGGCACCTGCGCGGGCAGCACATCCGGCTTGACGTGCAGTGCCACGGTGGCGGGAAGCTGGCCATCCAGTTCGTACCAAGCCGGCCAGGGCATCGCCAGGTCGGGCTTTTCGATCAGCTTGGCGAATTCGTTGTAGATCAGCGAATAAACCTGGCGCATCTGCGGATGCGTCACGAAATCGTCGCTGCCATCTTCACCGAGTTGCCAGCGTTCCAGATGCGTTGCATGACGGGCAATCAGGTAGGAAAGCTGGGGCTGCCAAAGTTGCGGATCGCACTTGAGCAATTCCGCCCATGCCGCTTGCGAATCGATCGACGCATCGGATTGGCTGATCGCCAGTTTCGTGCGAAGCACTTTGGACGCAATTTGCGGCGGCAACGCGATGAGACAGGCGGTGGGTTCGATGCGGTGGTCGGTCAAACTTTCGAGCAACCGATCAAAACTCGAAGCATCGGTTTGTTCGACATCTCCTTGGGCATCCCACACGCCGAGTTTCACTCGCCCTGCCGACAGCATGGTGAGAATTTGAGGCAAATCCTCCCATCCGCCGGACGGAAGATCGGTTGCGATGATTCCGAACCGGGGATCGGGCGTGCCGCCGGCCGCATCGTCAGCCAGGAGAACCAGATCGAGCTTTTGCCGTCCGACGAATTGGTTTTTGCTGGTCATGACCATGGCTGCTTCATACCAGCCGGGCGGAAGCGGCGGCAGAGCGAGCGTCATTCGCTTTTGTCCGGGACCAAGGTTCTGCGCTGCCGACATATCCAGTGCGCCGCTGCGCTGGTAAACCGCGTTGCCGTTGGCATCGGTGATGACCAGTTGGGCGGCCAAGTCGTCAGTGAAACGGTCGTTCACAAGCACCTTGAGCAGCAGCGGATCGCTTCGACGGAAGATGTTGCCGGGTTTTTCGGTTGAAAGATTGACCTTGGGGACTTGCGAGACATTGACATCGTCAAACCACGCGCTGCCATGAATATCCTGCTGATAGAGCGTGCGGCTGCCCAGGGAACTGGCGGCGTAGTGCATGGGTTGAAGCAGTTCAAGCTCGATGATCAGCGTTTTGGGGATTTGCCTGGGATGGTCCGGATCTTCCAGGCCGAAATCGAGGCTCGCGGAAATTTCAACGCCAATCGGATGCCACGTCGTATCGCCCGGCGCGGAAGCGAAAAGGTCGGAATGGCGAATCGTCGAGAGCATCGGTTCGCCATCCTGATTGGCGAAATAGGTGGTAATGCGTGCGCGGGCATGAGTCAGGGCAGTGGTTTGTACGAATCCTTCGACGCGGTAATGCGCGCCGGGTTGGACGGGGATTTGGCCCTGGTCGTAGCGATAGATCAGGCTGCCGCCGTTGAGATCAAATCGAAAGCTGTAATTGCCGCTGTGGGCGCGGTCGTTGCTGAGTCGTCCATTGACGTAATGCGGCAGGCCGGTGCCTTCGACCTTGCTCCAGTGCATGGGCAGGTCTTCGGCGTTGCCGAGGCGGCGCTCTTCGAAATCGAAATTACGCAAGACCCGGCTGACCCCCGCGGGCTGCGCAAGCAGGGCCGAAGTCATCAACAGGATGCAGAGAATAGGCAGACAGAATGCGCGCATGGTCCGATAAAGTCTTATCGGCAGATGCTGAGGATGAGGTGTAGTTTTCCAAGGCAGCGGCAGCACAGGCGGCTGCGACGATCAGGTAGTAGTAGTTCAAAAACGCCTGTTTGCTCAAAATGATGAAGGTGAAAAAGCAGAACGCAAACGAGAGCAAAAAGCCAAATGTGCCTTTACGAATTCGCAGATAACTCCATGTCATTGCAGCACCTAACGCAGCAAACGACAACCAGAACGGCGGTGCCCAACCCTTTTGGCCAAAACCCCACCAGGCCACCAGGCTCAGTGAATCCGGGCGATAGGGCATGGTCATATGGAGCGCAACGGCTGAGTGAAGAAAGGCCTTGATATCCCACAACACCAGTGGCAGGGTGACGATGGACGCGGTTAATGTCGCGACGCCGGCCACCGACCATTTGTCACGACGGCCAAACATCGGGGCGAGCCCAATTCCCGCCAGCAAGTATTGCTTGGACGCCAGCAGCAAGCCAAACGCAATCGGCATCAACCTCGGCCAGCGAATGGCGCTCAGCACGGTCGCAATCAGCAGCATGGCCGACAATGGTTCGACCCATGAAGTCTGAATGATGTGAAAGCTCGAAGGCGTGAACAGAAACAGCGTGGCCATGAGCATGCCAAGCGAATCGGGACGGATCATCGCGATCATGATGGCTGTCGCGATGATTGAGATGAGATACGCATATCGCGGATCGCCAAAAAGCCAGTGCGATACCGATCCAACCATCAGCGAAAGGGGCATGTACGGATACCCATACTGCACGCGCCCATCCTTAATCATGCCGGGGGCGTAATAAGGGGCATTGGCGCCGTAGATATCCTTGAAAGTCATCGCATATGGGTTTTGGCCATGTGATAGTGAATCAGCGGCTTCGGTCTGAATGAAAAAAACGTCGATAAAAGGCTGGGATACGGTGCGAATTCGCCAGATGCCGATGGCACCGGCGGTGGCGAGCAATAACAAAAACCCTGCCAGCGCGATTTTGCGTGATCCCTTGGCGACGAGAATGGTCGCCATGGCAGCGACGATGATCGCGGCCGCGTGAAAAGTCCGGGTGGGCTCTTTTGCGATGGCCAGCGATTCATCCGATGGCGTGAAGTACATCGCGAACAACTGCAGGAAGACCAAGCCCAACAAATACAATCGCGATGGATTCGGGCTCAATCCCTTGCCCGGGATGAACATGCCGCATACGGCGATTGCGAATGCAATCATCAACATGCCCACGCCAAAGGCGGAATACATTCCGCCGGTCATTTGCAGCGTGATTCCGAGCAGCGCCGCCGCCAGCAAAAGGGCGGCATTCTTGGCCGATAGTCCTGCGTTCATCTGCAAGGGTTATCGGTCAAATCTCATCAGCGCTGGAGCTTGCCGACCCGATCGCGCAGCAGATTGCCCCCAGCACCAGGTAATAATAATTCGCAAACGCCTGCTTATTGAACGCAAAGAACGCGAAGAAGCACAGCGCAAAAGCCGCGACGAAATTCTGCGCCGAACGCGGCAATCGCCAGATACACCCAGCCACCGCGATTGCCAGTGTGGCAAACGCCAACCAAAACGGACCTTGCCAATCGGGTTTGTTCGATCCCCACCGCGCGAGAAAGCTCAGCGCATCATGCCGGTAGGGCTGATGGAATTGAAGCTTGACGACGGAATACATAAACGCATCCCAATTCCATGCCGCGATTGGTAAAGTAACCGCCAGCGCAACCGCGCATCCGATAACAAGGAACTGTAGATCGCTCCATTGAGCCCGGCGTGATTCACGCCGGGGCACGAGCAAGATCAGAACAATCGCCGCGACAAGATATTGTTTCGATGCGATCAGCAATCCAAACCAAAAGGGCGTCCATCGTGACTGCCGGTATATTGAAAGAATCGTCATCGCCAGCAGCACTACGCTCAAAGGCTCGGTCCAGGCCATTTCCAAAATCAGCAGACATCGCGGGGTGAACAGCAGAATCGCGCCCGCCAGCATCCCGATGCGGTCGCGACGCATTAAAGCGATGAAAATCGCGGCGACCATCATTGCCAAAAGCATCGCATATCGAGGATCGCCCAGGAGCAGATATCCCGCGCTGGCCAGCAGCAATGTCAGAGGCGGATAGGGATAACCGAATTGCAATCGTCCATTGCGCACGATGCCGGGCCCGTAAACCCAATCGCCGCTCGGACCGTAAAAATCGGGAAAGGTGATCGCATATGGATTTTCGCCGTGATGCAAAGCCTCGGCCGAATCCACGTGAAACATAAAAACATCGATGTTTGGACGCGGCACATTGCGCAGCCGATGAATGCCCAATCCCGCAAATGCCGCCAGCAACATCAAAAATCCTGCGATTGAAGCCCGGCGCCCGTCGAACGTAATCAATATCAAACCGGCGACCGCGATCGCGATGTTTGCTATGTCGAACAAATCCTTTCGGGGCTGTCGGCAAAGCAGGACGATCAGTTGTGCGCACGCGATACTCGCGAGCAGGATACGGGCATGACTTTCCTGAATTTTCCATGAAGGTCGCCAAAGCACAGCCACGGCGCACGCTACAAAGGAGAGCCCAAGAAGTGTAATTCCAACCGGCGAATAAAAGCCGCTGGTGACTTCCAGAGTCAATCCGAGCAGCCCGGCCGCCAGCGTCAACGCGATCCCTTCGCCTGAGAATGTTAGCCTGGAGCCGGATTTGGCGTCGTCATTGAGGACTGGCAATTTTTCCGCCTGCATGTGGGACGAATTCTATCAAGTCCGGCAACTATGTAATGCAGAGGCTGTGCATGTACAATCGTTATCTCGGAGACCGATGCGACTCTCGATCCGCTGGAAATTCATTCTCTCGATCGGCATTACGCTGCTCGTCACCTATTTGGGCCTGCTTTGGTGGGATTATTCCCGAGGCAAGGAACTGGCGACGCAGCAGATGCAGCAGACGGTGACGGAACTGGCGCAAAGCCGCGCCAATTGGCTGAACGAACGATTTACCTCGGTTGAAGTGGTGACCGCTGCGGTGGCGGGGGTGATTGAACGTAATCCGCCAGGCAGTCCCGAGCAACTGCTGGCCACATGGAATCGCGCGCACCCGGCGCTACAGCCCGATAGCTTTTTGTTCGTTGTTTTCGATCCGCAATTTGCGTCATCGGCAGGTTTGCCTGCGGCTTATCGCGTGCAAGGTGGCGGAGGAGGCGGCGGCCGAGGCGGCCCATTGCGCGATTTTGTCGAAGCGCGACGGGGCGGAGCCGGACAAGGGCGAGGCGGGCCGGGACGGGGAGTCTTCTCCGCTACGGTTCCTCAGATTCTTCCCTTTGCACTATTTGATTACAGCGATCCTTCCTACGCCCGGGCCGTCGAAGAACGCAAGCCTGTCTGGTGCGATCCTCATCTGATTCGCGGCATGCAGATCCCGCGGGCGACATATTCGGTTCCGATCATCAGCGGGGATAAGGTCATCGGCGTCGTCGGTTCGCTGGCCAATACCAATCTTCCGCGCGCGGATGTCGGACCGATGGGCAATCGGGGGCGTGGCCCCGGCGGTCCGCGCGGAGACGGTCCTCCGGGCGAAGCCCCTCCGCCCGGCGAAGGATTCGGCCCCGGGCCTTCAACGGGGCCGACGACCATTCCATATCTTTTGCAAAACGGCGCAGTGCGCGAATTCACCATGATCGGCAGTTCCGGGAAGATAATTTCTCCGCCATCTTCCGCTCGCGATGCGGGCCCTTCGATCATCGAGTGGGCCAAGGCCAACAATTATCCCGATCTGGCGGAAAATCTTCAGTCATCGCTGGAAGGTGAAAACACGGCCATTCACGTGCATCTCGTGCACGATGTGCCCGGTTTGATTCCCGAAACGATGGCGGGAGAGAATTACTGGGTTGCGTTCGCGCCGATCGCCGCGACCGATTGGGTTGTTACTGCTGCCATCGCCGAGCCTTCGGTGATGACGCCGACCATCGCGCGCTTGCGCGATCGCGCATTTTATTTGCTCGGCGGACTGGTGTTGCTGCTCATTGTGACGACGCTGGTTTCGATTCGCGTATCGCGCCCGATCGAAAAGCTCGCGGGGGCCGTGCAGCAATTGGCAGCCGGCAACCTCGATGCCCAGGTGCGCGGCGTCTCCAGTCGTGATGAACTCGGGCAACTGGCGTATGCGTTCAACACGATGACGCACCAGCTCAAGGCGCACGTGGCCGCCTTGACCGAACAGACCGCGGCCCGGCAGAATGTCGAATCGGAACTCCGCATTGCCCGGCAGATTCAAACCGACCTGCTGCCGCGACAATTTCCACAGCGATCGGAATTCGATTTGTATGCCCTGAATGTTCCGGCAAAGAAAGTGGCGGGGGATTTCTATGACTTTTTCTTCACGCCGGACGACAAGCTGATGATTGCCATCGCCGATGTCGCGGGCAAGGGAATGCCGGCCGCCCTGGTCATGGCGGTGACGCGCACGATCATTCGCAATCTCGCGACCGAAGGGATGTCGCCCCGGCAGATTGCCGAGCGAGCCAATGCCATGCTCGTGCAGGACAGCGCCGATTCGATGTTCGTCACGATGTTTTTGGCGCAATACGACACGAAGACCGGCGAAATCGCGTATGTGAACGCCGGGCATCCGAGGCCTTACCTGTTTTCACCCGGCCAGCCGCCACGACAGTTTGGCGAAGTCACCGGTGCGCTGCTGGGCGTGAACCCGGTCGGCGATGATTGGCAATTCGAGGAACGCAAAGACAAGATCGAGCCCGGCCAGACCTTGGTGCTGTACACCGATGGCGTCACCGAAGCCCGCGCACCCAGCAACGAAATGCTCCGCGATTCAGGCTTGGAAAAACTCCTGACTAAATACAGCCAATATCCCGTCGAAGGCATCTGCGCCAAGCTGGTCGAGGAATTGAACAAATACCAGAACGGCCAGCAGAGCGACGATATCACGCTCGTAGCAATTCGAAGAAATAGTTAGGAGAAGAGCCACGAAGACACGAAGTGAACGAAGAAAGCACGAAGAGGGAAAAATAATCCATTTCTTCTTCGTGAAAACTTCGTGTCCTTCCTTCGTGCCTTCGTGGCTCTGCGGATTTCTTCGGAGAATTAAAACTCCGCATTGCCCGGCGTGCGCGGGAAGGGGATGACATCCCGTACATTGGCCATGCCGGTGGCGTACATCATCGTTCGTTCAAATCCCAAGCCAAAACCGGCGTGAGGCACGGTGCCGTACTTTCGCAGGTCGCGGTACCACCAGTAGGCCTGTTTATCGAGATGCATTTCGTCCATGCGTTTGTCGAGCATGTCGAGGCGTTCTTCGCGCTGGCTGCCGCCGATGATTTCACCGATGCCCGGCGCCAGCACATCCATGGCCGCCACGGTTTTGCCGTCATCGTTCATGCGCATGTAAAAGGCCTTGATGTCTTTGGGATAATTCATCACCACCACGGGCCGGCCGATGTGTTCTTCGGTTAGGTATCGCTCATGCTCGGTCTGTAGATCGATGCCCCATTTGACTGGGAATTCGAATTTCTTGCCGCTCTTTTCCAGAACGGAAATGGCGTCGGTGTAGGTGATTCGCTCGAAACTGGAATCGACGAATTTTTCCAATCGCGAAATACATTCCTTGTCGATTCGCTCGGCGAAGAATTTCAGGTCATCCTGGCGTTCGTTCAAGACGGCTTTGAAGATGTATTTGAGAAACGATTCAGCCAGGTCGGCGTCGGCCCTGAGGTCGGCAAAGGCGATTTCCGGCTCGATCATCCAGAATTCCGCCAGGTGACGAGGCGTGTTCGAATTCTCCGCGCGAAACGTCGGGCCAAACGTATACACCTTGCTCATGGCCATGCAGTAGGTTTCGACATCGAGTTGGCCGGACACGGTGAGGTTGGCGGGCTTGCCGAAAAAGTCCTGCGCGTAATCGATCTTGCCCTCGGGCGTGCGCGGCATGTTGGCCAGGTCCAGCGTGCTCACCTTGAACATCTGGCCTGCCCCCTCGCAATCGGAGCAAGTGACAATGGGCGTGTGAATCCAGAAGAAGCCGTGCTCGTTGAAATAGCGATGGATTGCCATGCTCAGACAGTGGCGCACGCGCGTGACCGCGCCGAATGTATTGGTTCGGGGACGAAGGTGCGCAACTTGCCGCAAATATTCCATCGTGTGCGGCTTGGGTTGAATCGGATACGTATCCGGATTTTCGACCAGCCCGACGATCTTCACGTCGCTGGCCTGAATTTCGAACGATTGCCCTTTACCCTGCGATTGAACAAGCGTGCCGGTCGCGATCACAGATGCCCCGGTCGTCGCGTGAACGATTTCCGACGTGTAATTGACCAGCGTATTTGGCGCGACAACTTGGATGGAATCAAAGCACGATCCATCATTGATTGCCAAGAACGAAAACCCACCTTTGGAATCGCGTCGCGTACGCAGCCAGCCCTTGACGCTCACTTGCGAACCAACAGGAATTTTTCCACGAAGAGCATCCAAAACCGATGCGTCAGTCATTATTTTCCCTCGTAAAAATACCGAAGATTATAGCCTCATGTCGGTATATGTTATCCTCCTGCGGCATGGTCAGCTTTGCTGACCATGTGAAAGGTCAAAAATGTCAGGCTTTCGAAAAAGCTCTTATACAAAGAAGGAGTTTTACAACGGAAAGCACCGTTTCGAACATTGATATCGTGATAATTCGGTTTATTTCATCACGTCAAAAGTAAGGGGCGGATTTCGAGCGTTTAACTCCGAAAGAGCGAAACTCATTTTCTGGGATCGGTTTGATCATTACACAAGGCTTCATGGATTTGTACCATGGATTACTTCCTTGCTCGATAACCACTATCACACGCTCGGTTATTTGCGCGATGGCGAGCAATTGGGACAGATGATGCGCAAGTTGCATGGTTCAATCGCGTGGATGGTCTGCAAGGAGATTGGTGTAAAGCATGTGCCCTTTTTGAAGGGAGCGAGGTAACAGGGATTACTTCGATGGATGTATTCGGGATTCTCTACAGGCAAGTCGGGCATTTCGATATACGAAACTTCAGGCAATTCGCGCGGGAATTGTGCATGATTACTGGGATTATCCTCACACTCGCGTCAACATTGATATCGATGTTGCAGTCCGGCGCGCGGTTGAACTCAAGGCGTTTCTTGAAGATGTTCCTTATGCTCGGTATGAGCGCAAAAAAAGGCGTAGTCAGCAAAGCTGACCACGCCGGTTCTTGGTTCTTTCGACTACGCTGCCTGCAATGTTTCCACGCTCGATACATGTCGCAGCGGAATCCACTTCCAGCGGTCATCGGGAAGCACGATAAACAACCCGTTGCGTCCCACAGCGACGCTTAAGGCTCGAGTAATATCAACCTTGTCTCCGTTCGTTACAAAGATCCGAAACGGGAGGAACGGTTCGCGTTGCAGAAGTTCCTCGATTTCTTTCGGGTTCATCGATTACCTCACCAACCCACCCGGCAAAAAGCCTTCGAGCTTTCTGGCCCGGACAGGGTGCTGGAGCTTGCGGATCGCCTTGGCTTCAACCTGGCGCACGCGTTCGCGCGTCACTTTGAAGATGCGGCCCACTTCTTCCAGCGTGTAGGTGTACCCGTCGCCGATGCCGTAGCGCAGCTTGATGATTTCGCGCTCGCGATAAGTCAGCGTCTTAAGGACCTGCTCAATCTTGTCCTTGAGCATCTCCTGGGTGGCACTTTCCACCGGGTTCTCGGCCCGTTCGTCCTCGATGAAGTCGCCGAAGTAGCTGTCTTCTGATTCGCCGACCGGACGGTCCAGCGAAATGGGGTGACGGCTGATCTTGAGCACCCGGCGGGTTTCGCCGACGCTCATCTTGGCCTTGCGGGCAATTTCCTCGATGGTGGGCTCGCGGCCGAGTTCCTGCATCAACATCTTGCTGATGTTGCGCAGCTTGCTCATCGTTTCGATCATGTGCACCGGAATACGAATCGTGCGGGCATGATCGGCGATCGCGCGGGTGATGGCCTGGCGAATCCACCAGGTCGCGTAGGTGCTGAACTTGTATCCGCGGCGATATTCGTATTTATCGACCGCGCGCATCAGGCCGGTGTTGCCTTCCTGGATGATGTCCAGGAATGACAAACCGCGATTGCGATATTTCTTGGCGATCGAGACAACCAGTCGAAGGTTGCCGCCGGACAGTTTCCGCTTGGCGTCTTCGTACTTGTTGTAAATCTTGCGAATCTGGACGACGCGCTTGTGCAGCGACTGCGCATCTTCCAGCACCAGGTCTTCCAGGCCGGACAATTCCTGCTGACAGACTTCCAGGTCTTCGCCGGGGTCGCGAACGCGCTTGAATTCCTCGATGCGCTGTTCCAGTTCCAGCATTTTCGTGCTGATGCTCGACAGCTTCTTCATCAGTGGCGTGACCTTGCTCGTGCGAAGCGAGAGTTCTTCGAGCAGCTTCACCGACCGGCGACGCCGGCGGCGAAGGGCCATCTCGATCTCTTCCTGTTCTTTCTTGTTCTTGGCCTGGCGAAGGGCATCCCAGTCCTGGCGGTTGCGTTCGAGCATCTTGCGAACGGAACCGAGGTTCAGCGGAATGCGCTGGCCGATGGTGGCCTTGTCGGCCTGATCCTCGGCGGTGCTGATCTTCATCGTTCGGTCGAACGGAAGATCGCCTTCATCCACCTGCGTCAGAATCTCCATCGCGCTCTGGAGGCAGTAATCGCTTTCCAGAACCTTCGAGCGGAAAATCTTGCGCGTGATTTCGATCTTCTTGGCGAGATGGATTTCCTCCGGGCGCGTCAGCAGGGGGATTTCGCCCATCTGCGTGAGGTACATCCGCACCGGATCGTCAATTCGCTTGTTACTCGCCTCGGCGAGTTCCTTTTCGAGATTGAGATCGACTTCCTCTTCGTCCTCTTCTTCGAGGTTGGGTTCGTCAGGAGAAGCAGCGCCTTTGTTTCCGGGCTTGCTGGCGGCGAGTCCGGCCGTGGCGGCGGCTGAGAGGCGGGCGGCTGATTTGCTGACGCGAGGTTTCTTCTGAAATTCGCCGACATCCGCTTCATCGATGAGACGGATGCCCATCTCGTCGATCATCATCAGAAGTGAATCAAGCTTGTCCGGCGAAACGACTTCGTCGGGCAGCTTTTCGTTCAGCTCTTCATAGGTCAAATACCCGCGACTCGTGCCCAACTCCAAAAGGGCACGCACGCGATTATCTGCCTCTTCTTGTGAACCGGAACCAATGAGAGGGGTTTCTACGACAACGACGGTTTCCTTCGTACTCATGCCTATCCATAACCCGCGGACTATCCGCGAGAACACTGCGTGCCAAACCGACCGGCCAAAGAACTCGGGGGCATTCCCGATCCCTGTAACGGGCTGTAGGCGGCACGGACCGACTATTTAATTTTTTACAACCTGAACCCGGCATCTGGCGATGGCCGGATACTTCTGGCGTTTCGAAATCCCCCACGGCAAAGCCGTGGGCGTTTATTCTTTTTGCGCCGCCCCATCTTAGGGCGCTGCTTGACCAATGTCTGGCCGACGAACGCTATCCTGCAATTTTCTCAACAGTGCGATCTCATCCTCAGGCGCCTGCTGCGAAGCTCGAAGCTGCGCTACCAGGCTGTTCTTGTCCTGCTTATGGCGAATCTGTTTCAAATGGGCCATCCCGTCGGTCAGCATTCGATCGAGGTTTCCCATGGCCTCGGTTTCCTGAACCAGTTCGATGGCCAGCTCTTTCAAAGCCGAATTGTCGAGCAGCCCCAACAACTCACTGAATACCGGCTCACCATCGTCACGTTGATGCGCCCAATACACTTCCGCCAACTTCTGGCGATACTGGTCGGAAAAGTCGCTGACGCTCAATTCATGCTGTACGCCTGCCCATCGCGACGGTTCGGCCAATAACGCGCCAAGAACCCATCTTTCAGCCCTGTCACGGGCGTTTGATGGTGCCGCCGAAGCGTTGCTTATCGACGAGGCCGGCTCTGGTTCTTTAGACCTAGTTTCAACACTGGCACGCGGCCTTTTACGGTCCGATTTAAACCGCTTATTCAACTCGTCAGTCGGGATTTCCGTCAGACGGCTGACTCTTGCCAGAATCGCGCCCCAGCGCAGCGGATCAATCCGACCACTGCCCCGCGCACCGGCCAATAACGTCATATATTGCTCGATCGCCTTCTGCTGACTGGTCAGATCGCCTTTGGCTCCGAAGTCGTGCAGCAACTGTTTCCACTTAAAGCTCAAAGCGTCCTGCGCATCGGCCAGCAGTTTCTGGAAACTTTCCAGCCCGTGCTGCATTAAATATTCGTCCGGATCGAGTCCGTCCGGGATCGAGGCAATTGCGATCTCAACGGGCTGCGACAACAGCAACTCAACCGCGCGATTGGCGGCTGCATCGCCGGCGGCATCCGCGTCGAAAAGCAAAACGATTCGATCGGCAAATCGCTTGAGTATCGCGACATGCTGCTCGGTCATGGCCGTGCCCAACACGGATACGACGTTGGTCGCGCCATATTGGTGCGACATGATCACGTCGGTGTAGCCTTCGACGACCGCCACCGTGCGAGTTTCGACGATGCTCTGCCGCGCGTGATCGAGCCCGTAAATGCAGCGACCCTTGGAAAACAGCGGTGTTTCCGGGCTGTTCAGATACTTAGGCGGATTTTCCGAACCGGGCATCTCGCGTCCGCCGAAGGCAATCACCCGTCCCTGCTCGTCACGAATCGGGAAAATGATGCGATTGCGGAAGGTATCGTAAAACCCTTCGCCGCCTTCACGAGCCTTAACCAGTCCCGCCATTGCGAGTTGCTGTGGCGTGAATTTCTTCATCGCCCGGCTCTTCAAGAGCATGTCCCAGCTTTCAACCGCCAGGCCGATCTGATACTTCCTGATCATCTCGGCAGAGAACCCGCGCTTGGCGAGGTAGTCGCGCGCGACAGCACCATGCTGTGGATGAGAAAATAACTTTTCAAAGAGCCCGCAAGCGGCTGAGTGTGCTTCAAGCAACACCTGCCGCTCGCTCGAATTCTGTTTGTTCACGCCAAGTCGAGGCAATTCGACATTGGCCTGCCTTGCCAGCAATTGCAGCGCTTCGACAAATTCGATTCGATCTCGTTTGATGACGAAATCGATCGCGTTGCCGCTCGCCTTGCAACCGAAGCAGTAAAACATCTGCCTCGCAGGATCGACCTTGAACGAGGGGGTCTTTTCCTGATGGAACGGGCAAAGTCCCACGTAGTCTTTTCCACGCCGGCGCAGCTTTACCGTCTGGCTGATCAACTCGACGATGTCGATCGCCTGCAAGACGCGTGTCTTGCCATCATTGCTGCTCTCATTCACGGCGACTCACGAAGTAGCTGCGACTCCGCGACAAAGGCCAGCAAACGTCCCCGTAGCCTGTCGCGGGACACGTAAACCCTTATTTTACAAGACTTAATATGACGAGCGATGGAGCGCTCGCCAAGAAATATATCACCGCTTACGGGCTTGGTCAAACTAACCGGTAAAA
The DNA here is from genome assembly GCA_035545895.1 of Tepidisphaeraceae bacterium. Classification (GTDB taxonomy): domain Bacteria; phylum Planctomycetota; class Phycisphaerae; order Tepidisphaerales; family Tepidisphaeraceae; genus DASZXJ01. The sequence continues at coordinate 6,173 of DASZXJ010000061.1, read as the reverse complement.
ATTGCGCATTTACAGCCCAATAACTTGCCCAAACCGCCATATCAACCCTGCTGCATCTGTTCCAGGCGGGTGCGCACGAGCAAAATCCAAAGCCGATGCAGTCGCGATGGCAGGTCCTGCGGGATTGGCCGCTGGAGGATCGCAAAGTCGGCTTGATGAGTCTTCACATACGCATCGACTTCGCCGGCCGTTAAAGGCAAGTCCAGGGCAAATGGATCATCCGTCAGTCCGCAAACGGCAGCGGCTAATCGCTGCTCAAGCGAAAACGGTTGCGCCATCATCGTCAGATACCGTTGCCTGCCGAGCAGTTTCAGTTGATTCACATTCTCCATCGTCCTGGGCAGATCGAAAGTTCCAAGTGACCGAAGTGGCTGGGTGCTGGGGGCGCGAAATATGCTTCCCGTATCCACTTCAACCGGTGCAGTCGTCGGCTGCATCGGATAAATGCGACGCCATTGTCCATCCTGTGTTTGCAGGGCGATCAATGCGCGGTGGGCCGTATCGAGCGCCTGCCCGGCATTTCGATCGCCATTGACCAGGTAAGCGCCAATCAAAGTTTGCATCGCCACGCGTGTCGCGATCATGTCCGCGCCGATGGGAAACTGTTCGAGTTTCGGATCGAGCAAACCATTGGGCCGGTAAACGCTCGACCATAAATTGGAATTGCGGCGAAGGATTTCCTCATCCACCGGCGGGGCGTCGGCAGGCTCGGTTGTCGGAATGATCGTGGCCGTGCCCAGTCGAAGGGCGAGCAATTTGTTGACTGATCTGGCGGCTGCGGCGGCGCTGGGAACGTCTCCCAATACATTCGCCGCCAGCAGCAACGTAAACGTGCAATCGCGATAATCCGAATCGTCCAGCCGAATCAATCGCTGGGTCTCGCGAAGCGTCGCATCCGACGGATAAGGCGATTGCCACGCGCCGTCGTCCGCTTGCTGATGCACCAGAAACTGCAACGCGCGGGGCATGGCGCGCGTGGCGGGGTCGGTTTTATTCTGAATCGACTGGTGTAAAAGCAGCATCAGCGCCAGGCCGCCTGAAGTGGCGGACCGATTCAGCACGGCCTCGGGCTGATCGCGCGAACTCGCCGATGTCGTGCCGAAAATCGCATGTTCCGGAAATTTGCCGTTGCCCGACTGGGCCGAGGAAATCCCGCGCGATACTTGCGCGGCCGCTTCCTGAAAACGCGGCTCTTCCAGCGCTTGTGACGCCAACAGCAATAACAAGCCCGCCGCGGGAGTGTCAGTGCGTTCAAACGTGACGTGCCGCGGCGCATTGGAATTGGCGGTGGGGGGCACGTTATCCCAGGCCCATCCGAACGGGCGCCTGACCGCGGCTTGGATTAACGCATCGCACTCTGCCGCGAGTTGAGTTGCGTATGGACCGCGCGCCGGGGCGCCGCAAACCGCAGTCGTCAGGACAAGAATCAGAGCAACACCGCTTGCCGCTAAGCGCGACGCTGGGAAAATTCCCGTTGCGCTAAGCCGCAAGCGGCTGAGTCCAGATATCAACGTGCATAGCACTTGCCTCCGTCGCGTCGGCATGGTCTGATGATACCAATTCGTAAGAACCGCGCCGATGAAACGGTTTACCATCGAAATATCGACCGAAGGGGATAGCGACATCATCAACCTCAACCCTGAGCTGCAAGCCAAGCTCAAGGATGTGCAGGGAGATGGCGTGGTTCACCTGTTTATTGCCGGCAGCACGGCTGCGCTCACCACGGTCGAATTTGAGCCCGGCCTGATCAAGCACGACTTGCCCCGCATGTTCCAGAAGCTGGTCCCCGACGATGACAAATACGACCATGAAGCCACCTGGCACGACGACAACGGCCACAGCCACATCCGCGCATCCCTGTTCGGGCCAAGCATCACCGTTCCCATTTCCAACGGTAAACTGCTGACGGGCGAATATCAGCAGGTGGTTTTGATTGATTTCGATACCCGGCCACGCCGCCGCAAGGTCATTTGCACCGTGCTGATTTAATTCATAAATCCCCGGAAAATTAAAGTTGGCGTCAGAACCTATCGTTTTTAGGGGTGATGGAGTTGCGCGCGATATGGACGAGGAGAAAGGGGGAGATGGTATTCTGAACGCCCACGGCGTCGCCGTGGGGAATTTCTGCGGCACCGTCGTGGGCGTGGGGAGTGATTTCCGAAAGCACTTTCCGAATTCCGTAATTGGATCGGTACAATCATGAACATGATTCTCAAGCATGATCTCGGAACTTCGATCGAGTTGCGTAACCCCCATCGCGAATTGCCGCTGTGGCGGTATGTGTATGGCGGCAAGCCCAAGCCGTTTTTTCATCCGCTGTGCACGCCGGCGGGTCATGTGCTCAGCATTTTTGAACCGCACGACCACTTCTGGCATCGTGGGCTTTGGTTTTCAATCAAATTCATCAACGGCGAAAATTTCTGGGAGGAAAACGAACCCGGCTTCGGAACACAAAAGACTCGTGTGCCGCCGACTGTCACGCATGGTGCGGATGGGCAGATTGGCGTGTTCAGCACGCTCGACTGGACTCGGCCCGATGAAAAAACCATCGTCTTTCACGAACAGCGGCTATTCACCTACAAGCCCATCGACTCGGGTTCATACCTGCTCGATTTCACGTTCATCCTCAAGCCGCAGGTCGATGTGCTGCTCGACCGAACTCCATATAATGGCACGTGGGGCGGTTACAGCGGGCTGACGTTCCGCGGCAATCGCAACTGGCAGGAATCGCGGCTGCTGTTTTCAGACGGCACGACGAGCAATCGTCCCACGCCGGTCATTGCCGACTGGTGCGATCTCTCCGGCAAACTCGATGGCGGATTCGATCAGTTTGGAGGCATCGCGATTTTAGACCACCCGGAAAATCCAAGACATCCCACTCCCTGGTACGGCGGCACCGGGCCGGGCCACTATTTCAACGCAGCCATTTTGTTCAACGAACCCATGAAAGTCTCAGCCGATGACAAACTGCGCCTGCAATATCGCGTGCTGGTGCATGATGGGATGTACGAACTGCCGCAATTGAAGGAGGCGTACGCGAAATATATTTCAGACACACAAGTTTAGCGGCCCCACTTGTGGGGCGCGGCCTAAAATTTGGAAGTGACATGGGCTTTCAGCCCCATGCGCACGGGCTGAAAGCCCGTGTCACATGAAAATACGTAACTACCGAAAATTTCAGTAGACAAGCGATGACGGTTTCGCTGGAACAACTTGATGATAAACAACGCCTGCTCGACCTGAAGCGGATGCTTCACCAGCATAGCGTACCTGCGGCTGAGGCGTTGATCCAGCGCAAGGAAGAGGGTGCGATCCAGTGCTTTGCCTGCGGGCATCGCTGTTTAATCAAACCCGGCCGTGATGGGGTGTGTCGAGTTCGTTTTAATGACAATGGACGCCTGCTTGTGCCTTACGGATATGTCGGGGCGCTGGCGTGCGATCCGATTGAAAAGAAACCTTTCTTTCATGTTCTGCCGGGTTCGGATGCGCTGACATTCGGCATGCTCGGGTGTGACTATCACTGCGGATATTGTCAGAACTGGGTGACCAGCCAGATGCTACGCGATCCCAAGGCCGTCGCGCCGGCGCGGTTGTGTACGCCTAAGCAATTGGTTGATCTGGCGATCCAGAATCGCGCGCCGGTGATTGCATCGAGTTATAACGAGCCTTTAATCACCAGCGAATGGGCGGTCGCGGTTTTTCAGGAGGCCAAGGCGCGCGGACTGAAGTGTGCGTATATCAGCAACGGCAATGGCACGCCTCAGGTGCTCGACTTCATTCGGCCTTACGTTGAAGCGTACAAGGTCGATCTGAAAACGTTCGATGATAAACACTATCGCGAACTCGGCGGCGTGATGGAGAACGTCATCGACACCATCAGGATGCTCAAAGCTCGCGGGTTCTGGGTGGAGATTGTCACGCTGGTGATTCCCGGCTTTAGCGACAACTCAGATGACCTGAAGCGCATGGCGGACTTTCTGGCCAGCGTCGATCCGCTCATGCCGTGGCACATGACGGCGTTTCATCCCGATTACAAAATGACCGATGGCTGGCGGCATACGACCGTTGATGACTTGATGAAGATCGTTGAATACGGGCAGGCCGCCGGTTTGAAGTATCTCTATCCGGGGAATTTGCCCGGCATGGTCGGTCAGTGGGAGAACACGCGTTGCCATCACTGCAATGCAACGGTCATCGAACGACAGGGATTTCTCGTGAAATGCAATCAGGTGGGCGCTGATGGACTGTGTCCGAATTGTAAAAAAGCGATTCCGGGGATTTGGGGAAAATCCAGTGGGCATGGCGATGGACACGTGCGTCCGTTGTAGGCACGTCCCGCTTAAGCGGGATGTGCCGAACGAGAGAAATTGTGTTTAACCATCTCGCGATATTTGCCCAACCCGCAACTCGCATCTAACATGGCTCGAGAGGACACACCTATGAAGCGACCCGCATGGTGGGCAACTCTGGCGGCTGCGGGACTTGCAGCCTCGGTGCTTTTTGCCGATCAAGGAATTGTCAAAACCAAGGATGGCAGCACGTTTGAAGGGGACGTCAAGGAAACCACGACCAGCGTCACGGTCACGATTCATGGCGTGGATACCGTCATTCCCAAAACCGATGTGCAGTTGATCCAGCGCGCGGGCGATTACGAGCAGGATTTTCGCGATCGGCTGAGCAAACTCGATCCAAAGGATGTCGCCGGGCGGATCACGATGGCGCGGGAGGCATTCGGCCGCCGCCGATATGACCTGGCCCAGAACGCGTCGGAAAGCGCGGTTGCGATCGATCCAAATAATAAAGATGCGATCGACATGTTGAACACGGTGGTCAGCCAGATTCGCGCTGAACGCGCCAAGGCGGCAGTGCCAGAAGCCCCTGCGCCGACGGTCGCAAGGCCGGCGGTGGTTGCCGCGCCGGTGGACCATGCGCTGCTTACGCCGGCGGATATCGAAAACATTCGCCGCCGCGAATTGCGGGCCAACGATTCATCCGCCCGGGTTCGATTTGACGGCGACGTCAAGAAACGTTTCGCCGACAGCCAGAATATTCCGTTCCCGGATTTCAATCAGCTTGCTCCGCTGGACCAGGCGCAGCGAATTCTGGCCAACGGAGATGAATCGATGCGTTTGCAGGTGCATGTGACTTCGGATCCGGATTCGATGGTGGTTTTCAGGCGGCAAATTCAGCCGCTGGTGATGCAGAATTGTGCAACGGTCGGCTGTCATGGCGCCAATGCCGGTGGCGGGTTCATGCTTCTTTCGCCGCCGGAAAATGAAACAGTTGCTTATACAAATTTTTACATATTGCAGAGCTATCAGAAGGGCAACGAAGGAGCGACCGGCATCTTTCAACAGCGCGTTCAGCGGCTGATCGAGCGCGGGCATGGCGACCGTTCGCTGCTCGCGAGCTTTGGCCTGCCTTCGACGATTGGGGAATTCGACCATCCGCCGGTTCGAGGACATCTCATTCAGCCGATCTTCCGGAACAAGGATGACGTGCGTTATCGCACGGTCGTGGAATGGATGGACGCATATCTGGTGCCGGTCCAGCCGTATTACGGGATTCGCTACACGCCGCCGCTGCCCACCACCCAGACCGCGGACCAACCGTTCGGACCCTGATTTGTCATGGCAACACAACTGATTTCTCCGTTGCTCTTGCTGGCCATCGCGGTGTTGATCACGCTGCTGGCTTATCTATGGGAAGGCGTCGCCTCGCGCCGGCGCAAGTCCCAGCTTGGCGAGCTGGCGCGTCAATGGGGAATGCAATACAGCGCGCGCGATGTTTTGGGTTTGTCCGATCGCATCGCAAGGCACTTGCCCGTGCTGGGCGCCAGTGATGTGCGAGTCACCGACCTGATTTACCGCAACGAAGGGGCAGGCTGGAAGTTTTTCTTCAGCGCCTATTACACATCCGGCGTGGTTCGCTCGAAGAACCGCAGGCGGTTTGTCGTTTCACTTGTCGAACCCAAACACAGCGGGGGCGAAGCGGACTGGTCGAGTCTCCGCATCGCCCCCGAAGAGCTGTCTTTGATCGAGCAATATCGCGCCTTGAATGACGCGTCTCACCCGAGCATATCGGCACAGGCCGCCGGTTGATTATGTTGACTATTCGATAATGGGTCAATTCGAAATTGATTCATTTTAGCCTCGCCGCTTGCGGCGGGTTTT